>NZ_JBWKVA010000015.1:0-158814 GCF_059421425.1 Pseudomonas sp. GW821-FHT02H09
GCATTCCCACGCGGGAGCGTGGGAACGATCAACCGATAAAAATAGCCGATGCCTTTTAAGGGCTTCGGCTTTTTTTTTGTCGATAAATCCTGCCGGCGTCCGGCATCCGTGCGGTTTTGTGCAAGTCAGCTTTCGTCTTTGGTAATTGGTGCCTTGCAGCCATCCCCCTATCTTGAGTTGGCGATAACACCCGGCAACGATCGGGTGTTGCTCAAGAGCTCTGTCCTACAAGAAGCGTTTTCGCTACCTGCCAATAAAAAACGAGCCTGGGAACAATCATGAAACTCTACGAACTTTTCGGTTACGACCGTCACGGTGCAATCAGCGAGCTCGACACGGCGCTCAACAAAGGAAAGCTCAACACCAAGGACGTCAGTTTTTCCGCGTTGGGGTTCAACGCACCGGCCTGGGTGGCCGCCTCGTCGATGTCGATCCTCTATTCGATCTCCGGTCACCAGGCACCCCTGGCGATCCTGATTGCGTTTTTCTTTCCCATGTTGGTGCTGGCCGTGTGCATGGTTTCGCTGACACGTCAGGCACCGTCGGCAGGGGGCATCTTCACCTTTTGCTCGCGTTTTCTGCACCCGGATATTGGTTGCATCCTGGGCTGGACCTATGCCGTTGCCTGCATCGCCGTCACGCCGATGTGTGCGTTGATTGGCTCCGAGTACCTCCAAGCGCTGATTCCTTCGCTCGCTGGCGAACTCAACGCGAAGATCATCGGTACGTTGTTGATCGTGACCTTCTTTGCTGTGTCGGTGCGCGGGGTCGGAGTGACCGCGAAGCTTGCCAGTACCTTTCTGGTTTTCGAAATAGCCGTGGTCGCCGGGCTCGGTTTCATGGGGCTCATCCATCCTCAGGTCGAGAACCTGTCGTTTGCCTCGATGTATTCGCTGCAAGGCGCCGGTGGTCTGGCGGCGATTGGCCCGGGAGTGCTGTTTGGTGTGTGGATGCTGGCGAACTTCGATTCGGCCATTAACTACATCGAAGAGGCGCGCGTACCGGTTCGCACCGTGCAGCGTTCACTGTTGATCGTGCTGACCTCGGCCTTCGTGATCTACAGTCTGGCGGCCATCGGCTGGCAATACGCGGTTCCGGTGGAGCAGTTGGCTGCCATTGTTGAAAACGGCAACGGCGGGCCGATCGCCGCTGTCGCCAATGTCTACCTGCCACCGGCCATGGCCTGGCTGGCGCTGTTCGTAGTGATTACCTCGGCGTGCGCCGGCTTGCAGATTTCTTCCAATTCGTCGGCGCGCACGCTGTATCGGATGAGTGAGGAGGGGCATCTGCCGGGTGCGTTTAGCGCTGTCAACCGCTTCAAGGCGCCGTGGTTCACCCTGGGGCTGGTGTCGCTCGCCGGCATTGCCTTGCTCTGGTGGAAACCGCTGGACAAGATCGTTTGGTATTACGACGTGGTCACCATCACCCTGGTGATGTCCTACATCTCGGCGCTGGCGGCCTTCATGGTCATGACCTGGAAACAACACAAGGCACTCACCGCAACACTACTGTCGATCCCCGCATTGCTGGCGCTCTTTGTACTCGCCTACATCGGTTACACCGCAGGCGCCAACCCGGTCTCCCCGGACGATCTCTATACCGCCTGGTATTTGGGAGCACTGTCGCTGGTGAGTGGCGCGCTGATCGTGCTCTCGGGTAAACGCCGCCGCAGAGGTGCCGGTGCGATGCCGGCGAAGGCGTGATACGTCCTGAACATCCCTTTTTTATCGTCAATTCATCTGCTGATACCCAGGAGTAATCTTGATGGCCAATGACTTTCCGCAACCTCTGGACGCCGCCGTCATCCCCCGTTTTGCAGGCATACCGAGCTTTATGCGCCTGCCGATATTCACCGATCCGGCAGACGTCCAGATCGCCTTGCTAGGTATCCCCTGGGATGGCGGCACCACCAACCGCGCAGGCGCCCGGCATGGTCCACGGGAGGTGCGCAACCAGTCGAGCATGATGCGCAAGGTTCACCACGTCAGCCATATAGCACCCTATGATCTGGTGCGGGTCGGCGACCTGGGCGACGCGCCGGTCAACCCAATTGATCTGCTCGATTCCCTCAAGCGAATTGAAGCGTTCTATCGGCAGGTCCATGAGGTCGGTACGGTGCCGCTGTCCGTCGGTGGCGATCATCTGGTGACGTTGCCGATTTTCCGCGCCATCGCCCGGGACCGGCCTATCGGCATGGTCCATTTCGATGCTCACTCCGACACCAATGACCGCTACTTCGGCGACAACCTCTACACCCATGGCACACCTTTTCGCCGTGCGATCGAGGAGGGGCTGCTGGACCCCAAGCGCACGGTACAGATTGGTATTCGCGGTTCGATCTATTCGGCAGAAGACGAAGACTTCGCCAAGGACTGCGGTATCCGGGTGATCCATATGGAGGAGTTCGCCGACATCGGCGTTGCCGCGACGATTGCCGAGACGCGACGCATCGTGGGCGACGAGCCGACCTACGTCACCTTCGATGTCGATGTCCTGGACCCGGCGTTTGCCCCGGGCACCGGCACACCCGAGATAGGCGGCATCACCACGTTGCAGGCGCAGCAACTGATCCGGGGCCTGCAAGGCCTGAACCTGGTCGGTGCCGATGTGGTGGAAGTGTCGCCGCCCTTTGATGTGGGCGGGGCCACGGCGCTGGTGGGCGCGACCATGATGTTCGAGTTGCTGTGCATTCTCGCCGACTCAATCAAGCGTCGCTCGTAGAAGGAATCCATTGATGACTGCCTGGCCTGAGAATAAACGTTTTGCTGTGACCTTGAGTTTTGACCTGGATGCAGAAAGCGCCTGGGAGCCATCCAGCCTCGACGGGCGCCGGCTCTCGCTGCTGTCGATGGGCGCCTATGGACGCCGCGTTGGCGTGCCGCGCCTGCTGGAATTGCTGGCCCGCTACGGCCTTCGGGCGCAGTTCTACATTCCCGCTCGCGTGGCCGAGATCGACCCGGAGGTGGTACGCCGCATCGCAGCTGCCGGCCACGGGATTGGTTGCCACGGTTACTTCCATGAGCGTGTCGATGAACAGACGCCCGAGCAGAATCTGCAGATTCTCAAGGACTCCAAGGCGCTGCTCGAAATCCTCCTGGATCGGCCGGTCACCCATTACCGCGCACCGTTGTGGGAGCTGACCCCGGACGTCGTTGACTCGCTCATTGCCCTGGGCTTTCACAGCGATAGCAGCTTGATGGGCGATGACCGGCCGTACCGCGTCGGCAGCGCTGAGAAGAGTCTGCTGGAGCTGCCCGTCAGTTGGTTGCTGGACGACTGGGAGCAGTTCGCCTATTCGGCAGAGCCTGCGCTGGGCAGTGTGATCGAAGACCCGGAAAAGGTCTTTCGACTCTGGTCGGCGGAGCTGGAAGGAATGCGTCACTACGGCAGCCATTTCATCCTGACCATGCACCCGCAATTGATCGGTCGCGCATCACGCATTGCGATGCTGGAGCGGCTGATCCAACAGATTCAACGCTATGACGATGTCTGGATCTGCACGCCTGACGATGTCTACTCACGCTGGCAGGCGGGCGACTTGACACTGCCGCTGCATCCTTACTGAGGACGGATCATGAACATACTGGTAACCGGGGCCAACGGATTTCTTGGCCAGGAAGTGGTGCGTCAGTTACTGGCTCAGGGTAACGAAGTGGTGGGCTACGACCGCAGCCTGGTGTGCGCCATCGAGCACGCTGCGTATCGTTACGTACAAGGTGATCTGGCTGACCTGGCGAGTTTGCTGGAGAGCTGCCGGAGCCGTCCGGTCAACGCGATCGTTCATACCGCGGCGATCTCGCACCCGGTGGACTCTCGGCGTATTCCCCTGCAAACGGTGCTGACCAATGCACTGGGCACCACCCATGTGTTTGAGTGCGCCCGGCTCAGCGGTATTTCTCGGGTGGTCAACCTCAGTTCCGAATGCGCCTACGGGCCCAACCGGGAAATGGATGTGGTCGATGAGCGCGCGCCCCTTGAACCGACCACGCCGTATGGCTGTACCAAGGTGTTCACCGAAAAGCTCGGTCAGGTTTACAGCGACCTGTACCAGGTCAGCGTGGTGTCTTTGCGACCGGGCTGGATCTATGGTCCTGGCCAGTTCATGCAGTGCTACCTCAAGAGCATGCTCAGAAGCGCGATCGATAACGAGCCGTGGCATGAGGAGGAGGGCGGCGATTACCGCTTTCAGTACGTGCACGTCGTGGATGTTGCCCACGCTTGTGTACTGGCGGCCACTGTTCAGGAAGAGCGGTTGCAACAACGGGTGTTCAATGTGACGGCTGGTGAGCAGGACAGTTACCGGGCGGTCGCGGCGCGGATTCGCAAGGTCTACCCCCATGCCCAGCTCAGCATCGGCCCCGGTACTTTGAGCGTACTGGATGAAAATGCGTGCTTCGACATTTCGGCGGCGGGCGAACAACTGGGCTACCGGCCCCGGTTCGACCTGCATGAAGGCATTGCCATGTATGCGCAGTGGCTGGAACAGCATCCTTACTAAATTCTCTGAAGGCTGAGGTCATTCATGAAAACCTATTTGGTAACCGGTGCTGCACAGGGCATCGGCCATGCGGTCGCGCTTGCTCTTGGCGAGCAAGGCAGTCTTGCCGTTCTCAATGATTTGCAGGAAAGCCCGGTGCTGCTGGCCTTGGCCGATGAGCTGCAGGCGCGGGGCGTGGAGGTGCGTCTTGCGCTGGGTGATGTCTCGGACCCCGCAACAGCAGAGCGTGCATTTGCCGGGCTGCAACGCCTGGATGTGCTGGTCAACAACGCGGGGTTCTTGCAGGAGGCGCCGCTGAGCGAACTCAGTGTCGAGGCCTGGGACCGGATGATCCGTGTTCATCTCTATGGGACGTTCCTTTTCTGCAAGCCGGCGGCGGCCCTGATGACCCGCCAGGGCAGCGGCACCATCGTCAATATTGCCTCTGACCTTGGGCAGCTCGGGTGCGCCAATCTCTGCCATTACTCGGCTGCAAAAGGTGGAATCATTGCGCTGACCAAGTCGTTGGCGCGAGAGTTGGCGGCCCATGGTATACGGGTAAACGGGGTTGCCCCCGGCGGCACGTTGACGCCGATGGTCGAACGCCTGGGCGAGGCTTATATTCGCGAAGAAGCGCTGCGTTACCCGATACTGCGACTGGGAACGGCACAGGAAATTGCCGCCGCGGTGATCTTCCTGGCCTCGGAGCAGGCCAGTTTCATGACCGGGCAGATACTGGGCGTCAATGGCGGCGGTGTAATGAACGGCTGATTGCGGTCGCAAGCAAACACACGAGGAGAGGGCGGCATGCTGGTGAATTTGACGGATGTGGATCTGCGCATGCTGCGGATCTTCTGTGCGATCGTGGATGCCGGTGGTTTTACGGCTGCACAGGTCCCGTTGAACACCAGTCTGTCGCGCCTCAGCGTGCTCGTTCGAGACCTTGAAGTCAGGCTCGGCTACTCGTTGTGCAAACGCGGGAAAAGCGGTTTCCAGTTGACCGAAGAAGGCGAAGAAACCTACGCGGCAGCCCAGGAGCTGTTCGCCAACATCGGACATTTCCGCCAGCGCACGGCGGTGCTCAGCGGGCGCCATCGGGAGTTGTTGCGCATCGGCACGGTCGACAGCCTGATCACCCTCGAGCACAGCCCTGTACCGGCGGCCATTGCCCAGTTACGTGCTGCGCAACCCGGTGTCCATATCGATTTGCAAGTCATGCGTCCCGACGAACTTGAACAGGCGGTCCTTGAAGAGCGCATCCAGGTCGCCGTCGGCGCTTTCCACCACCGATTGTCGGGGCTTCATTATCAGGCGCTGTTCGAAGAGGAGCAGCACCTGTATTGCGGCAACGGGCATCCGTTTTTCGAGCGCCCTGATCAGGACCTGACGTATGAAGAGTTAAGCGCAGCGGACTATGTCGACAGAGGCTATGTCGCCGAAAACAAACGACCGTGCGAGCTCAGGTTCGCCAGCGCGGTCAGCGCGTTTTCGATGGAGGCCATTGCGCTGCTGGTCTTTTCCGACACCTACATCGGTTACCTGCCCACCCACTACGCCGCGAGCTGGGTCGAGCGAGGCAGGCTTCGATCGATCATGCCGCAACGCTTGGCTTATCGTTCTGCCTTTCATTGCATTACCCGTCAAGGGGTAGAGCAAAAGAGTACGGTAAGCCGGTTTCTAGATAAGCTCACCGCTCATGCGAGGCTTCATCTGCCTTAGATTCCAAGGGGCAAAGCCGGCTGGAAGTCGGCGCAACATCCCTCGAAAACGCCAGGATTGAAACGACTGCCGGGCAAGAAGCACAGAGGCTGAACCTTGGGTGCTGCATTTGAAGCTTGAGACCGCATATGTCTGTCAGATCGGGGACGCGACAGACAGATCAGGAGTTGGAGTGATCGGCCGCCTTGGCTTTGCTTTGAGCTACAGCGGCTTCAGCCTTCTGTTTCTGTGCAACCTGGTAGGCTTCCATCGAGACTTTCCGGGCTTTCTCCATGCGTGCGATGGTCCGGTCACCACCGCCACCTGTGGCCATAGCCAGAGAAGAAACGGTCAGAGCGGCGACGACGAAGAGAGCTTTCATGGATTTCATTTGGGTATCCTCAAGTGAGATTGGGTTAACAGCTAACAGCGGGATTTATTGGCTAAAGCTGAACGTCCTTGTTCAACCTGGCTTCACCATCCAGCCAGGGCGGCGTTTCCTACTGTCCAGGTGCTTTGCTCCGTAGATTCTGCCGTGCTCTTGTTTTTGGCCCAGATGGTGAGCATCACCATCATCCCGAATCCACCGACGATGAGGACCGGATAGGCTGCCAGCAACTCCACCAACGAGTATTTCCAGGCCAACGGACGACCAACACCCAGCATTGCGGCATAGAACCACGACACGCCAGAGAACGCCCCCGAGAACAGCGCCAGCATGCGCAGGCTGAAGGAGAGCTTGAGCAACGAACCGGCTTTTTTCAGAGCAGGCAATACCGCGCTATGCAACACGACGCCATTAATGGTCAGCAGTACAACTATGCCGATCTTGGCTTGCAACTTTGGATTGAGGAAATACTCCATCCCCTTGCCGGCATAATCTATCCCGACAATACCAATGCCCGTAATCCAAAGAGCTACAAGGGCAAGCACTACGGTTTTTTGAAGACTTTCCATGTGCGCGTCATCATGGTGACCTGACGCATCCCCCTTCAGGAGTTGCTTGACCATTGCAATATCGCTGGTCAAAACAAGCCCGATTGCCACACAGCAGGCAATAAGGTGGGCATATACAACTCCCAAACGCAAAAACTCCACGGTCGACGAAGAAAGCATATTAAGCTCCATGGTTACCGGCTACCTCTTTGTTCTAGTAGTGAATCAGTACATGACTCTCAGTTGGACTTAACTGGAACTTACAGTTACTGACTGCAATTAAGATCCAGCAATTTCTATTAATTAGTCTTGCGGTATTACGCTGTCGAGATAAAAGTGAGCTTCGCGAATGAACTTCTAATCATTCGATTATCTCCATTTTCAGGTAATGAAAATCCCCATTCGCACTTAGTGCATATGTGGTTTAACTTCCGCTTCTGGGGCTAGGTGAGGATCAGAGCCTGTGTCACCTGCTGCGTATTCTGAACGAAAAAGTCCGAGTCCGTTCATTTTTTGATCAATTGTCCCGACAAACGGCAGTGAAATGGATAGCGGCACATTGCCAGTTTTGATGGCGCAGCCAGCACCATTACTGGGTTTCCGGCGAGTCGGGAGGCAGATGAGAGCCCCGCCGATTTTTTCGTCTTTTTTCCAAATTCCATGGGGGAAATCGGGGGGTATAACCTGGTCAGCCATAAAAAATCCCTTGGCCGGGTTAACAAACCAGGTCAAAGCACTGCCATTTTCCCCTCGAAAAAAGCACATTCGCGGCCATGCCATAGGGGAGTCCTCAGCTAAAAAATTGATTCCTCGGGGAATCGAGGGGAATCGAGGGGAAACGATCCTCAAGCCACCACATCAACTCCCACGTCCTGCGCAAATGAATGCCGCTTTGGTAAAACAATCGACAAATTGGGAGAACGCCCATGGATAAAGGACGAGTGGTCGAAACCGCTCAACCATGGGGGATCGCTGGGGCCTGCGGCGACTCAAGCAATAATGGAAAAGGGTCGTTCGTCCGGGTGGAGTGAACTTCACTTTCACCGCGTGTCACATCTAGTCCTTGTCAAGCGAACTTCAGCAGAGGTACAGCCTAATGAACATCGCCACAGCAGTAAGTGCCGTGATTTCCAGTCTTGCGCCAAGTGTATTCGACCAGAACGGCCTGCAAGAACCCGGCGCGCATGTCTCAGCCGTCGAATACCACTACGGGATGGACATCGATGTGAAACGGGTACTGCAGCGCACTGATACATCCGATAAGACCGGTGTGGTACCGGTAACCCTGGTCTACGAAGACAGCGAGGGCGAGGTGCACAAGATCCGTTTCCTCGAGTGGGGTGCAAGCCCGGCCAACCCCGCCAGTATTGCCTGATCCGCTCGCCGATAGGATTCTGGGCCTCGCCTGCGCGGCGCAGGCCGGAACCCCGACTATCTCCTGTCACAGCAACTCGTCCACGGTCGCGGCGCGGGTGTTCCGCGAGCAAGCCTGAAGGCGTTTCAACGCGCCCCGGCGACTTGCCAGGCCATTGATGCAGAGGAGCTGCGCTCAGCGCATGGACCTCTGAAACGGATTGCAAACCACGGTTTATATCCAGTCTCCCTCGGTCTTCCAGGCATGTTTGGCCAGGCCTCGTTCATGTGCACATTTTCCGCCATCGAGCCGGTCAGATGATTCCCTGATTTATTGACTGCCCCCAGCGCAGCGCCGAAAAGTAATTCCCCATTCCGCTCACATTTCCTGTCCCTCCGGAAAGCCGACCGGCAGTTCCTGGTCTATTCCATTGAAAAAACTCGTCTCGTTAAACCAGCCGATCGGGTGAGAGGCGATTCTCCAATGGGTCAGGTTGAAGTTTTTGCTCAACACGTGCCTTAGTCCTGATATTCGGTCGTTGACACTCGGGCTGACAGCACTAATCTTAATGTGTGGGAAGATTTCCCACGCAACGATGCCAACTGGCTCTGAAGGATCGTGCGAAAACCGCAGCTGCTCGTTAATGCTGCAGATGCATGGCCGCGCCGGTTGGCTGGCCGCTCCTATGGGCGGCTGCGAACTCACTGGTCATTGCGTTCGATACGCAGATGACGACGCAACTCCAAGCGGAGGTGCATCATGCTGCTCAAGAAATGTTTGTTGGCACTGGCAATTGGCGGGGTCCTGTCGGCATCGACTGTCCTGGTGCCCGATTACATCAGTAGTTTCTCCAGCGTGTATGCCAAAGATGGCGGTAGCGGAGGCGGTGGTGGTCACGGCGGCGGTGGCTCCGGAGGCGGTGGTCACGGCGGTGACGGCGGTGGCGGTCATGGTGCTGCAGGTCATGGAGCTGACGGTCATGGAGGCCCGGGGCGCGGCGACGCTGACCATGGTGGTATTGCCGGGAACAGAGGCCCAGGCAATGCGCATGACAACGACAACGATGCCGCAAATGCAGCCAGGGACGCTGCCAGAAACGATGCGGATGCAGCCAGAGATGCTGCCAGAGCTGATGCTGATGCAGCCCGGGATGCTGCAAAAGCTGCTGCAGATGCGGCCAGAGACGCCGCCAGAGCTGAGGCGGATGCAGCCAGGGACGCTGCAAAAGCTGCTGGCGTAGCGGGCGCGGATGCAGCCAGAGATGCTGCCAGGGCCGCGGCAGATGCAGCCAGGGACGCCGCCAAGGCAAACGCAGATGCAGCCAGAGATGCTGCCAGGGCTGCTGCAGATGCGGCCCGGGACGCTGCCAAAGTCGAGGCGAACGCAGCCAGAGAGGCTGCCAAAGTTGAGGCGAGGGCAGCCAGAGCGGATGTGGCCGACGCCCCAGATGCCCCGGACGCGCCGGATTTCGACGCGGTTGAGGTACAGAACTAGGCCTGCACGTTCCGTAATGAACACGGCAGGCAAACCCGTAGAAAACGTCCCGGGAGCTTGAGGGACGTATCGGCAATGAGTCGCAAGCCCTGAAACGTCGCGGGGTTTGCGACTTTTTTTTTCGAAATCTGTCGCACCGTCCGAAACACCGACGAAGATAGCGGCAGCGGGGATATTCGTTGGCGGCTGCACCGCCATCAAGAGGGTGGTCGCAGTCTGGTTGGCCCGCCCGATGGGCCCGGGCTATAGCATTTCAATGCCATCCGGGTCAGTCGAGTGGCAGCGATATCGTTAATCTCGTTCCTTTGTCCGGTGCGCTGTCGATCGTGAATTCCCCGTCCAGCATGCTGATGCGTTCCTTCATCCCCACCAACCCGAACGAGTTCAATTTTTTGCGATCCGTCATGCCTACGCCATTGTCTTTGATCTGCAGGTAAAGCCGGCGACCGTCCCTGTAGAGCTCGATATGCACCTGTGTCGCTTGCGCGTGCCGGGCAATGTTCGACAGCGACTCCTGCACGATGCGGAACAGAGTCGTGGCGGATTTTTCATTAAGATCGCAACGGAAATTCTGGTCTTTCATCGACATCACGCAATCGATCGCGCTGCGCTGCCGGAACTCTTCAAGTTGCCACTCGATCGCTGCCTGCAATCCCAGATCGAGTACGGGCGGCCGAAGATCATTGATGATACTGCGGACACTGCGGATGGCTGTATCGAGGTGATTCAGAGCATCGCTGGCCTTTTCGTTGAGCTTGGGGTGCATGGTACTGGTGCGCGCCTGCAACATGGAGACATCGATTCGCAACGCCAGCAGACTCTGTCCCAGCTCGTCATGGATATCGCGTGCGATCCGCTTTCGCTCTTCTTCCTTGATGTGCTCCTGATAGGAGGCCAGTTCACGCAGCAGCAGCTTCGATTGCAGCAATTCTTCGGCCTGCATCGTCAGTTTGCGCTGCAGGTAGAACAGGTCGACAAACACCCGGATCTTGGCGCGAAGAACCTCGGCCACAATCGGCGAGAAGATGTAATCCACTGCGCCGGACGTATAACCGCGGAAACGCTCGGAATCCGTATCGGCCTCAGCTGTGACGAAGATAATGGGCGTGTGGGCCGACTTCGGGCGGCCGTGAATGAGTGCCGCGGTTTCAAAACCGTCCATCACGGGCATTTTCACGTCGAGCAGAATGACTGCGAAGTCGCGCTGCAATAGCAGGCGCAGCGCCTCGAACCCGGAAGTCGCCGTGGCAATATCGAGGCCCATGTCGGCAATCACCGCGGCAAGCGCCGTAAGCTTGGCGGGGTTGTCATCCACCAGCAACACTGATGCTGGCACGCCATCAGGCGGGAGCGCTTGCCGCACCTGGGCTCTCTCTTTGAATACCGGGGGTTCCTGCTGCATATTTATGCCACTTCGGTTTGCGCTAGCGCATCTTGCCATAACGGCAGCACCGGTAAAATCGAGCGGGCCTTGCGCACATTGCCACCTTTGCTGTCGCGCAATGAGCGCGGTACAGAGTCATCGATAGAGCCATTTGCGCATCAGTGACAGCAGCTGGTCGGTATCCACCGGCTTGCTGACATAGTCCGATGCTCCTGCTTCGATGCACTTTTCACGGTCACCCATCATCGCCTTGGCCGTCAGCGCAATCATGGGCAGGGTTTCAAATCTTTTGAATGTACGGATCTGGCGCATGGTTTCAAAGCCATCCATCTCGGGCATCATGATGTCCATCAGCACGATGTCGGTATCGGGCTGCTGCTGCAGCAGTTCTATGGCGGTTCGGCCGTTTTCGGCCGTGGCCACCAGCATTTTGTTGGACTCAAGCACGCTGGTCAGGGCAAAAATATTGCGCACGTCATCGTCGACTACCAGGGCCTTTTTACCCTCCAGACTGTCCGAACCCTCATAGAGTTTTTCCAGCATCCTGCGCTGGGTCTGCGGCAGCTTGGCTACGACGCGGTGTAGAAACAGCGCGGTTTCGTCGAGTATGCGCTCGGGGGATTGAACTGCCTTGATGACGCCCTTGCCGAGCAGTGTCCTGAAACGCTCGTGTTCCGGCTTGGTCAGTGTTTCTGCACCATAGACGACGATCGGCAATTCACGCAATGCGTGGTCTTCCTGCAGCGCCTCGAGAAACCTGATACCGGATGCGTCGGGCAGTTTGAGATTGATTGCCATGCAGTCGTAGCGTTTCTTTGCCAGTTTCTTCAAGGCATCAGCGCCGCTGTCGGTCGTTGCGATCTTTACGTCGGTGTTGCCAAGTAGATCGAGGATGCGGGCGCGGTTCCCTTCGTCGCCGTCGATGAGCAGCAGACTCCTGGTCTTGCGCCGTGCGAATGCCACGATGCCGACCAGCGCATTTTGAATCTCGTCGGCTGTGACCGGCTTGAGCAGATAGTCGAAAGCGCCATAGCGCAGCCCGCGTGTGCGGTCGTCAGCGATCGAGATGATCTGGACCGGGATGTGACGCGTGGCGAAATTTCGCTTCAACTGCTCGAGTAGCAACCAGCCATCGATGTCCGTCAGGCCCGGGTCTAGCGTGATCGCGGCGGGTTTGAAGCGCTCGACAAGCTCCAGTGCATCCGCGCCACGGGTCGTGACGATAGCCCTGAACCCCTTCTGGCGCGCAGCCTCGAGCAGAATGCCGGCGAATCGGGCGTCGCCCTCGAGCATCAGCAGCACTTGGTCCCCGGGTTGGACAGATTCGCGGTCGTCCAGTATCTGTGCAGACGGACCTGACATGAGGTCGCGCTTGACTTGGCCAGGTACTGTCTCTGTCTCTGTCGCTGATTCGTCTAGCGTCTGACGCTGGGCATCCTGTGTACGCAAGGGCACGTACAGCGCGAAAGTACTGCCCTTGCCCTCACCGGGGATCAGCCGCAGCTCACCGCCCAGCCGGTGTGCGAGCTCGCGGCTGATCGACAGGCCGAGGCCGGTGCCGCCGTATTTTCGTGAGGTTCCGGTATCTGCTTGCTGGAACGCCTCGAAGATGAGCTTCTGCTTGCCGCCAGATACGCCAATGCCAGTGTCGGTGACCACGAAGGCGACCACAGTATCGGCGCGATTCAGTTCGCTGTGATCCACGCTCCAGCCGGACACAGCGGGCGCGATGCTGATCTTGACGCTGCCTTGCTCAGTGAACTTGAAGGCGTTGGACAGCAGGTTCTTGACCACCTGCAACAGGCGCTTTTCGTCGGTCCAGATGACGGGGGGCAGGGTAGGCGCCAGTTCAATCGTGAAGGTGAGGCCTCGGCTTTCGGCGACCGGCCGGAAGGTGCGTTCGATCTGGTCGTGCAGATTGGCGAACAGCGCTTCATTCAGATCCAGTGTGACCGTACCCGACTCGATCTTGGACAGATAGAGAATCTCGTCGATCAGCTCCAGCAGGTCTTTGCCCGCGCTACGGATGGTCTTGGCATATTCGACCTGCCTGGGAGTGAGATTGTGTTCCGCATTGTCGCTGAGCTGCTGGGCCAGGATCAGCAAGCTGTTCAATGGCGTTCTGAGCTCATGGGACATACTGGAGAGGAATTCGGACTTGTACTTCGAGGTCAGCATCAGCTGCTCCGCCTTCTCCTCCAGCGACAGCTTGGTGATTTCGACTTCGCGGTTCTTGCTCTCGACTTCGGCTTTCTGCTCCGCCAGCAGTCCAGCCTTGTCCTCCAGTTCCTCGTTGGTCTGTCTCAACTCTTCTTGTTGCCTTTGCAGCTCTTGCGCCAGCGATTGCGACTGCTTGAGCAGTTCTTCGGTACGCATATTGGCTTCGATCGTGTTGAGCACGATACCAATCGATTCAGCAAGCTGATCAAGGAAGGTTTGATGAATGATGCTGTAGCGCGTGAACGAAGCCATTTCGACGACGGCCTTGACCTTGTTCTCGAACAGGATCGGCAACACGATGATATTCAGCGGGGCGGCCGCACCCAGTCCCGATGAAATCGCGACGTAATTTCCGGGTACATCGGTCAGCAGGATGCGCCGCTTCTCGTAAGCGCATTGCCCGACCAGGCCCTCGCCGAGCCGCCACTCATCGTTCACATTGATGTTTCCCTTATACGCATAAGCCGACAGCAGTTTGAGTTTCGCAGGATCGGGCGGGCTCTCGTTCATCATGTAGAACACACCGTGCTGGGCGTTGATCAGCGGAGCCAGTTCTGACAGCACCATCTTGGAGACTGCCGCCAGATCGCGCTGGCCCTGCAGCAGGCGGGTAAATTTCGCGAGATTGGTCTTGAGCCAATCCTGTTCCGCGTTTTGCCGCGTGGTTTCCCGCAGGTTGCGGATCATTTCGTTGACGTTGTCCTTCAATTCCGCCACTTCACCCTTTGCTTCCACCTCCACGTAACGAGTCAGATCGCCCTTGGTCACGGCAGTCGCCACGTCGGCAATTGCGCGCACCTGATTGGTCAGGTTGGCCGCCAGACCGTTCACGTTGTCGGTCAGATCGCGCCAGGTGCCGGCAGCACCCGGCACGTTGGCCTGGCCGCCCAACTTGCCCTCGACGCCCACTTCACGCGCCACCGAGGTCACCTGATCGGAGAACAGCGCCAGCGTATCGGTCATACCATTGATGGTGTCGGCCAGTTCGGCGATCTCGCCCTTGGCTTCCAGTGTCAGTTTCTTCTTCATGTCGCCGTTGGCTACCGCGGTCACCACTTTCGCGATGCCTCGCACCTGGCTGGTCAGGTTGGCCGCCATGAAGTTCACGTTTTCGGTCAAATCCTTCCAGGTGCCAGATACGCCTTGCACCTGTGCCTGTCCCCCGAGCTTTCCTTCGGTGCCGACCTCGCGCGCCACCCGCGTCACTTCGGCGGCAAAGCTATTGAGCTGGTCCACCATTGTGTTGATGGTGTTCTTCAGCTCCATGATTTCGCCCTTGGCTTCCACGGTAATCTTGCGCCCCAGGTCGCCTTTGGCCACCGCCGTCGTCACGTCGGCGATGTTGCGGACCTGATTGGTCAGGTTGGCCGCCATGCTGTTGACCGAGTCGGTCAAATCTTTCCAGGTTCCACCGACGCCCGCCACCTTGGCCTGGCCACCGAGTTTGCCGTCAGTCCCCACTTCGCGTGCCATGCGCGTCACTTCGTCGGCAAAGGTCGAGAGCTGGTCCACCATTGTGTTAATGGTTTCCTTGAGTTGGAGAATTTCACCTTTCGCTTCGGCGGTGATCTTGCGCGACAGATCGCCGTTGGCCACCGCAGTGGTCACGTCGGCAATGTTGCGCACCTGGGTGGTCAGGTTGGCCGCCATGCCGTTGACCGAATTGGTCAAGTCCTTCCAGGTACCGGATACGCCGCTCACTTCGGCCTGTCCGCCCAGTTTGCCTTCGGTACCGACTTCCAGCGCGACGCGTGTCACCTCCGCGGCGAAGCTGGAGAGTTGGTCGACCATCGTGTTGATAGTGTTTTTCAGTTCGAGAATCTCGCCCTTGGCTTCAACCGTAATTTTCTTGCCGAGGTCGCCGCGCGCCACCGCCGTCGTCACCTGTGCGAGGTTGCGCACCTGGGTGGTCAGGTTGGCCGCCATGCCGTTGACCGATTCGGTCAGGTCGCGCCAGGTGCCTGATACGTCGCGCACTTCCGCCTGACCGCCCAACTTGCCTTCGGTACCGACTTCCAGCGCCACGCGGGTCACCTCCGCAGCGAAGCTCGAGAGCTGGCCGACCATCGTGTTGATGGTGTTTTTCAGCTCGAGAATCTCACCCCTGACTTCGACGGTAATCGTCTTGCCCAGATCGCCATTGGCCACCGCGGTGGTCACGTAAGCGATGTTGCGCATCTGGGTGGTCAGATTGGCGGCCATGTCGTTGACGGAGTCGGTCAGGTCTTTCCAAGTGCCGGACACTCCCTTGACATTGGCCTGCCCACCGAGAATCCCTTCAGTGCCGACTTCGCGGGCCACGCGGGTCACCTCGGAAGCGAAGGAGCCCAGTCGCGTCACCATGGTGTTCACGATCTGGGCGGATTTGAGGAACTGGCCCCGGAGTTTCAGGCCGTCGAGTACCGGCGGTACTTGCTGGCTCAGATTACCCTCGGCAACCGAACCGACAACGCGAATTATCTCGTTCATCGGGCTGATGAGGTCGCTGGTGAGCGCATTGCTCGAGTTGACGATCTTTTGCCATGAGCCTTTCATCATCGGCAATTCGATACGCTCATCGACCTTGCCCTGCTTGCCGATCAGTCGCGCCACGCGTTCGAATTCGGTGGTGGTGTCGGCTGCCATGTCGATGATCTCGTTGAGCGTGTCGGCGATCTTGCCCGGCATGCCGGTCCAGTCTTCCGGCATACGCGTGGTGAAGTCACCTTTGCGCAACGACTTCAGCGCTGCCAGCAATGTCTTCATGTCGAAAACTTCGATCGGTGTCGTCACTGTGGCCATGTCTCTGTCCGGTTAAAATTGATGCCACGCGCAAGGCATTAGCCATGGGCGCATGCAGACACACCTGAGAGCTTAGGCGCCAGAGGCCGGAAATGCCCCCGGACTGAATGCCCACACGGGTGTCGACTCCAGGATTGCCATTGCCGCAGGAGCCGGCTTTGCAGTATTTTCCATGCTGAAAACTGAGCGCTGGCTTACGAAATATTAGCAAGGTTGGCGCAATGCCCCAGATTCTGGGGAGATTGTCATCTTGCAGTGCAATCCCAGCCTGGCTGCCTGGCGGATGCCGATTGAATATGCCGGGTGGTAGTGGCCGACTGATGGCTTCCGGGGACAGGCCGTTCCAACCGACTGCACCGGCAGTCCGGAGAAGTGAGCGCTAACGCCTGAGGCAACAGTGCAAGTGCGCTACCTGCCTGCTAACGTCAAACTCTGCAGCAGATTCCATGGCTTGCCGGCCACTGGCCGCAGGGTTAGTGTGGGACTGCATGAACGCGCGCCACTGTGCCGGCGGGTTCAACATCATCTGTACATCGAGACACGATACGGCCAGGGCCTTGCGGGTGCGAATGGAAAATACGGATGACTGACCACAGAATCAGAGTCTTGCTGGTGGATGATCACAGCATCGTGCGTAACGGCGTGCGACGCATGCTGGAGACTGCCAACGAGATCGACGTAACGGGTGAAGCAGAGACGGCACAAGAAGCAATGCTCCTGGTCCGGGAGCAAGATTTCGACGTGGCGCTGGTAGATATTCAGCTGCCCGATAAGACCGGCCTCCAACTCCTCAAGCTCATGCGTGCGGAGAAGCCCAAGCTCGCCATTCTGATGTTGAGCATGCATTCGGTCGAGGCCTATGCGTTACGCGCAATCAAGCACGGCGCTGCGGGATACCTCACCAAGGATATTTCCGCAGCCACCCTGGTTGCGGCAGTTCGCAAGGTGGCCTCAGGCGGCAAGCACGTCAGTCCTGAACTGGCAGAAAAACTGGTCAACGCTATCGGCAGAGGCGACGCGGCACCCCACGAAGCGCTATCGGACCGGGAACTTGAAGTACTAAAGCTCCTCGCTTCAGGCGAGAGAATTGTCCGCATCGCTGAGATATTGCACTTAAGCCCGAGTACCGTCACGACGTACCGGGCACGCATCCTGGAAAAAACAGGGATCGACAGCAACGCAAAACTGGCCCGCTATGCACTCGAAAACGGCCTGTTAACTTAGAACGCCCTGCCATCCGACGCAGCCGAGCCACTCAATCGTTTTCGGCATCCTCCACTCTCTGCGGTAAACGCCTGGGCATCATTGAATCGTTCTGATTGAACTTCAGGTGCGGTTTAACGAACTGTGCAGCAATGATGCGCAGCACATGCCCGGCTTCGCCGAAGCGTCGCCCGATCCAGCCTGCTTGTAGTGGAATCACTACAAGTTCTTGGCCGATATCTCCACAAAGAACTCCTGCTAACGTCGATAGTGGGATTCGTTGCACTTAAGCATAGTTACCTCTCTGCAAGATTTCGTCCGCTGAATGGAGTTGTCTTCGTCAGCGTCTTGTACAGCTATGTCAAAAAAGAGAGGTCAAATCATGCAGGTCACCAACACAAAACCATTGACTGCACTGATGCCAGCCAGAGATTCAGGCCCCTTGCGCCTGTTTGTCGTTGAGGATTCGAACGTCGTGCGAGCGTTGTGGCACACGGTGTCGCCGCGGATCGCGGGCCTGTCACTTGCCGGGGCGTTCCACTGCGCATCGACCGCTATCGCCGCCATCCGGCATGAACCACCCGATGTCGTCTTACTGGACGTCAACCTCAGCGACGGTAATGGCATGGAAGTATTGCGTGTGGTCGCAGCCGAGTATCCGCTGACAAAAGTCATAGTGGCCAGCAATTGTGCTGATCCGACACATTGGAGGTACTTCACAAAAGCGGGAGCCTACGCCTCCTACGACAAGATCCATGAACTTGCCGCCATGCGCCGCATGTTGGAGCGTTTAGCCAAGTCCCTGTTACCAGAAGCTTTGTCCTGCTGGCAACCATCACCAAATGGGAGCAGTACCCCATGGAACCAATCAGCAAAGAACACGACTTTCTAGCCATACTGCAGCACGTCATGTCACATGGCGTCATCACCTTGCTCGCAATGGCTATGGCGTTTGCCACGCCGGATGCCGCACGGTACATCCTCTATGTATGGTGGCCACGCGTGGAGTTGAACTCGAATCTGCTGCTTGCGACAGAAATCGTGCTGGCCTCAACCTTGATGGTTCTGTTCTATCTGTGCAAACGCGCATGGGGCAACCACCATCGTCTGACAAGCGCGAAGATGGCCTCCCTGCTCTTTGCGAGACATCCTCGCATGGGATGGCTTTCGACCCTTCACGAACGGAATCTGGTCCGCTCTTTACCGGCGGCGCGTCACGCCTCCATCCTTTCGCTCACGGGGTACGAAACCCTGATTGCGCCAGATAGCGTGTTGAAAGACGTCTTCACGACGGCGTATGAAATCCGCGTCATGCTGCTCAATCCGCTTGGCGTAGCAGCGCGCAAGCGAGTCGACTCACTTCCAGAAGAAATTACGACCTCGACCTTTCAAGAGGAACTTGCCGCCAGCATTGCGTTCCTTAATGAGTGCCGCAGACGCGGCAAGAAAGTTTCGCTGAAGTTCTACGACCACGACCCGTTCTGGAAGGTTGTCGTCCTCGACGACCGTGTCTGGGTCCAGCATTGCCATAGTGGTCGTGAAATGAAGGACCAGCCTGAGTACGTGTTCGGGCTGCAATACGCTGAACCGGGCCAGGGACTGTTTGTGCCGTTTTATACCTACTTTCTCCACGAGTGGAATAAGGCAGGCCACTGGGAATATGACTTCGACGCCGCCGAACTGGTCCAGCGGGATGCGACCACTGGCAACGAGACCGGGCGTGCTCCGCTCGGACTCCCCGTCTATGGTCCTGCATCGCCGTCCCTGGCAGCCGCTCGAACCTTCTCACCTGTTTCAGAATATGCATGAGAGCAAATTGCACGAGTCAGAAAAGACTCTGGAATCGATATTCGTAAGTTGAGCGCGGAGTGCGCGCTGTATTCATGTTGAATCAATGTTCAAACTGGAGGACATCATGATGATAGGTTATTGGTTGTGCGCGTTGCTGTGGGGTGTGGTGCTGCTGGAGGAGATCCAATGCATGCCCCTTCAAGAATGGAAAGACGAGGGTCTGAAAAAGGTTCTGTTGCTGCGCCGGACTAGAACCCGGACCGGCTACTTTATTGCGTTGATCGCGGGCGCCTTGTGCCTTTATAGCGAAATCCTGGTGGCGCCGGTCGATCAGCGCATTTTCAATCCGGAGCTAATACTTGCCCTATGTGGTGTTCTTTGGGGTTCTTATCTTTCCGTAGTCTGCATGAAGGGGAAGCGATAGATGCCCATCTCCATGACTACTGCGGGTAATTGATATTTCACTATCGTCGGCTGGCAAGGAAATTCCCCCGGTCAGGCGCTCAACTCAGCATCTGAACAGCCGCAGCCGCAGCCTCGCTGGCAGCGGCTCGCCTTTGGTCATGGAGCCGGACACCGCAAACCGTGTTGACGGAAAGGCTCAGGGCGTGATGGACGTTAACGATGACACGTGTTTGCTGGATAAACGCGTCGCCCTCAGGTCCATCGTCGGAGCGCCGCCCGGAGCAATCAAGCGTCGACCGGCTGCTCCTACACATACCCTTAACTGACTGGCATTGGGCCCTGAGGGCCTTTTTCATTGTCGCGAAAAACATTTTTAGATGCCTCTCAGCAGTCGAGCCATTTCGTCAAATACCGGGAACGGCGCTGAGCAACTTTTTCACTTCGGCCATTGCTGGCGCATGGGCACCTGCATAACAACAAGATACAGATGCACAAGCGGCTGAAAAACGAAGGCGTTCTTGCAGATCGGAGATCCCAAGCAAGTCTGCGGCGAGCCAACCGGCCATAGAAGCATCTCCGGCCCCGACTGTATCTGCGACGTCTACAACGTAAGCGGACTGTTCGTAGTAGCCATCGGAGGTGTACAGCGCCATGCCGCATTCACCGCGCGTTAACAGGATTTGAGCGTGCGAGTTGATGGCACGAATCTCATTGATTGCCTGGGTTTCGGTCAACCCTGGATAGATATGCCGAATGTCTTCGTCCGAGAGCTTGATCATGTCGGCAAGGGCGGTCACTGATGGGAAAGTTTGCTCTCGGTATTGTCTGTCCATCAGGTTACGCCAGTTCGGGTCAAAACTGATCCGTTTGCCTTCCCGTTTCGCCAGTTGTGCCACTCTTACCAACGTGTCTGCCAATGGTTGGCGGGCCAGGCTAATGCAACTGAAATGACAGACTTCAGCGTGCAAAATCCAATCGTTCGGTAGCTGTTCGGGATCGAAAGACAAATCGGCGTTTCCAGCAAAAAAATACCTTGGCGGACGACTAGAGGGAACGATGGCAACCAGCGGATCGCGCTCTGTTCGTTGGATAAACCGCATATCCAGTCCTGCCGCAGCCGATTTCTGGACAATCTCATCGCCCAGAGAATCGGTGCTCACCGATCCGGCGAATGCCGTGCTGACTCCCAAGCGACTCAGCGCTCGTGCGACATTCCATGGCGCACCGCCCGGATACCCTTGCCATTGTCCAGGATGACCCTGTACCAGGTCGGTCAGGGCTTCGCCAAATACGACTGCGCGAGGCAACACCATTGTGATTTCCTTCTTGTTGTGGGATGCGGATGACTAACCCGCATCGGTCAGGCGTTCATTACTTAATGGGCTTTTGTGTGCGCCAGGACAGCCTGGAGACCGTTGCGATTGAACAGGTTCATCGCCGTTCCGCGACGATATTCACTCGGTGTCTGTTCCATTTCGATACGGAAGTGTCTGTTGAAGTTGGAAAGGTTTTCATAGCCAACCTCAAAACAGATGTCTGCCACGGACATCTCTGTTTGCAACAATAGTCGGCATGCGCGCTGAACCCTGAGTTTACGCATCAGATCAATGAAGCCATGGCCGGTTACCCGCTTGAAGAAGCGCGAAAAGCCGGGCTCGCTCATTTCCAATTGCCGAGCAATCACCGACAGGCGAATGTCGCCAGTGAGCTCAGTCAACAAATAGTCAAAGGCCTTATGGATGCGTTCAGAACTTCGGTCGTCCAGGGTCGGCGCGTAGCAAGCGCTGGCCAGCGTATGAGCGTCTTGGGTTGGCGCTTTCATTAGTACGTTGATCAACTGCAGAAAAAGAATAAGGCGTTCAAGTCCTTGCGCAGGGCCGATATCTTCCATCAATCGAGCCGCCTGTACTGCGGTTGCTCCGGTGAACTCCAAGCCACGGCGTGCACGTTCAAAAAGGTGCTGAAGCTCGCCTAACTCGGGCATTGTGCTGCGCAACGCCAGAATGGCTGCACCATCAAATTGCAGCACAACGTCGCGCCCCTTCAAGAACTCACCCGGTCTCAGATCGCCTATCCAATCATGGGGAAGGTCAGGGCCGATAAGTGCTACGTGGCCGGTGCCGAATGCGCCAATGTAATCACCAGCAACGAGCTTGCCGCTGCCTTGGCGGATCAGATGAATTTCGAATTCTGGATGGTGATTCCAGCGAGCAAGGGAGTAGGGGTAGTCGTGCTCATACCAGCGAAAGCAATGATCGGGCTCGGGAAGGATGACTTCCAGTTCGGCGGGGCGCTGTTCGAAAAGCGCTGTTCGGCTATCAGTCATGGCAGACCCCGGATTGGTTATTTCTTGTTTGTATGCGAGCAACATACGCCCTGTGCGCAGGCGCTTGCTAGTTCAAGATTACGTATCACTGATACTTTTTTGATTCGCAGAAGGCTTCGCTGGCCAGGTTAAAAAAGTATCAGTTGGCCGTCCGTTGCGCGTTTGTCGTGGCTATTTCAAGGTGCTGTAATCAAATCGTCCCCCATTGCTGAAAAGCTGTAATTGCCCAGCGGTGGTTAACAACAAAAATAATAGCTCCCGTCGTCCAAGGCGCGGAGCGGAGAGCACTACGATGAAAATCCCGAAAGCGCTTTTCCTTTCCGCTGGCCTGTCCTTCGCCCTCGTCAGTCAAGCCGCCGAAACAGTGACCATTGCCACTGTGAACAATGGCGACATGATCCGCATGCAGCGACTCTCCAAAATTTTTGAACAGCAGCATCCCGATGTGAAGCTCAATTGGGTGGTACTGGAAGAAAACGTTCTGCGTCAGCGCCTGACCACCGATATCGCCACACAAGGCGGCCAATTCGATGTGCTGACCATTGGCACTTATGAAACGCCCTTGTGGGGCGCCAAAAGCTGGCTTGAACCGATCACGGCGTTGCCACCGGAGTACGACCTGGAAGACATCTTTCCTTCAGTCCGCCAGGGGTTGTCGGTCAACAATACGCTCTACGCATTGCCATTCTATGGCGAAAGCACGATCACCTATTACCGTACTGATCTGTTCAAGCAAGCAGGTCTTAGCATGCCGGAGCACCCGACCTGGACGCAGCTCGGCGAATTTGCGTCCAAACTCCATGAGCCTGACAAGGGGCAGTATGGAATGTGTCTGCGCGGCAAGGCAGGGTGGGGTGAAAACATCGCTCTAATGAGCACCATGGCAAATGCGTTTGGTGCCCGTTGGTTCGATGAAAAATGGCAGCCGGAGCTAAGCAGCCCTGAGTGGACAGCGGCGGCACATTTCTACGTTGATACCCTCAAGAAGTATGGGCCGCCAGGCGTGTCTAGCAATGGTTTCAACGAAACCCTCGCACTGTTTAACAGCGGTAAGTGCGCCATCTGGGTGGATGCCAGCGTCGCGGGCTCGTTCACCACGGACAAGGAGCAGAGCAAGGTCGTCGACAGTGTGGGCTTTGCTCCTGCACCTACGGAGGTAACCGATAAAGGTTCGTCGTGGCTGTATGCGTGGTCTCTGGCGATACCGGCAACCTCCAAACACAAAGACACCGCAAAGGCCTTTATTACCTGGGCGACGTCGAAAGAATACATTCAATTGGTCGCTGAAAAAGATGGAATCACCAATGTGCCGCCCGGCACTCGGCAGTCCACTTACAACGAGGCCTATCTGCAGGCAGCGCCTTTCGCAAAAGTTACGTTGCAGATGATGCAGCACGCCGATCCTGCACACCCTTCGATCAAACCTGTTCCTTACGTTGGAATCCAGTACGTCACCATTCCCGAGTTCCAGGCGATTGGGACTTCCGTAGGGAAGTTGTTTTCGGCGGCTCTCACTGGACAGATGTCGGTTGATCAAGCACTCGCTGCCGCGCAAACCTCAACTGAACGCGAGATGAAACGCGCCGGTTATCCCAAATAACCCGGAGCCCCCTGTGGGATCGCCGCACCGTCGCTCCCACATTTGATCTTCATCTGCCTGTCACCAATCGGTTGTGATCACCATGAATACTTCGACGCTCAAAGCACATATGGATATTCCCCAGCCGGTTCGCAAAAGCCGTCTGAGCAATCCCGGCTGGTTTCTGGTCAGCCCTTCGGTGGCGCTGTTACTGCTGTGGATGATCGTGCCGCTGGGCATGACCCTGTACTTTTCGCTGATCCGCTACAGCCTGCTCTACCCTGGTGAAAACCAGTTCGTGGGGCTGGAGAACTTCACCTACTTCCTGAGCGATTCGGGCTTCCTGCCCGGTGCCACTAACACCCTGTTGCTGGTCGGCAGCGTGCTGCTGATCAGCGTGGTGCTGGGGGTGTTGATCAGTGCCTTGCTGGAGGCCAGCGAGTTTCTCGGGCGCGGCATCGTCCGCGTACTGCTGATCTCACCGTTTTTCATCATGCCCACCGTGGGTGCGTTGATCTGGAAGAACCTGATTTTCCATCCGGTGTCGGGGATTCTCGCCTACGTCTGGAGGCTGTTCGGCGCGCAACCGGTGGACTGGCTGGCGCATTACCCGCTGCTGTCGATCATCATCATTGTCTCGTGGCAATGGCTGCCCTTCGCGATCCTGATCCTGATGACCGCCATGCAGTCCCTCGACCAGGAACAGAAAGAAGCCGCGCGCCTGGACGGTGCCGGGCCGATCGCGATTTTCTGGCACCTGACCCTGCCGCACCTGGCGCGGCCGATTGCGGTGGTGGTGATGATCGAAACCATCTTCCTGCTCTCGGTGTTCGCCGAAATCTTCACCACCACCAACGGCGGCCCCGGCTATGCCTCGACCAACCTCGCCTACCTGATCTACAACCAGGCGCTGGTGCAGTTCGATGTCGGCATGGCGTCGGCCGGCGGCTTGATCGCGGTGGTGATTGCCAATATCGCGGCGATCATGCTGGTCCGGATGATCGGCAAAAACCTGACTGACAAGCCTTGAGGCCTGCACCATGACCCTTCAACAATCCCGTCGTCTGCAAAGCCTGCTGCTGGGCACTCTGGCCTGGGCCATCGCGATCCTGATTTTCTTCCCGATTTTCTGGATGGTGCTGACCAGTTTCAAAACCGAAATCGACGCCTTCGCCACGCCGCCGCAGTTCCTCTTCACCCCGACGCTGGAGAACTACCTGCACATCAACGAGCGTAGCGACTACTTCAGTTTCGCCTGGAACTCCGTGGTGATTTCCTTCAGTGCCACGGCCCTGTGCCTGCTGATTGCGGTGCCGGCGGCTTACTCCATGGCGTTCTACGAAACCCAACGCACCAAAGGCACGTTGCTGTGGATGCTCTCGACCAAGATGCTGCCGCCGGTGGGCGTGCTGATGCCGATCTACCTGCTGGCCAAGAGTTTCGGCCTGCTCGACACGCGCATCGCGCTGATCGTGATCTACACGCTGATCAACCTGCCGATCGTGGTCTGGATGATTTACACCTACTTCAAGGACATTCCTAAAGACATCCTCGAAGCCGCGCGACTGGACGGCGCCACGCTCGCTCAGGAAATGCTTCGGGTGCTGCTGCCGATTGCCAAGGGCGGCCTGGCGTCCACCGTGCTGCTGTCGCTGATCCTGTGCTGGAACGAAGCGTTCTGGTCGCTGAACCTCACCTCGTCGAAAGCCGCGCCGCTGACCGCGTTGATCGCCTCCTATTCAAGCCCCGAAGGGTTGTTCTGGGCCAAGTTGTCGGCGGTGTCGACGCTGGCCTGCGCGCCGATCCTGATCTTCGGCTGGATCAGTCAGAAACAGCTGGTGCGCGGCCTGTCGTTCGGCGCCGTCAAATAACCAAGAGATTTTTGCGAGCGCGAATTGAAGGTTCGTGCGAACTGAAACTAACAAATCGGAGATTCATTTCATGGCCACTCTGAGAATAAAAAATCTGAAAAAAGGTTTCGAAGGTTTGTCCATCATCAAGGGCATTGATCTCGAAGTCCGCGATAAAGAGTTCGTGGTATTCGTCGGCCCATCGGGCTGCGGCAAATCCACCCTGCTGCGGCTAATCGCCGGTCTGGAGGAGGTCACCAGTGGCACTATCGAACTGGATGGTCGCGACATCACCGAAGTCAGCCCGGCCAAGCGCGACCTGGCGATGGTCTTTCAGACCTACGCCTTGTACCCGCACATGACGGTGCGCAAGAACATGTCCTTCGCGCTGGATCTCGCGGGTGACAACAAGCAGGACGTCGAGCGCAAGGTCACTGAGGCCGCACGGATCCTGGAGCTGGAACGCCTGTTGGAGCGTAAGCCGAAACAGCTGTCCGGCGGCCAGCGCCAACGAGTCGCCATCGGTCGCGCCATCGTGCGCAACCCGAAGATCTTCCTGTTCGACGAGCCACTGTCCAACCTCGACGCCGCCCTGCGGGTGCAGATGCGTTTGGAGCTGTCCCGGCTGCACAAAGAATTGCAAGCCACCATGATCTACGTGACTCATGACCAGGTCGAGGCCATGACGCTCGCTACTAAGGTGGTGGTGCTCAATAGCGGTCGAATTGAGCAGATTGGCTCACCCCTTGAGCTTTATCACCAACCCGCGAATCTGTTCGTAGCAGGATTCCTCGGCACTCCGAAAATGGGCTTTCTCAAAGCCACGGTAACTGCCAATAACTATCAGGGCGTAGAGGTCGAGCTGGCATCCGGTCGACGTCTGCTCATCCCTCGTGACGGAAGCACTTTGGCTGTAGGCAATGAGGTCACCGTGGGCATACGTCCCGAACACCTCAGTCTGGATGATCTAGGGCAACTGCCCATCACCACCGATGTCACCGAACGCCTGGGTAGTGACACCTTCTGCCACGTCGTCGCCAAGTCCGGTGAAGCACTCACCGTACGAGTCAATGGCGATTGTGAAGTGGTGTATGGAGAACAGCGATGGGTTGCGCTGGATGTCCAGCATTGCCATTTGTTCGACGAGCACGGGAAAGCTGTAGCCCCGCTGGCACGTCTTGCCGCCTGACCCTATTGACACTCCAATGCCCTCGGTTGGGCGAACCCGATATTCAAGCAAACGGATGAACAATCAATGAAACGACTAGAAGGTAAAAGTGCTCTTGTTACTGGATCGGCCCGAGGCATCGGACGTTCTTTTGCTCAGGCCTATATCAGTGAAGGGGCAACAGTCGCCATCGCTGACATCAATCTTGAGCGCGCCCGGGCTACGTCCGCCGAGCTTGGGCCAAATGCTTACGCTGTCGAGATGGATGTTACCAATCAGGCGTCTATCGATGATGCCATTGCCGCCGTGATAGCGCAGACGGGTAAGCTGGATATCTTGATCAACAACGCCGCATTGTTCGATCTTGCACCCATTGTCGATATCACCCGTGAGAGTTACGAGCGCCTGTTTTCGATCAATGTTGCAGGAACGCTTTTCACTCTGCAGGCAGCGGCCCGACAGATGATCAGCCAGGGGCATGGTGGCAAGATCATCAACATGGCCAGCCAGGCAGGCAGGAGAGGGGAGGCGCTTGTGGGTGTGTATTGCGCAACCAAAGCAGCCGTTATCAGCCTTACTCAATCGGCAGGTCTGGATCTGATCAAGCACCGGATCAATGTGAATGCCATCGCGCCAGGGGTCGTGGACGGTGAGCACTGGGATGGCGTCGATGCAATGTTCGCCCAGTATGAGAATCGGCCATTGGGTGAAAAGAAAAGGCTGGTGGGGCAGGAGGTGCCCTTTGGACGGATGGGAACCGCAGAAGACCTGACGGGAATGGCCATTTTCCTGGCTTCAAACGAAAGCGAGTACGTAGTTGCACAAACGTACAACGTCGATGGCGGGAATTGGATGAGTTGAGTGGTGGGGCTCACGGAGGATGGCGGGGCCTATTGCACGCCCTCCTCATGACGCACCCACGATGGAGCTAATGCGCGCAAGCTGTGCTTCGCGGCAGTGACCACGCACGCGCATCCTCGGCGATCTTTTTGCCCAGCGCGGCCGCTATGCGTTGTTGTGCGGTGGCCAGTTGCGGATAACCGTCGAGTGCGTCTTCCCTGAACCGGCCTTGGCACAGCAAGCGGGCAGAGGGCGTGTCACCGGCAAAACTCAAACTCCAATTCGCCTGTAGCTCGACTTGGCGACCGGGCCAGTTATCGAAGCGTCGAACCTGTACCTTTATTCTAAGCACCGGTTTATCCGACGACGCTGTCAGCCCGGAAATATCCTGGGTATTGAGGCGTTGTGTTAGCTCGGCGGAGAGTGCGCTGTGCAGCTCGTCACTCAGCGGCGCGCCCCAGCGTTCGCCTTCAAGCACGCCGACATTGTTTGCGCCGAGGCGCACCACCCACTGCGGCTGGTCGATCTGAACCGGTACACCCACTGCCATGACATCGATCAGGAAGGGAACGGGGGGAAGGTGGGTCGAAGTCACGGAGGATGGTGAAACGAGAGTGTGATAATGGATGGGCGTTGAGGCGCACCCGGTCAGCCCGACGATCAGGGCAATAAAGCCAAAACGGGCTGCAATGCTCATTGTGACAATTCCTGGGAAGCCGGGAGGGGGCGAGGGGTTGGTTGATCATCTGGCCGGCCGCGCAGCAAGGATTCCGGATGGCGGCCCAGCAGGTCGGTCAGCACGCGAAAAGAAAGCGCGGCGCGTTTCACCTCTTGCAGTGTCTGGCCCAGTGCTTGTGGTATCGGCGCGTCCCCATCCATCAAACTCTGCATCGCGCCCAGGGTTTTGTGAGTCTGCTGCAATGTCTGAGTCGTCTCCGGCAGCACGTGCTCATTGACCTGGTGCAGGGTCTTGTCCAGGCCAACCAGAGTCGCGTCCAGATGCCGGGCGATGGAGTCGAGCGGGAGTTTGTCGACCTTGCCGATGATGCTGGCCAGTTGTTCTTGCAGGTGGTCGAAACTGCTGGGGATGGTTGGAATGTTGAGCGGGCGCGCGCGGGTATCGAACGTAACCCGCGGCGCGTTTGGCACATAGTCGAGTGCTACATAGAGCTGACCTGTCAGCAGGTTGCTCGAGCGTACTTGCGCGCGCAAACCCTGTTCGACCATACCGCGCAAAAATGTAGCCGCCTGTTGCTCTCGGTCGCCTTCGGGTTTGGGAAGCTTCTCCTGCACTCGTCCCAATCGCTGTTGATAAACCTCTATGCCGACGATCGTCGGAAAGCGCTGCCGGGAGGGATCGTAGTCGAGGTTCATCGAGACGACTCGGCCGACAGTGACGGATGAGAACTCCACCGGTGCGCCGACAGTCAAGCCACGCAGTGACTGGTCAAAACGAAGCTGGATGTAATGGGCCGGGCCATCCGGTTGCACCATGGCACTTTGCTGATCTTGCGCCAGTGTAAATTGCGCTTTGGCCGTGGCGGGTTCGGCGCGACTGTAATCGGGTGCTGAGAAAGCAATACCGCCCGCCACGATGGCAGCCATAGATTGGGTTTTGACTTTCAGCCCTTCGGCGCCGAGTGAAAGGTCCACGCCACTGGCATTCCAGAAGCGCGTATCCGTGGTCACAAAGCGATCGTAGGGCTCGTCGATGAAGACTTGCAGGCTCACGCCCTTGCCGTCGCTGTCCAGCTGGTACGACACCACCCGCCCGACCTTGATATCTCTGTAGTAGACAGGCGAATCAATATCCAGTGATTTAAGCGCAGCAGTGCGAATGGTAAAGACCTTGCCCGGCATGCCCGTGATGAGGGTGGGTGGTGATTCCAGGCCGGTAAACGTGCTGGCAGGTTTTGAGGATATCCCGGTGTCCATACCGATGTAAGCGCCGGACAGTAACGTATCCACACCGGAGATACCGCGGGCGCCAATACGTGGCCGCACGACCCAGAAACGCGTGTCCTCGCGTGCGAGGCTTTCGGCGCTTTCGACCAAGGAGGCGGTGACCAGTACATGGGAGCGATCATCGCTCAAGGTGATAGAGGAGACGCTGCCGACCGTAACGTCTTTGTATTTGACCGGTGTCTTGCCGGCTTCCAAGCCCGTGGCTGTTTGAAAGGTCAGGGTGATTTGCGGGCCGGCCGACAGCCAGGCACGCATCAACATCGAAAGCCCGATCAGTGCGGCGACCAGAGGCACCAGCCAGACGAGGGATATTCCACGACGCCTGCTCACCATCGGAGGGTGTGGCAAATCATGGGTGTTGTCAGGCATGTGACGCATCGGCTTGTTCACCATCCCAGATCAGACGTGGGTCGAAACTCATGGCCGAGAGCATGGTGAGGATCACCATCAGGCCAAAGAAGAAAATGCCTATGCGAGGTTCGATGGTACTTAGCGCCTGAAACTGGACGAGTGCGGCAACGACGGCGACCACCAACACGTCGAGCATCGACCAGTAACCGATCAACTCGACCAGGCGGTAGAGACGGACGCGCTCACGCATTGCCCGGAGACTGCGCTGCTGTGCGGTGAACAGCAAAGTGCCGAGTACCAGAAACTTGGTGCAGGGCACCACCACGCTGGCGATGAAAATAGCCAATGCGATGCCGTAAGAGCCCGATTCCCAGAACTCGATAACCCCGTGCAGGATGGTGCTCTCGCTGCCATGACCGAACAGGCTGGAGTACATCACCGGCAGAACATTGGCGGGAATATAGGCAATGAGGCCCGCCAACAGAAAGGCCCAGCCTCGCGCAATGCTGTCCGGGCGTCGTCGATGAAGCCTTGAGCGGCAGCGCGGGCATCGAGCGGGCTCGCCTTGATCGGGGACGCTCTCACAGACCAGCCCACACAGATGGCAGGCGACGACGCCCAGATGCGCGGCACGCGGTGAGTATTTCAAGCTCTCACCTCATTGCCATGTAGCTGCGCGCTCAGCTCCCACAGCCATCGCATGTCCCGGTTGGCGATCAACGCGAGCAGCGCCATCAACACGGCCATGCCCCAGATACCCGCACCCGGCAGCACCTGCAGAAAGCTTGAGAGTTTGATCACCGCGACCAAGGTGCCGAGCATGCAGACTTCAATCATGCACCAGGGGCGCAAATGGATGAGCAGCCTCATGACCTGAGAGAAACCGGGCGCCCTTCGCCCGGCCCGGGCGAACCCCAGCACCCAGCCCAACAGGGCGATCTGCAGCAGTGGTGCGACGATGATCGAAAACGCGGCCAACGCCGCGATGGGGGACGCCGAGCTGTGCGCGAGCGCGGCAGCCGCGTCCCAAAGTGTCGCTTCGTTGTGCAGACCATGGAAACTGATGCGGATGACCGGGCACGCGTTGGTGATCACGAAGGCGATGGCCGCTGCGACGGTCAACGCCAGCCATCGGTCGATGTCCAGTAGGCCCCCACGATACAAGACGGCCGAGCATCGCCGGCATCGCGCCACTTCTCCTGAAGTCACGGCGAAGCGTTGATACACCGTGTCGCAATGCTCGCAGGCGATCAGGTACGGGTACGTTTTCATGGGCGGTGTTATTCGAACTGGGCGACGAGCGCGTCCGCGCCTTTATCGATCCCCGTTTGTGCGGCGCTCAGCGATCCCCGAGTCGCGCTGATGTTCAGCGAGTTCGGGTATTGCTTGGTCACGTAAGCGTTAAGCAGGCGGTTGTTGGACGAGTCGTAAATCTCCACCGCATAACTGACCGAGCCGGTAAACGAACCCTCTTTCCCGCGAATGGATTGCACGATGTTGTAAGGGCCGCCTGCCAGATCGAATCGCGTGAATGTGCCGAAAAAGGGCGTAGTGGTTTGCGCACCGGTCAAGGTCAGTTTGACTCGCAGGGCATTGGGCGCCGCTACCCGCGTTAACTTGAAGCGCTCTTGCAAGCGTTCGCTGAACTGGCGGTGCATGTACTGAGTGAGGGTTTGTTTGTCTGCTTGAGTAAGGTTGCCGAATTGATTGTCCGGCGCTTGATAGACCGTGATCGGCTCGAGAATGACCGCGGAGTATTTGCTCCAGTCCACGTTAGCCTTATAGATATAAGGCACGCGGTCGGAGTCATCATCGGTGTTCGGCGCCAGGCGTGCCGAGGAATCGATGTCCGAATACAAAGACGGCGATGTCCCGGCACATCCGGCCATGGCCAGGGTGACCGTCAGCATTGCCAGTCGAGAAGCCTTGAGCATTTTGTACATGTCAGAACCCTGTTTGAAGAAGCGTGATCAGGTGAGATAAAGCGGTTTTGGCATTCACAGGTGCCGGTTGCGACCCAGCCTTTCCTTGTTTTTGAAAGGCCTGCGCAGTACAGTGGTTTTTTAAATCAAAACTGAACCAGTTGGTACGCTTTTAATTCTTGCGCGGCACGCAAATGCCTGTCAAGCGAAAATGTACACGTCGGTTCACTTACAGAGCGAGAGTTGTGATGAAGGTAAGGACGCAGGCGCGCCGCGAAGCAATCGTTGAAGCCGCGGCGGTTCTGTTTCAGGAGGTGGGCTACGAGCGTGCGTCGATGAACGAATTGACCAAAAGGTTGGGTGGTTCAAAAGCCACGCTGTATGGCTATTTCCCTTCCAAGGAAGAGTTGTTTGTAGAAGTCGTTCGTTCGGTTGCGACCGTGCATTTATCAGAGGCGGTGGCGCAACTGTCCGCCCATGACCGGGATAACGTCACGCTCGAGCAGGCGCTGACGCGCTTTGGCGAGCGCATGTTATTCGTGTTGACCAACGAGAGCAGCGCACTGGCGGTTTACCGGATGGTCATGGCCGAGGCAGGGCGCTCCAATATCGGCATGCTGTTCTACGAGGCCGGGCCAAGCGATTGTAATGCGGTATTGTCGAGCTGGATGCGCGACGCCATGACCCGTGGTGAGCTACGCCAGGCAGACCCTCAGGTTAAAGCCGCACAATTCCTGGCATTGTTAACAGCTGAGGTACAGGTAAGGCTTTATCAACCCAGTTCAGAGCCTTTGGAAGTTGGGCAGATTCAAGAGCTGGTCGGTCGAGCGGTAGAAATGTTTCTATTGGGTGCCGCTCCTCGCTAGGCTACCGCCAGCAGCGGTAGCAAGGCTGTCGTAAAGCATCAGGAGGTCAGCTTAGCCGTGCTTATTGGTTAAGAATGGCTCAAACAAATGGACTCGGATTGGCCGGTCGATACCTGGGCCATTGTCTCGCACCTGCAGACGATAATCTGCCTACGACCCTGGTCAACCACGAGCCAATGACATGTGCATTATTTTCAGCAGCCGTTGCCGGTTACAGTGTTCAATGCGCTGCGAGTGACTGACCTTCTACCGCATCTGGTTGGGCGCGAACGATCATGAGCCCTGTCGCCGCAATTGCCAATGGCACAATCAGCGCTGAGTAATAGCCCGCGGGACCACCGTGTTCGAGAAACCAACCGCCGCTTGCTGATCCAATAATGGCCCCTACTCGACCCAGTGCAATCGCCCAGCCTGTTGCAGTTGCACGCAATGCAGTGGGATACGCCTGGGCAACCATGTAGTTCAATACGATTTGCTGACCACCAATACCTAAGCCTGCTAAGCCGGCGAGGATGAAAACCAATGTCCAGTTGTTACCACTGTTAGCCAGGCCCAGGCACAGAGCAATACCAAAAAGAAACAAGACCAGCAGCAACAGCCGAGTGTTAACTTTCGGCAAGATGATCGAGAGGGGAATAGCACAAACAACAAACACCGCGTTGACCGCAACAGTGCCCATTGGCGCCTGCTCTGCTGGTAGTCCGGTGGCTTTGAAAACGGTGGGTAACCAGGACAGAAACATGAACCATGCAACCCAGTTAAAAAGGTAGATAATCCATATTCCAAAGGTATTACGCGCTAGCCCGCCAGAGAACAAGGAGGTCACTCTAGTTTTTAAATCCATCTCTGGGACACTATAGGTACTGCCTGGGGAGATTTGGTTTTTGGTGATTTTAGCGACAATTTTCTCAATCTTTTTACGACTGATATTCGCCCGGTGTCTCGTTAAAAAATACAACGACTCTGGCAGTGCAAATATCAATACAGCCAACAGCACCAGCGGTACGATGCCGCCGACTGCAAAGATGCCTTGCCAGCCAATAGACGGCAGCATTTTGGCCGCTAACAACCCTCCCAGAATGGCTCCTGCGGGCAAACCAAGTAAAACCGTGGTCATGATCGTGCCACGATGTTTAGCGCAGCCGTACTCGGCCGCGAGCGATAGTACTACGGGTGTTGCGCCGCCCATTCCAAGCCCTGCGATAAATCGCAAGACCAGAATCTGGTCCGTAGTCTGTGCAAATGCAGTCGCTAGGGACGCGACAGCAAATAATGCTACTGACCCGATAATCGTCGGTCGTCGACCGAATTTGTCGCCCATCAAGCCCAGTACCATTGCCCCCAGCACCATACCGACAACTCCTGCTGTCAGAATAGGCGCCAAAGCCCCTGCTCCAAGTCCGAATGCCTGAATGATCGAGGGGCCGGTGAATGCAATCGCTTGAGTGTCGAATCCGTCTAAAATGGCTACGAAAAAACAGAGGCCAAAAACTCGCCACTGAAAAGCGCTGAATCGAGTGTTATCGATCAACTCGGGAATGGAGTAATGAGTGCTCATGGCTGCTCCGATCACTAAGGCATTTTTATAATTTTTGTGCGCAGGCGGAGCCTGCCTAGTCAGAGACTAAGTGTGGCGCTTGTCAGCGTCTAATATCATTTTGGTGCTGTACGATACCTAAAAGGTATGATTTGGCGAGTGCTAGTGAGCGCCAGCTATTGCAAAGGGTGCTTTCAGAGTTTTACAGAGCTTTTGGCTATCGAGATGATTATAAAGACGGGCTATATGCATTCGTCAAACTATCTATTTGCGCTGTAACGACACTGCTAATATCGTTCTTTTAACCATAAAATCGAGTAATTCCCTTCGCTCTGTTTTTCGATGAGCACGATTAATGGTCCATAACAATAATCAGAGTAATCCGGACATGAACACGCACCTGTTGAGTCAGCACAGCCAAGTCTCCGAGAATGTGGGCCCGTATGCAGTATCTCACTTATCAATGAGCACATCGGTAGCCACTCCATTAGTTTACCCTGAGCATGCGCATCGAAAGCGCGGTTGAACCTTCGCAAGTTTTCCAGTTTGGACCTGTGTCCTCAACGTTTTGTCATTGAGGGAAAGCTCGCTACCTTCGAATACTCTGAAGCGTTGATCTGTGTAACCTGCGCAAGGGTCTGATTCTTGCTGTGCACATGCTGTTTCGTTGGTGCAAGCGGTCGGGGAGAGTTCATCACAATGGTTACGACAGATTTGAGCAAGCTGCAAGTGGAGTGCGTCGCCGAAATCATCTGGCGGCTCTCTGAATATCGCGGCAAGGCTGAGGCACGAGCAGAGGTTCTTAAACTGGTGACCGAGCTGGTCGACGCTGACTATGCGGCCTCATTTGTCTGGGATGATCAGCGCAAGAAATCGACCCAGAGAGTTGCGGTCAATATCAGTGATGCGATGCTGAACAGCTACGATCAGCACTTCTGTCAGATTGATCATGTCACTCCGGCCTTGCGTGCCTGCGTGTCGGCTACCAACGTGGACAATGTGATCGCTCGTCCTCAGCTGCTGGGCAGTGAGTTCTACGTCGATTTTCTGAAGCCGGCAGGCATGTACCATGGCATCAACATCTACTTTTTCGACGGGGGCGTTGATGTGGGCGATCTGCGCATTTGGCGAGGTGCTGGAGGGCAATCCTTCACACTTCGGGAAGAGCGCATCCTCAATAGTCTTTCACCTTATTTCGTGCGTTCGCTGTCACCGTCTATTCAACATGCGCAAGGGCTTTCGGGACGCGAGGCAGATGTCGCGCGGCTGGTCGCAAACGGTGCAAGCGACAAGGAAGTCGCTCGGCAATTGGGCATCGCCTTCACCACTGTTCGAACCCATTTGAGCAATGCCATGTGCAAGCTCGACTGCGCGAATCGCACTCAACTGGCTCGACATTTCTAGTACCTCCTCCTCATTAATGAGGAAGCGGCCGAACGGCACGCTCGTTAGTTTAGTGGCAGGGCATTGGGGCCCGATAACTGGACAGGATACGAGTGATGCGACAGTTGAAATGGGGTATCGGACCACCGTTGGCGTTGGCTGCCAGCGTGTCGAGTGCAGGAGTATTACCGGCTAATTTTTATGAATTGACCGGTGTTGAAACGGCAAAGCTGATCTGCTCGAAAACCGTTACCAGTCGCCAGTTGGTGGAAGGCTGGTTGGCGCGTATCGAGACTCATAAGGCATTGAATGCGTTCATCTCGGTTGACGCACGTGCCGCGCTGGCACAGGCAGACGTTTACGATCAAGGCATGCAGCAGGGTAAACCCTGTCTGCCCTTGGGCGGTGTGCCCATCGCCATCAAGGATAATATCCAGGTCAAGGGCTTCGCCAATAGTGCGGGAACCCCCGCTCTGGCCGACTTTTATCCGAAGACCAACGCGCCCATCGTCGACCGCCTGATAGCCGCCGGGGCGATTGTCATTGGCAAGACCAATATGCAGGAACTGGCCTACGGCACATCCGGCTACAACACGGCCTTTCATGAACCAGGAGTAGTTGGCGTACGTAATGCCTACGACTCGACACGGATTGCCGGAGGTTCGTCTTCAGGCAGCGCCAGTGCGGTGGGCGCAAGGCTGGTACCAATGGCCTTGGGCACCGACACCGGCGGATCCATCCGTCAACCGTGTGCACTCAATGGCTGTGTAGGTTTCAGGCCTACGGTGGGACGCTACAGTCAGCAAGGCATTACGCCGATATCCCATACACGGGACACAGCTGGGCCCATGACACGTTGCGTCGAGGATGTTGTTTTACTGGATCAGGTCATCACCGGGCTGAAGCCAGTAGTATCACCGAAGGCCTCCGCGATAAGGCTGGGTGTACCTGCCGAGTTCTGGCAAGACCTGGATCCAGATGTCGCAGCCACCGCTGACCAAGCGCTGAAAAAGCTTGAGGCCGCGGGGTTCCAACTGGTGCCTGTTTCTATGTCTGGGGTATTCGAACTGGATGCCAAGGTAGGGATGCCGATTGCATTGTACGAGGGCAAATTAGACCTGCAACGCTATCTGGTGATTAGCGGCAGCGGCATCAGTATCGAGACGTTGGCTCGGCAGATCTCCAGCCCTGACGTACGGGAGATTTTTCACCGATTCATCACCCCGCAAAAACTTCCTGACGCCAATGGCAATCTCGTTGATCTGGCACCGGCCTACGACTGGGCGATCAACAAAGGCGTTCCGGCACTGATGCAGATGTACCAGGCGCTCGTACAGGACAACCGTCTCGATGCCTTGGTGTTTCCGACCACCCCCGATGTGGCGATCAAAAGCGAACCTGAAGCCACTACCTTTGCGGCGTTTGCACGGATGATCCGCAACGCCGACCCCGGCAGCAATGCTCGTATGCCTGGCTTGACACTTCCTATTGGGCTTGGCCCACGTAGCGCGCTGCCGGTTGGTCTGGAAATCGACGGACTGCCCGACTCTGACGGTCACCTGTTGGCTATCGGCCTGAGGATGCAATCGATCCTCGGACACCAGGCTGGCCCCGCGCAATAAACCGCAAGGCTGTTCCCAACTCTCCAATTATAAGAGTGAGCTGATATGAGAAGTGAATCGGTGCTAAAAGACGAGTGTCTTGCGCATGGTCTCAAGCGGGCAGTGGCGACGCTATTAATTGGGTATACCGCAGGGGCCAGTGCTGGGGTGGTTACCACCGAGCCTGGAGATTCGGCTCCCTTACCCGAGGGCACGGATCTAGGGGTTCTCTACTACCAACACGCCGAGCGCAACACATTGAAGGTAGACGGCCATGATGCGCCGGGGGATTTTCGCCTCAATAGTGACATAGCTCTGGCTCGATACGTGAAATGGACTTCGTTAGCCGGCTTCCTGGTGACACCGCAGGTGATCCTACCTTACGGCCACCTGAAAATAAGTGGTGGCAGCCATGCTTCGGAAAGCAATTTTGGCGACCCGATCATCGGCAGCAATATCTGGCTCCTCAACGATGCGGTCAACGAGCGTTACTTCAGCCTGGGCGGTTATGTCGGCTTGCCGTTAGGTAGCTACGATGCTGACAAAGGCTCAATGAACATTGGCGAGAACCGCTGGAAAGGGATATTCGAAGTCAATTACGTGCAGGCAATCATTCCTCGGACGCTGTACGGTGAAATCACCCTGGAGCACGATGAGTTCGGCAAGAATGATGACTTTGCCGGTCGCACATTACGTCAAGATTCGGTTTTCGAAGTGCAGACGCACTTACGCTATGTATTCAGTCCCACCGACCAGTTTGGGGTCAGCTTCTTCCACACCACTGGAGGTGAAAATCATCTGGGTGGTGTCAGCCTGGACGACAGCCTGAATACCAGGCGCTATCTACTGACTTGGTCGCATTTCCTTACCCCGAAAACACAACTGCAAACCCAAGCAGGCCAAGACCTCGACGTAAGCAATGGCCCGCAGGAAAACCTGCGGGTGAATGTGCGTCTGGCTCATATTTTCTGACCAAGCAAGGTGACCAAGCATGAGCCTACATAAGAAACAGTACAAAGTAGCCGCAGTGCAGGCCGCTCCTGCGTTCCTCGACCTGGAAGCCGGTATTACCAAGGCCATTGGACTGATTGCTCAGGCGGCGGCTGAGGGCGCCTCGCTGGTGGCTTTCCCCGAAGCGTGGTTGCCGGGATATCCCTGGTGGATCTGGCTGGACTCACCGGCCGGTGGCATGCGCTTCGTCCAGCGCAACTTCGACAACGCTCTGGAGGTCGGAAGTGAACCCTTCGAGCGTCTCTGCAGGGCTGCGGCACAGCACAAGATCCACGTCGTAATGGGCTTCACAGAACGCTCTGGCGGTACCTTGTATCTGGCTCAGGCGATCATTGACGATTGCGGGCGGGTAGTCGCCACACGGCGTAAGCTCAAGCCAACTCACGTGGAGCGCTCAGTCTACGGAGAAGGCGACGGCAGTGACCTTGCTGTGCATGACACTGCCTTGGGTCGGTTAGGTGCCTTGTGCTGCGCGGAGCATATCCAGCCGCTGTCCAAGTACGCCATGTACGCTCAGCACGAACAGGTGCATATCGCGGCCTGGCCTAGCTTTTCGGTATACCGGGGGGCGGCCTTTCAGCTTAGCGCCCAAGCCAATAATGCTGCCTCGCAAGTCTACGCATTGGAAGGTCAGTGTTTTGTGCTGGCGCCATGTGCCACGGTGTCCAAAGAAATGCTCGACGAACTGATTGATTCTCCTGCCAAGGCCGAGCTGCTACTGGAAGGCGGGGGCTTCGCAATGATCTACGGCCCGGATGGCGCACCGCTATGTACGCCATTGGCGGAAACAGAGGAGGGCATCCTCTATGCGGATATCGACTTGGGGGTGATCGGTGTGGCCAAAGCTGCCTACGACCCTGTTGGCCACTATTCGCGCCCTGATGTGCTGCGGTTGCTGGTCAACCGGGAGCCAATGACGCGTGTGCATTATGTCCAGCAGCAGCCGTTGCCGACGACCTCGGTGTTGGCGTTCGGTACGGGAACGGATGCTACTAGAAGCGAGGAGAGCCCAGAAAAGCAAGGCGATAAGTAGAGCTGTTGTAAGTAGACCTGCAACCTCCCGCCAACCCGTCATCCAGAGAAAGCGGGTTGGCGGGAGGTGCTATTTCAAGCATTGCGCAACATGCATAGGTGCTATCACTTCCTTGCTTGACGGTACAGCGTTGCGAGGGGGGACTTCAGACACTGAATTTATCGATCTGCGTTTCGCGCCACACAATCCCGACACCTGGCAAGTCTGGGATCATGGCGTGCCCGTTCTTGAAGGTCAGAGTCGGCTCTATAACAGCTCCTGCGATGTCCAGCCGTTCGAGCCAGTCAGCGGTGGGGGAGACTGCCAGCATGTGTGCACTGAACTCCTGGAACAAGTGGCTGGAAAGCGGCAGGCTGAATTGCTGGGCTAACGCACTTGCTCGGAGCCATCCGGTAACACCACCGACTTTCATGATGTCCGGCATCGCCAGGTCGCAGGCGCCGGCGCTCAGCGCCTTGAACATCTCTTCGGGGCCGAACCAGTTTTCGCCGATCTGAATCGGTATATCCAATGCTTCGCAGATTCGTGAATGACCGACATAGTCGTACTGCAGAGTCGGTTCTTCGATCCAGGCCAAGCCTTCTTGTTGCAGGGCCAGGCCCCGGCGGATCGCTTCGGGCACGCTCAGGCTCTGGTTGTAGTCGACCATGATGGAGAAATCGTCACCTACGGCGCGGCGCATGCTACGAATGACACGCAGATCTTCGACCAGACTGGTATAGCCGATCTTGGTCTTTACCGCGCGAAAACCCGCTTCGGCGGCGTCAACGGCACGTGACGTTGCCAGGGCTTCACCGTCCAGGCTGTGGCTGTCGTAGCTTTTCACTGCCCGTAGATTGCCGCCCAGACACTGTACCAACGGCACCCCCTGGGTCTTGGCCAAGGCATCCCACGCGGCCATATCGATCCCGGCGGCGGCCATTCGCACCAGACCAGTGAAACCCAGCAAGCAAAAGCGCTTGCTGAGCATCTGTTCCAAGTCACTGGGCGCCAAGGGCTGATCGACGATCAGACTGGCCATGTCATCGACCATCTGTTTGAGCGGTTTGAGTGCTACTGGCGTGTAAGCGAACAGGTAGGCATGCCCGGTTACACCAGCGTCGGTGGTCAGATCCAATAGCACCAACGGGGCAGTGGCGACAGTGCCGACAGCGGTATGAATGGGATACGTCAGGGGAACATTCACAGCTCGGGACTTGAGTCCGGTGATCTTGACAGCACACATCTTTAGCTTCTCGCTTGTTCTAGTGGATGAGTCCGGGCGGGTATCAAAATGGCCTGTGCTGGTGCAGGCGGCAGGTCGAGGTATTCGGGCGACAACTGCTCGACGCAAGGGCAACCGATCTGGGCCAGGGTCCGATCGATATCGGCCTTGAGCAGGCGTAACACGTCGTCCACACCGGATTCGCCCCGCGCAGCCAGGCCATATAGAGTGGCGCGCCCCAGCAACACCGCGTCGGCTCCCATGGCCAGCGCCTTGACGACATCGGCTCCGCGACGGAAGCCGCTGTCGATCAGTACCGGGCGGCTAACCTTGCGCACGGTTTCAGCCAGCACTTCGAAGGGTGAGATGGCAGTGTCGAGTTGACGTCCACCGTGGTTGGACAGAATCACACCGTCGATGCCCTCAGCGATACATCGGGCCGCATCGTCGGCATCCAGCAGGCCCTTGACCAGCAAGGTGTGGGGCCATTTGTCGCGCAGCCAGCGTAACGCCTGCCAATCAAAACTGGCGTCCATCTGCCGACTCATCAGAGCGGCCTGGACCTCCAGGCTGGACGCGTCACTACTGACAAAGTTGGCCAGTTCGGGCATGCCATGGCGCACCAGATCAAGCGACCAGCGCGGATGCAGGCAACCGTCGAGTACTACCCGCGGTGTGTAGCTCATCGGCATCTTGAACTGGTTGCGCAGGTCGCGTTCGCGGTAGCCGTTGACCCCCACGTCGGTGGTCAGCACCAGGGTCGTGTAACCAGCCGCCAGCGCTCGCTCGACCATCTGTTCGGCCAGGGTGCGGTGGACCACGTAGAGCTGGAACCACAATTCACCATCGCAGCGCCGGGCCAGGTCTTCGATGGACAGGTTGGAGGCGGTAGACAGCACAAAAGGTATGCCCGCCCGGCTTGCCGCACGGGCCAGGGCCAGATCGCCGTCGGGCCACAACGCGCCATTGAGGCCAGTGGGGCCGATCAACAGTGGTAGTGATTGACGTTTGCCGAACAGGCTGGCCGAGAGGTCACGCTGGCTGACATCCACCAGCCGCCGGGGCTTGAACCGGACGTTCTGGAACACCTCGCGATTGTGCTGCAGGCCCTGTTCGTCTTCGGCACCGCCTTCAAGGTAATCGAAGACCATTTTCGGCAAGCGCCGACGGGCCAACTCACGATAGGCGGCGACGTTCAACGGAGCATTGTTCCACATGGATGATGCTCCTCAGCTCTGCGGCGCCAATGTGCTGACTTCGATCAGTACCGGGGCGTGCAGCGCCAGAGCCTGATGCAGCGCATCTTCAAGTTGGCCTCGGTCCTGGGCTTTGAACGACTGCATGCCATAGCCCTTGGCCAGGGCGCAGAAGTCGATGCCCGGGACGTCCAGGCCAGGTACATTCTCGACCTCCAGAACCCCGGCAAACCAGCGCAAGGCGCCGTAGGTCCCGTTGTTCATGATGATGAAAATCGTCGGGATGTTGTATTGAACAGCGGTCCATAGTGCGGTGATGCTGTAGTTGGCCGAGCCATCGCCGATCACCGCAATGACACGGCGCTCGGGCTCGGCCAGTTGAACGCCCACTGCCGCAGGCATGGCGAACCCCAGACCACCGGCAGCGGCGAAGTAGTAGCTGCCTGGATTGCGCATGGCCAGGCGTTGCCACATCAGCGCGGTAGTGGAGGTGGATTCGTTCAGGTAAATGGCATTGTGCGGAGCGATTTCGTCGAGCGTGTCGAACACCACCTCCGGGTGCAGCGGGCCTGCGAGCTGTTCCACCGGCTCAGGCAGTGGCAGTGCTGTGGGCATCGCTCGGGAGGAGGGTGTTACGCGCTCGGCCAAGGCGGCGGCAATCAAGCCGACATCGCCAACGATGGCGTCACCCATGGGCGCCCGCGCCGCTTCCAGTGGGTCGCAGGTAACCGCAATCAGTCGCGTACCTTGAGCCAGGTACTGACCCGGATCGTACTGATGGTAGCGAAACACCGGTGCACCGAGCACCAGTACCAGGTCATGACCTTCCAGCAGTTTTCCAATGGCCGCAATGCCTGCCGGCAGCAGGCCACGAAAGCACGGATGGCGCGTCGGGAAAGGGCAGCGAGGCGCCGACGGTGCGACCCACACCGGGGCTTTAAGACGTTCTGCCAATGTTACGCAATGCTTGTTGGCGTTTGCCGCATCGACATCTGGCCCTAGCACCAGCACCGGGTTGCGGGCGTTCGACAGTTGCTCGAGCAGATCCGCCAGAAGGGCATCGCCCGGCAACCCGGCACTGACTACCCGTCGCTCAAGCAAGTGAGAAGATTGTGGATCGGCTTCCCGTTCCCAGTCGTCATAGGGCACGGACAAATAGACGGGCCCGCGCGGTGACATGGAGGCCATATGGATCGCACGACTCATGGCGTGCGGGACTTCCTGGGCACTGGCCGGCTCATAGCTCCATTTGACCAGCGGCTTGGGCAGGTTGGCGGCGTCGACGTTGGTCAACAGCGCTTCCACCCCAACCATGGCGCGGGTCTGCTGGCCTGCGGTGATGATCAGTGGGGAATGAGAGTTCCAGGCATTGCTCAACGCACCCATGGCGTTGCCGGTGCCGGCGGCCGAATGCAGGTTCACGAAACCGGGGGTACCGCTGGCCTGTGCGTAACCATCGGCGATGCCGACCACCACACCCTCGTGCAAACCGAGGATGTAGTTGAAATCCTTTGGAAAGTCCTTGAGGAACGGTAGCTCGTTTGAGCCCGGGTTGCCAAAGACGGTGGTGATACCTTGGCGACGCAGCAGTTCGTAGGTCGTGGAGTGTACGGATGCCATTGCGATGATCTCTCTCAAAACGTCAGCCTCAAAAGTAAGAGGTCGTCTTGAATAGATCAAATAGATGGTTTTTTCGATTAAATATAGATGATATCTATTTTTGTCGGGCTAACCGATCGGCTTCAGCCGCTTGGGCTCAGAGGCCGGTCAGAGTGTCCTTCAACAGCCCACAAAACCAACGTTGGGCAAGGATATCGCTGTCATGGTCATTCCATTGCAGGCTGACTTCGATAGACGGGACGCTAAAGGGTAGCTCCACCACGCGGGTATGGCTGCGAGACGCGAACATGGTCGCCACCCGTGAGGGCAGGGTAACCAGCAGGTCGCTGCTGGAAACAACTTCCGGCAAGACACTGAAGTGCGGCACCCGCAATCGGACTTTGCGTTCGAAGCCTGACTCGCGCAAACGATCCTCCACCACGTGGTGCCCGGTCAATGCGGATACCACCACGTGGTTCTCCTCCAGGTACTGCTCCATCGTCATCGTCGAACCAATGCGTGGGTGGTCCTGACAAACCAGGCACACATAGCGCTCACTAAAAATCAGGTCACAGTTGGCATTGAGCGGTGAGTCGCTGCGGTTACAGATGGCCGCGTCGATCTTTCCGGTACTCAGCCACTCTCCCAGCTTGTCGATGTCAATCTGGATGATTTCCAGCTCGGTATCGGGTGCTTGCGCCTGCAAGGCCTTGAGGATGTAAGGCAGAAAGAACACCTCGCCCAGGTCGGACAAGGCCAGGCGAAAGCCGCGAGTCGAAACCCGTGGGTCGAAGTGGCTGGTCTGGGCAATGGCCCGCTCGATCTCCGACAGTGAGTAACGGAATTTGGCATACAGCTGCGTGGCCAGGAATGTGGGTTGCATGCCGTCCCGGCTGCGTTTGAACAACGGTTCGTTCAGCAATGTACGCAGGCGAGACAACGCGTAACTCACAGACGGCTGGGTCACATGCAAGCGCTCGGCGGCGGCGCTGACGCTGCCGGTTTCGAAAATCGTCACAAAGACCCGGACCAGATTGAGGTCGATCACGGCCACTCCAAATATAGTTTGTATTTATATTTAATCGAAAAATCTATCTATTTGATCTATTCGGATTCTATCCATATCGTCTGGAAACGCAAACGAAGTAGTCCTGCACTGCTTCGTAAAACTTCCGGACAGCGCACTGCCAAGTCCCGCTGCCATGGCCATGACAATAATAAGAGTAACGTGTATGCGCTCAATTAATGCGTTGGAAGTCGTCAACTCTGCACGGCTTAATCGGTTCCACTACCTGCTGGTTTTCTGGTGTTCATTCATCATGATGTTCGATGGCTACGACCTGGTCATCTACGGTTCGGTGCTGCCACATCTGATGACCGCGTGGGCGTTGACACCCGGTGAAGCGGGCATATTGGGCGCCAGCTCCATGGTCGGGATGATGTTTGGTGCAGTCACCCTGGGCACCCAGGCCGACCGCTTCGGCAGGCGTCGCATCATCCTTTTCTGCGTTGCCTTGTTCAGCCTGGCGGCGCTGTCCAATGCCTTTGCCACCGACGCCACCAGCTTCGCCTTGTGCCGTTTCCTCACAGGCGCAGGGCTGGGAGGCGTTGTGCCCAACCTCGTGACCATCCTCAAAGAAATGTCGCCGGGTTCATGCCGCAATCGCCTTATCAACTTGATGCTCAGCTTCTTCGCCATCGGTGGGCTGCTTTCCGGCCTGGCTGGTATCTATCTGATCCCGCACCTGGGTTGGCATTCGCCGTTCTACGTCGCGGGCCTGTCGTTTTTGTCCCTGCCATTGCTCTACAAGACCCTGCCCGAGTCGGTGGCCTACCTGCTGCATCGTAACCGCCAGGAGGAGGTTGCCAAGATGTTGCGTCGGATCAACCGGGATCACAATCCCGTTGGCGCGGTGACCTATGTGTTGGAGTCGGCTGCTGACGCGGGCGCTGGCAAAACGTCGCTGTCGGCGTTGTTTGGCAATGGCCGGGGGTTCAGCACATTGATGCTGTGGTTGAGTTTTGGTATGTGCATGCTGATGGTCTATGGCCTGAACACCTGGCTGCCGAAGCTGATGAGCAGCGGTGGCTATCCATTGGGCTCCAGCATTGTGTTTCTGGTGGTGATGAACGTCGGTTCCCTGATCGGCACCTTGATCAGCGGTGTGCTGGCCGATCGTTGGGGTTGCAAAGCGACACTGGCGCTGTTCTTCGCCTTGGCTGCCGTATCCATATCGATGTTGGGCATCAAGCCGGACGCGACCACGCTCTATGCCTTGTTGCTGATCGCAGGCGGCTCAACCGTGGGCTGCCTCTCTGTAGTTCATACCCTGGCCGCCGATCTTTATCCATCCCGGGTTCGTTCCACCGGCGTCAGCATGGCTGCTGCAATTGGCCGTTGCGGCGCTGTGGCAGGGCCATTGCTGGGAGGCTTTCTGTTCAGCCTGAGCTTGCCCTTTGAGCACAATTTTCTGGTCTTTGCTCTTCCTGGAGTGATCGCGGTAATTGCTGTGCTGTTGGTCTCACAGAAGTCCGCTGAGCTTCCCTTGGCACACACTCGCCCGACGGAGAATGTCTGATATGGCTATCGCCAACCTTCAAAATCAATACGCGTCTATCGCCGAATTTATTGACGAGCAATGCTGGAAAGCACGCTTTTATCCTGGAACCTGGCAATCGGCCGAGCACGAAATGCAGGTGAATGAGCCTGCCACCGGTGAGCGTCTGGCAACCGTAGGGATTGCCGGTGCGGCGGACGTTGCCCGCGCTGGGCTGCGCGCCAGGCAAGCCCAGTCGGGTTGGGCGGCCACGCCTTTCGATCAGCGCGCGGCGATACTGCGAGAGGCGGCGCGACTTCTGCAGCAGGAAGCCGAGAGCTTCATCGAATGGAATATCCGTGAGTGTGGCGGCGCTCGTTTCAAAGCCGAGTGGGAGCTCAATGTTTGCGTCGAGCAGTTGCAGATGGCCGCTGCCATGCCAATGCAAGCCAATGGCGAAGTGTTCCCCTCGAGCATGCCAGGGCGAACCAATATCTGGCGTCGGGTGCCGATGGGGGTCGTTGCCGTCATCTCTCCCTGGAATTTCCCGTTGCTGTTGTCCTTGCGCTCGATTGCGCCGGCGCTCGCCCTGGGTAATGCGGTGCTACTCAAACCCTCGGAATTCAGCAGCGTGACCGGCGGTCTGCTGCTGGCACGCTTGTTCGAACTGGCGGGTGTGCCGCAAGGGGTGTTCCAGGTGCTTCCCGGTCTTGCAGAAACCGGTTCTGCACTGGTCAGCGACCCTTCAGTGAAGATGATTGCCTTCACCGGTTCGACGGCTGTGGGGCGCAGGATTGCCGAAACCTGCGGCGCACTGCTCAAGCGGTGTTCGCTGGAACTGGGAGGCAACAATGCCCTGATCGTTTGCCCTGACGCAGACCTCAATGCGGCCAGCTCGTCAGGTGCCTGGGGCTCGTTCCTGCACCAAGGGCAGATCTGCATGCAGGCAGGAAGGCACATTGTCCATCGCAGAGTGGCCGCAGCCTACACCGAGAAACTCAGGGAAAGGGCAGAGCGTCTTGCCTGTGGGAACCCCTTTACCCAAGCCGTGCAACTTGGACCACTGATCAACGCCCAGCAGCGCGACCGCGTACATGGCCTGGTACAAGACGCCATCGGCCAGGGCGCGACGTTGGTCACAGGAGGGGAATACCAGGATCTGTGTTACCGGCCAACCGTACTGATCGACGTTACGCCGGAAATGCCGGTGTTCAAGGACGAAATTTTCGGGCCGGTCGCGCCCATCGTCGTGTACGACGATATCGAGGAGGCCTTGGCGCTGGTCAATGCGTCGCCATACGGATTGGCGGTTGCCATTCATACCGCCAATGCCACGCGCGGCTATGAATGGGCAGGGCGTATTCACAGCGGCATGGTGCATGTGAACGACCAGACTGTTAACAACGAATTCCAGGTGCCTTTTGGCGGCATGGGGGCTTCCGGTTACGGCGGTCGTTACGGTGGCCCGGCGAACTTTGATGAGTTTACCGAGCGTCAGTGGGTCAGCCTGATGAACGATCCAGTCCAGTACCCGTTCTAGCGCGCTTTCCTGTCGCTTGGGGGGGCGGCGCAATCGCTGCGATGGCGCCCTTTATACAGCCCTTTATACAAATGCATGAGTGAGTCCGGCGAAGCCTTGCGCTATTTGCAGGGGTTCGGCTGTGCCCTGCATTTCAGTTTTTGCAGAACAACAATAAGAAAGGAAAATGCGTCATGAAAGCTTCTGTTCGTCTTGGTACTTTGGGCTCTTTGTTGACCTTCGTAATCGCTCCCGCAGTGAAGGCTGATGCCCTGGAGGACAGTCATCTCAACCTCGGCTTGCGCAACTTTTACGTCGACAGGGACTTCAAGCAGAGCAATGCCCCCAAGTCTCGTGTCGGCAGTTGGAGCCAGGGCTTCGATTTGCAATTCAAGTCGGGTTATACCGATGGCCCGATCCAGTTTGGCCTGGACGCCGCCGGACAGTTTGCCTATCGGCTCGATGGCGGTGAAGGGCGGGGGCCGGACACCGTGTTGCCCTTCGATAACAGCAAGGGCGAACCGGTTCGTGACTATGGTCGTGCCGGCCTGACCGCCAAAGTGCGGATGTCCAACACCGAAGTCCGCGTGGGCGAGCAACGCCCAACCTTGCCTGTGGCCTACATGGACGACTCCAGGCAGCTGGTCACCACCTTTGAAGGGGCAACCATTGAGTCCCGGGAGTGGTCGAAACTGACCTTGAACGCCGGTAGGTTCTGGAAGATTGCCACGCGCGAATCGTCCAATCGGGAGGACATCTTCCTGTTCGGTGACAGTCCTGCCCAGAGCAGCGACGGACTCAACTTCGCCGGTGCACGTTACGACTTTACCCCTGCGCTAAACGCCACCTATTACTTCGGTCAACTGGAAGACATCTACCAGCAACATTACCTCGGGCTCGCGTACACCTTGAATTTTAGGGACGGTTATAGCCTCAAGAACGATGTCCGTTACTACAACAGTCGCGAGGAGGGGAAGCAGCTGTCGGGTGACCTCGATAACCGATCGCTGGGCCTTATGACGGCGCTGAGAAAAGGAGGAAACACCTACACGCTCGCTTATCAACGCATGTTCGGTGACGACGCCTTTCCATTACTCAATGGCTACGCGCCGCAGCCTTATCTGGTGAACTGGTCGACCGTCGCTTTCTACAAAGCCAGCGAGCGCTCCTGGCAAGCGCGTTATGACTACGATTTCGCCGCGCTGGGTGTTCCGGGCCTCAAGTTCATGACCCGCTATCTACGCGGCGTCGACATCAACCGTGGAGCTAACCTTGCGGATAACGTCGAGAGCGAACGCAACTTCGTCATGTCTTATGTGGTTCAGAGTGGTCCGCTTCAAGGGCTGGGTTTCGAGGGGCGCAACATCAAGGTGAAGACGCGCTACGGTGCCGACTTCGATGAGAACCGGCTGATCACGACTTACACATGGAAGTTCTGGTAGGCATAACTGTGTTGTCGATCGGCAGATGATCGCCGGTTCTCCCGCGGGCTGCCGATCATCCCTTCACGAGGCTGCGCTTGATCCACTCGTAAAGGCTGGCGCCGTCTGCCGAAAGTTCACTGTTGGAGCGCCGGCACAGGTAGCACTGCCGGCCATCATCGACTTCCAGATCAAGAGTTTCACCAGCTCGCCACTGGCGACATGAGGCGCCACCAAGGGCTCGCGCAGCAGTGAGCAGCCAAGGCCGGTGAGGGTGGCGGTCAGCGCCAATTGGCCGTCCTCGAGTAACAAACCGTTGAGCGCCGTGGTGTTCGACCTCGACTACGGCCTGCCACGGGTCGATAGAGAGGGCGTCAGCCTCGGTCAGGCTCTACAGCAGATCGGCTATGCCGGCGCTCATCTAGTGGACGGCCAGGCGGTGCATGCGGCGTTCGAGCTGCATATCGAGCAGGGGCCGATCCTTGAGGCCCAGGGCTTGACCATCGGCGTGGTCACCGGTGCTCAGGGCCAGCGCTGGTATGAAGTCGAACTGATTGGGCGCAGCGCCCATGTGGGCCTGCAGCACAGCGTTAAACAGATCTTCCAGTACGCACCCATTGCCTTTGACAGCGAATGCGTCGAGGTGGTCCGGGCCTCCAGCGAAGCCTTGGGTTACAGCCATCGACCGATGATTTCCGGTGCCGGACACGACGCCTTCTACCTGAACCGCGTGGCACCGATAGCGATGATTTTCGTGCCTTGCGTGGACGGCCTCAGCCATAACGAAGCCGAGGAAATTCATCCCCATTGGGCCAAGGCCGGAGCCGACGTGCTGTTGCAGTCGATATTGGCCAAGGCTAGGGTCTGGCCGTCAAGGGGATAATCTTGCCCGTTTCGAGCGTTTGAAGTATCAGCATACTTGCCATGGTCTTCCACCTTGCGGGCAAAACCCGATGCTCTAGAAAGGCTGCTGCCAATACCTTCAAGCCTTGGCGATTTTGGACAGCACTTTGATGGAGCGCACGCTACGACCGGACTCGATCTGCGACAGCATTGCCCGGCTCACACCGCACTGCCGGGCCAAGGCGTCGAGAGTCTTTTGCCACTAACCAGTCGAGATACCTGCGCAGTCGAAAGTCCAGGGCATTAGCCGTGACGGTGAAACTTCCAGTCTCCTCGACTCGGACAAATAATCTCATGCAGTTATGCAAGTCCATAGTTTTCCCAACGGTGCAGACTGTTGCGTCTTTTGTAAGGCTGTATCAATTAACGTCCCCTTTATCGAAACCAACACAGGATTAGAATTGAGCCATCACCAAATGAGAGGAGAAGACACGATGAAAATTTTACTCGGCGTAATTCTGGCGATCACTGCTACTGCAGCGATGGCAGCCAACGAACCTGTAGATCAGTATCGCGGTGACCAAAATCTGGACATCGCCAAAGTGATTTCTGTAACACCAACGTCAACGGCTTGTGACGTGGTACCTGCAACGATGGTCTACATCGACCATCAGGGCGAAACCCATAGCGTGACGTATCAGGTGATGGGCACCTGCTCAGGCGCTTAACGTATTGAACAGCCCCACTTTTCAAGTGACCATTCGGGTTGCTTGTGTCGCTAATTCATGGAAGCTCGCTAACCACTGCATGATGCACTCCATGACTTCGACCCTTGCTATGGCGCTGCTACCCACACAGTTCACCCAATGACTGTAGCGCAGTCTCGTCCGTTGTCATGCCCAGCCGAGTCGAATCGGTTAGCAGTTCGATCCCTTGATGCGTGTTGTCTGCCGGCTTCTCCAAACCGGTAGCTATCTGACGAATCTGAAAGCTGGAGTCTGCAGTTTGTCGAGATAGATTTCGAACTTCATCTGCGACAACAGCAAATCCACGACCATGATCGCCTCCTGCGATCTCTAATGAGACTGTGGGCTGTCGGTGATAGAGCACTGTTACGACCAGCAGCAAAATGTTGATGGGGGCTGCATACAACAACTTAACGCTGTCGAATTCAACCATCAGAAAGACGCCCGCACCCGCTAATACCATTAGCAATGCACCCCAAACCTTGCAGGTCATAACCGAACAACATGCTCTTGTCGACCAATGGATTATTCAAATCAAAGAGTCGGCCACTCTTGGGATGAAATCCTCCGATACCGCGCGCTAAAACAAGTGTCGAGCAGATCGACTAGCTGTTCAATGATTTCAATCACATCCTGGCCAGGGCCGAAACATGCCTTGACCCCTAAATCCAGCAATCGACGCGCGTCAGCATCTGGAATGATTCCCCCCACAACCATCGGTATGTCGAGCTTGCGTTCGCCCAACAGATCTATCAGCTCAGTGAGTAACTCGTTGTGTGCCCCAGCCAGACTCGAAATACCAACCAGATCCACCTGGTTTTCTTCATCCAGTGATTCCAGTAACCGAACCGGCGTCTGGAACATGGGGAGAAGGCGCACCTCGAAACCGGCATCGGCCAGCGCTGCGGCGATCAGCCGAATTCCGCGGTCATGCCCATCCTGGCCCAGCTTGGTCAGCAGAACCCTGGGCGGACGGCCATGGTCAGCGACAAAGGTCGAGATGCGCCCGCATACCTGCGTCCAGTCCGGGCGCTCACTCACAGCCGGTCCATAGTGACCTGCGCGAAAATCCAGGTCCTGCCTGAAGCGTGGCCATACCTTTTCCAGTGCCTGGGTACATTCACCCAGCGTCGCCCGCGCCCTGATCGCAGCCACGGTTGCCGCCAGCAGGTTGCCCTGACCCGAGCGTGCGCACTCGGTTATCGCTTGCAACAGGGTTTCAACCCGTGGGGTGTCGCGTGTCAGGCGCAATCGGCTGAGACGTCGACACTGTCGGGCGCGCAGTGCCTGACTGTCCATTGCCAACGCTGCTTCCTCCACAGCTTGCGCCTGTGCACTTGAAGCAACACGCCGCTGAATACCGCCATCAAGTCGGGCCTCGGTCGCCATGGCCTGAAGATGGATGGCCTGGCTGATCCAGCCGGACTCTATTGACTGGAGCATCCCGCCCTGGGCATCAATCTCAGTCATCCGTTGGCGAACCTGCTGAGCCATTTGTGCCGTCAGGGATTCCATCATGTAGGACCCGGCCCAGGGATCGACCACATCACAGAGCCCGGTTTCCTGCTGAAGGATATGTTGGGTATTGCTGGCCAGCCTTGCCGACTCCTCACTGGGTAGCGTCAACGCCTCGTCCCAGGCATTGGTATGCAGCGACTGGGTACCGCCGAATACCGCTGCCATGGCCTGGACTGTTGTACGCGTGACATTGTTGAGTGGATCCTGAGCGCAGAGCGACCAGCCTGATGTCTGGCAGTGCATGCGCAGTGCCTGGCCTTTCTCACTCCGCACGCCCAGTTTCCGGGTGATCTCGAACCAGAGCAAACGGGCCGCACGACATTTGGCGACTTCGGTGAAAAAGTCGCTGCCTATGCCGAAGAAAAAACTGATTCGTTCACAGAATCTTTGCAGATTCAGGCCGCTGTTTTGCACGTGCTCGGCATAGGTCCTGGCGTTGACCAGCGTCAGTGCCAGCTCCAGTACAGCATCTGCACCAGCTTCCTGGAAGTGATACCCGGACACCGAAATCGGGTTGAATCGCGGCAGGTGTTCACCTAAGTAGCCAATAACATCCGTGGTTATACGCATAGAGGGTTGCGGCGCAAAAATGTAGGTGTTGCGCACCGTGAACTCTTTGAGAATATCGTTCTGGATAGTGCCACTGAGTCGCTCTGAAGCGACGCCGGATTCTTCGGCGGCGACGATAAAGGCCGCCAGCACGGGCAGCACTGCGCCGTTCATGGTCAGCGACACCGACACCTCATCCAAGGAAATGCCGTCCAGCAGTTCAGCCATGTCCTCTACGCTATCAATGGCGACGCCTGCCTTGCCGACATCGGCCTGCCATTGAGGATTACTGGAGTCGTAGCCGCGATGCGTCGGCAAGTCGAAGGCCAGTGATAAGCCCGTTGCGCCCTCGGCCAAACGTTGCCGCAGGCGCTGGTTGCTCGCGTCCGCTCCCGAGAACCCAGTGTACTGACGCACGGTCCAGGGTTTTTCCGGGTACATGCTCGAGTAGGGCCCGCGCACAAAGGGCGCTTTGCCTGGCAGGCTATGCAGGTGTTCAAGACAGTCCAGGTCACTGCTGTGATACACCGACTTGAGTCGCAGGCCTTCGGGCCGCCAGAGAGGAGGATGGCTCATGGTCGGCTGCAGTCCGAGAGATGGATTTTCCGGGTGAAAACGTCAGCCAGTTTGAAGAGATCGCTGCGCCGATAAACTTCACACCAGTGCAATTCGCGATTGGCTGGCTGACCAGGGTGCAGTCTGAGCTGCAAGCTGTCGTTGATATTGAGATTGCCGTAGAAATGCAGCTCGCGCCGACGAATGTGACCGGGGCGGCGCAATCCCAATAGGGCCCATTCCGCACGCTCGACCATGGCCTGGAAGTTGGCGAAGTACAGCAGGTTGGCACCGTTGAAGTCGACATCGGGGCAGGGCGTAAAATCGAACAGACGCGCCGCTTCACCTGATTGACGATCAATGCCGTAATGACGGTGCCAGTCGCCGGTGCGTATTCTCCGGCTGTCGGCATGCAGTTCATGCAACACGTCAGGTGGCTGCGTCACGGGTGCCTGAGAGCCCCTGAGACACGCTTTGTTGACACTGCGATTGTCGCCCGGCACATGCCGGCTGACGAAGGTCGACAGCAATGCCAGTTGCCCCACGAGGCGGTCGCCAAGTCTGACCTCATGCTCGCTGTAATGCCGGGCCTGCCCACCACGTCCGATCCGGGTATGGATCTGGAACGGGCGGTTCTCGACGATGGCTTCCAGCTTCAAGTCCCACATTTTTACGGCGGTGAACGCGGCATAGGCGATGCGCCCCTGCTCATCGACGAAATCAGGCAGAGGCCGGTTATGTAATTGGGCCAATGCGAGCCAATGTTGATGACCACATTCTTTCAATAACCAGTTTTCAGAAAGGCCGGTGAAGGCCAGATTGGGCATCGAAGCCAGGTAGGTTTCTTGGCGTGTGACGGTGAAAGCAGAGGTTGTCGGCATGGTAGGCATCCGTGATCTGCTGTTATCGATGGCCCACTTGGCTTATCGGTTGCAGTACTCAGGAGCGAAGGTCGTGCCAGCTTTTTACAGTTTTTTATGCGCGAGCTAACTATTTGATAATAAATAACATTTTTGTCTTATTTGGTTCTGCGGGGCGTCACTTGCGATGTAGTAGAACTACGCAATTGCATAAAAATACGAATATTCGTAGAGGGTTTCACGAGATTGCGTGGTCATGCTTGTGCCATAACCAGCAACCCGGTCGAATCATTCCTCCAGCTTGATCTCCAGCCGCTTGAACCTTGAAGCCAATGTCGTAGGTTTGAGGCCCAGCAGTTCGGCTGCTCCACCTTTGCCAAACAGTTTGCCGTCGGCGGCCTTGAGCGCGGCCTGCATGTTGTTGCGCTCCAGCTCGCGAAACTGGGCGTCAGTCATGATCGTGGACGAGGAGGAGGGCAATTGGGTGGCTGGGAGATTGGTTTTCGGCTCCTCGGGCAGGTCGAGGTTCAGGTCGGCACCGTTCGAGGTGATCAAGGCGCGCTCGATGACGTTTTGCAGCTCGCGGATATTTCCCGGCCAGGAGTAGTTCTGCAGTCGTTCGATATCCGCGTTGCGCAGACGACGTCCGGGCATGTTCAGGCGCTTGCCAGTCTGCTTGAGGAAATGCGCGGCGAGGGGCGCGATGTCCATGGGGCGATCACGTAGTGCGGGGGACTGGATAGGGAAAACGTTGAGCCGGAAATACAGATCTTCGCGAAAATGCCTGGCTGCGACTTCCTGGCGCAGGTCGCGGTTGGTCGCAGCAATGATCCGCACATCGACCTTGCGGGTACGTTCTTCACCGACCCGCTCGAACTGGCCCTCCTGCAAAACCCGCAGCAGTTTGCTTTGCAGTTCCAGCGGGATTTCGCCGATTTCGTCGAGAAACAGCGTGCCGCCATCGGCCAGCTCGAAGCGCCCGACACGATCGCGAACGGCGCCGGTAAAGGCGCCGCGGATATGCCCGAAGAACTCGCTTTCGAACAGTTCGGTGGGAATCGCCGCGCAGTTGACCCGGATCAGCGGGCTGGCGTTGCGGCGGCTGGCCTGATGGATCGCACGGGCGATCAGCTCCTTGCCGGTGCCAGACTCGCCGTTGATCAGCACGCTGGCGTCGGTGGGGGCGACCACGTCGATCTGCTTGATGATCTTCAGGATCGGCTCGCTCTGACCGACGATCTCGCGGAAGTTGTGTTCAATGTGAATCTCTTCCTGCAAGTAGGCGTTTTGCTCCTCCAGGCGTTGCTTGAGGACTTTCAACTCTTCCAAAGCGTTTTGCAGTTGGTTCTCTGTGTTGCGCCGTTCGGTGATATCCCGAAATACCACTACTGCACCTGCGATGCGGCCGTCGGAAATCACCGGCGTGCTCGTGAACTCTACTGGAAACGAGCTGCCGTCTCGGCGCCAGAACACCTCCTGACGCCCTTCATGGACTACCCCGTCATGCACGGCTTTGTAGATCGGGCAATCCTCCACCGGGTAGTGACTTCCATCGGCGTGGGTGTGGTGGTGAATGCGGTGGATGTTCTTGCCGATCATGTCTTGCGGTTCCCAGCCGAGCATTCGCGCCCCGGCGGGGTTGACGAAGGTGGCCAGACCGTCGCTGTTGATGCTGTAGATGCCGTCGCCCACCGAGCTGAGCAGCAGTTGGTTGTCGCGTTCGGTTTCCTGGAACAGGTTGAGAATGTTGCGCCATTCGATCAGTCCGCCGCGCATGGTGCGCTCGGTATGGGCCTGGTCGCGCTGGTATTTCTCATGGCTCAGCTCGCGTAGCACCAGAATAAGATGCTGCTCACCCTTGATCTGCAAGGTGGTGGCGGAGATCTCCAGCTCGATGCGTTCGCCGGTCTTGCAGTTGCAGCTCAGCTCTTCGGTCCAGCCGCGACCTTTGTCCATCACAGCTTGGGTGAACACGATCAGGTCCGCCAGTTGATGGCCGAACAGTTTGCTCACCGGCAACTCCAGCAACTCCTGGCGCGGGTAGCCCAGCAGCTTGCAGGCGGCGATGTTCAGGTCGCCCAGTCGATCGGAAAACGGATTGAGCAGGGCAATGGCCTCAGCGCAATGCTCGAACACCATATGTCTTGAGGAGTAGGCCAGGTCGGCCCAGCCGCTGAGGGAATCTGTTTCGTTCATGGGTACGAAATCTCGTGATTGGCCGCTACGAATGTTCGTATTTCTACGGGAATGCGTGATTCACCGATAGCATCAGATGCGTTATAAAAAACCGGATCAGATAAGTATCTTTAACCTAATCAATAACTTAGCTTTTAACGAAAATTAATTTTATTTCCTGGCACGGCGTTCGCTCTATCTCCTGCAACCCGGCAGCCAACTCAGGCCGCCGTTAAAGCACGAAGAAACTGGAGAGCGACACTATGCCAACCGTGGATATTCCCCATTACAAAGACGGCGACTTCCTGGTCAATTACGAAGAGAAAGTCTTCGAGGACGTCAAAGCCGAGCCCGGCGAGAAAGTCCTGATCACCTTCCACACCATCGCCTTCGAGGGCTCCATCGGCCTGGTCAATATGCTTCAGGCTAAGCGACTGCTGCGCAAGGGCTTCGAAACCAAGATTCTGCTGTACGGACCTGGCGTGCAACTGGGTGTGCAGCGAGGTTTCCCGACCCTGGGCGCCGAAGCTTTCCCCGGCCACCTGGCGGTGAACAAGCAGATCATTCAGTTCATGGAGGAGGGCGGTGAGGTTTACGCCTGTCGCTTTGCCCTGCAAGCCCTTTATGGCCAGACCGAAAAGGCCTTGATCGAAGGCATCCGTCCAATCAATCCGCTGGACGTGATGGACCTGCGCCTGCTGATGCGCCGTGAAGGCGCAATGATCATCGATACCTGGACGGCCTAAGCGTCTGCCGGAGCAAGCACCCACTTGCTCCGGTCGCCCTCAATTTTTCAGGAGTCAGGTATGCCGATTATCAAAGCCGCTGCCGTGCAAATCAGCCCGGTGCTTTACAGCCGCGAAGGCACCGTGGACAAGGTCTGCCAACAGATCATCGACCTCGGTCGGCAAGGCGTGCAGTTCGCCGTCTTTCCAGAAACGGTGGTGCCTTACTACCCGTACTTTTCGTTTGTGCAGCCGGCCTTTGCCATGGGCGCACAGCACCTAAAGTTGCTGGATCAATCGGTGACAGTGCCGTCGGCCGCCACCTTGGCCATCGGTGAAGCCTGCAAGCAAGCAGGGATGGTGGTGTCCATCGGCGTCAACGAACGCGATGGCGGTACGATCTACAACGCGCAATTACTCTTCAATGCCGATGGCAGCCTGATTCAGCATCGACGCAAAATCACCCCAACCTATCACGAACGCATGGTCTGGGGGCAAGGCGATGGTTCCGGCCTGCGCGCCATCGACAGCGCAGTAGGGCGCATTGGCTCCCTGGCCTGTTGGGAGCATTACAACCCGCTGGCTCGTTATGCCTTGATGGCCGATGGCGAACATATCCATGCCGCGATGTTTCCGGGATCCCTGGTAGGCGACATTTTCGCCGAGCAGATTGAAGTCACTATTCGCCATCACGCCCTGGAGTCCGGTTGCTTCGTGGTTAACGCCACCGCCTGGCTGGACGCCGATCAGCAGGGCCAAATCATGCAAGACACCGGTTGCGGCCTCGGCCCGATCTCGGGTGGCTGTTTCACCGCCGTCGTTTCCCCTGAAGGCAAATTGCTCGGTGAACCGCTGCGTTCCGGTGAAGGGGTGGTGATTGCCGATCTCGATTTGGCACTGATCGATAAGCGTAAACGGATGATGGATTCGGTTGGGCATTACAGTCGTCCGGAACTGCTCAGTCTGTTGATCGACCGCACGCCCACTGCGCATGTGCATGAACGCAGTGCACACCTTGTGGCGGTCGCCGCCGAGGAGTTCGATTATGCAAACCAATGAACTGCTCGCCGAACTGCAATGCCACGGCGTGCGTTGGCCTGCTGCGCAAAACGGCTTGTCTCGACAAGGCGGAGCGGGGCCGTCAGACCACAAGGCGCTGAGTTCCGGTAGCCGGACCATGATGGTGCCGATCCTCAATCAGGCCTCGCAGGACTCGCCCTATCAGGCGCAACCCAGCACCGATGGCAGCCAGGCGCTGATCTTTCGCGAAGGTCTGCAGGTCGGTCAGGTGCAGATGCCCGGTGTGCCGAAGTTCTATGGCTTGAGCACCGCTGACGGCATTCCCTACTGGAAAATCGCCACCCTGCACAGCCGCGATGTGCTCGCCACAACGGTGTTGCAACACTGCATACGCTTCAATGATCGCGGCACCTCCTGCCAGTTCTGTGCCATCGGCCAGTCACTGGCGGCCGGTAAAACCATCGCCCGAAAACGTCCGCAACAATTGGCTGAAGTGGCGAAAGCCGCGGTGGAACTGGATGGCGTCAAGCACATGGTGATGACCACCGGCACGCCGCAAACCCCGGATCGTGGTGCGGCGATTCTGTGTGAATCCGCCGCTGCGGTGACGGCCGCGGTCGATTTACCGATTCAGGCCCAGTGCGAGCCGCCGGACGACGACCGCTGGTTTCAGCGTTTGGCCGACAGTGGTGTGGTGTCGTTGGGCATGCACCTGGAAGCGGTCACCGATGACGTGCGCCAACGGATTATGCCGGGCAAGGCCGAGGTTCCTCTGAGCCGTTATTTCGAGGCATTCAGCGCGGCGGTCGAAGTCTTCGGTCGGGGGCAGGTCAGTACCTACATCCTCGCCGGCCTGGGCGACAGCGAGGCGGCGATCAGTGAAATGAGTGAGCGGTTGTGCGCACTGGGTGTGTATCCGTTCGTGGTGCCGTTCGTGCCCATCGACGGCACGCCGTTGGCCCACCACCCCAAACCCGACAGCGCGATGATGGCTCGGCTGTATCCGCAGATTGGCGCCAGTTTGCGCCGTCACGGTTTGCACTCCGATCAGATCAACGCCGGCTGCGCTAAATGTGGCGCCTGCTCGGCGCTGAAAAGTTACGAATAAGCAGGCTTTGTCCTAGAGAGGGTTCACCATGTCCAACCTCGCGTTTGCTTTGGTCGACAGCACTTTCGAGCCGTTTCGCGCCGGCGAGCTGGTGGTCAAGCCAGCCAGCGAAAACTGGGAGAAACAGGCCTATTTTGCCCTGCGACGCTCGGTGTTCTCCGATGAGCAGCAACTGCTGGCGCAGGACAAGGACAGTCACGACTTTCAGGCCATCGCTATAGTCGCCCTGGCCGGCAATTGCGGTATGGCGGATCAGGTGGTCGGTGCCGTGCGCATCTATCAACCAGAGCCTGGGTTGTGGTTTGGCGGGCGCTTGTGTGTGGACCAGGCCTATCGGCGCCACAGCATGATCGGCAAGGCGTTGGTCAACGAAGCGGTGTCGCGAGCCAAGGAGCTGGGCTGCGAGATATTTCGCGCCACGGTGCAGGCACAGAACGAAAGGTACTTCCATGGTCTGCGCTGGCAAACCCTTGAACATATGGAGTTGCTTGGACGGCCTCATTGCCTGATGCAGGCACGGTTGTCGAGCTACCCATTGATGCAGCGCCAGGTCTCGCTGCGTGCGCTGAAGGTGGCCCGTCATGACTGAAACTCTTGACCTGTCGGCGCTGCTCGACACGTTGCGCTGTACTCCAGCGATGCGCGCAAAGCAGGCGATTCAGCAGCCTGCGGCCGTCATCGGCCAGGTAAAACAGGCACTGACTCGCGAGCAACTTTACGCGATGCCAGGCGATGACACGGCGGCCATTGCCTGTGGCGATCATTTCCAGTTGCTGGCCATCGAAGGCATGTTGCCGGCCTTCGTTCAGACCGCACCCTGGTTCGCCGGATGGTCGGCGGTCATGGCCAATGTCAGTGATATTGCGGCCATGGGCGGGCGCGCCACAGCGGTGGTCAATGCTTACTGGCATCACGATAACGCTGCGGCGCAGCAGGTGCTGGCCGGTATCCGTGCGGCTTGCGAAGCCTACGGTTTGCTGCTGGCCGGTGGGCATACCAGCCTCGCCGCTGGTAACCCGACCGCACTGGCGGTGGCGATCACCGGCATCGCTCACCAACTGCTGTCCACGCTGCACGTGGCTCCCGGTCAAGTCATCGCCATGGCGGTAGACCTTGAGGGGTATTGGCATGCCGACAGCACTTATTGGAAAGCCTTCGAAGGCGTGCCGGCCGAGCGCCTGCGCAGCAAGCTCGAAGTGCTGCCACGACTGGCCGAAGCCGGCTTGCTGCGGGCGGCCAAAGACATCAGCAATGCCGGGGTCCTAGGCAGCCTGCTGATGCTGCTGGAAACCACCGGCTGCGGCGCGACCATTGATCTGCAGGCCCTGCCATGCCCAGCAGATGCCGATCTTGAGCGCTGGCTGCGAGTGTTCCCCAGCTACGGCTTTGTGATGACCCTGGAGGGAGAGGACTGGAGCGAGGTCCAGGCCGCTTTCGCCTTCGAAGGTGTGCGTTGCGAACGCATCGGCCAGGTCAACGCCAGTGGCTCACTGCGGGTCCGCGCCGGTGAGCAGCACGATGAATTCTGGAATCTGCGCGAGCAGGCATTTACCGGCTTCAGCTACCCCCATCTCGATCTCAGCCCTTTGACACTCACCGAACAGGAGCACTGACATGCCCGCCGTCAACTTCAAGATCCGCTGGCCCAATGGCAAGGAAGCGACAGGCTATTCGCCGTCGACCGTGATTTATCAACACCTGGAAGAGGGGGCCAGTTACCCGCTCGCCGAGTTTCTGCTGCGCGTGGAGGCCGCCTTGAACAGCGCCTCGGAGCGGGTCAAGCAGGTCAAGGGCTTCTATTGCAGCTCGGCCATGGACACCTTGAGCTCGCTCAAGGGGCAGGCCAGTTATCTCGAAGGCGAGCTGTTCGAGACTGGTGAGGTGGACGTTCTCAGCATGCGTACCGAAGGCGTAGGCCAGGTGATTAGCGCGGGCTGGAGTTCGTTTTGATTCAACGGTCTTTCCCCTTCAACCCTTATTTTTTTCATTATGTTCCGGAGCACCCCATGGCTAGTCACCTCACTACAGTCAAACCTCCACACCACAGTGTGATCATCGTTGGCGGCGGTCAGGCCGGATTATCCGCCAGCTACTACCTGCAACAACAGGACATCGATCATCTGGTGTTGGAAAAGCACAGCCTGACCCACACCTGGCGCAACCAGCGCTGGGATGCTTTCAGTCTGGTAACGCCCAATTGGCAATGCGCTTTGCCGGGTTATACCTATACCGACGGCTTCAACGGCAGCGATCCTCACGGTTTCATGAAGAAGGATCAGATCAACGAGTACCTGGCCGGCTTCGTCAAATCGGTCAATGCCCCGGTCCGTGAAGGTGTCGCGGTGCAGCGCGTGGTCCCCCGAGCCGTTGGTGGTTTCGATATACACACCTCGCAAGGCGAGTTCACTGCCGATCAGGTGATTGTCGCGTCGGGCGGCTATCACACGCCGATCATCCCGCGCCTGGCCGAGCGTCTGCCAGCGGGCATCCATCAGATTCACTCCGAGCAATACCGCAACCCACAGGCTTTACCCGCTGGCAATATACTGGTGGTCGGTTCAGGGCAATCAGGCGCGCAGATCGCCGAGGACCTGCACCTGGCCGGGCGCAAGGTCTTTCTGGCGGTCGGCGACGCGCCGCGTTGCGCGCGCTTTTACCGTGGCAAGGACGTGGTCGATTGGCTGGCGGAAATGGGCTACTACGATATCGGCGTTGATACCCATCCGCTGCGTGAAGGCGTGCGCGACAACACCAACCACTACGTCACCGGCCGAGATGGGGGGCGCGATATCGACCTGCGCACTTTTGCTCGCGAAGGTATGGAATTATTTGGTCGTCTTGAGGGGTTGGAAGGCAATCGCTTGCAGTTTTCCTGCAACCTGGGCGAGAGCCTGGACAGCGCTGACGCGGTCTACAACCGGATCAACGCATCGATCGATAAATACATCGAGCAACACTCGATTGTCGCTCCAGCCGGTGAGCGTTATGAGTCGGTCTGGACGCCCGAGCAGGAGCGCAGTGAACTGGACCTGCAAGCGCAGGGCATCACCAGCATCATCTGGTGCATTGGCTTCACTCCAGATTTCGCTTGGGTAGAAGCCCCTGTGTTCAACGGTCGTGGTCATCCGGGCCACCAGCGTGGGGTCACGGCGCAGACGGGTTTGTACTTCCTCGGGTTGCCGTGGCTGTACACCTGGGGCTCCGGGCGTTTTTCCGGGGTCGCGCGGGATGCGCAGTATCTGGTCGAGCACATAGTCGATTCGCAGACGGAGTTGAATGCGCAGTTACGGCGCTCCGCTTCCAGGTAGGCAGAACCTGATACGTGTGGCTATTTCCGATCTGAGTATTGATGAGTCAGGTGTTGCTGACACCTGACTCATCAACTGTCAGCGCTTGTAAATTTTGATGAGAATAGTTGCCGTTATTTGAGCATCAAAACTGGCTTTTCCTCTGTATCTGATATGTATTTTTCGATCTTATCTGACTCTGTAATGCAGTCCAGTTTTAGAGGATATTTCTCAACAAAGGAGTGGCCTGTTCGAGCGTTGCATAACACTTGATCAGAGGCTTCGACCAGGGAGGGGCGAAGCGACGCAGCCTATGTTGTGCCCCTCATGGGTTGTGATGAAGCAGTGTTTCGCCACTTAACTTCCCCTGTTCCTCGTGTGCATAACGCCAATAAGCAGCATCCTGGTTGGGGGACCGATGGCACTGGTATTCCGCTCGCCGCTTTATCAGTCTGAGGATGTTCTATGTCAGCCCTAGAGGCGATTGATCTCGCCCGAATCCAATTCGCCTTTACCGTTTCCTTCCATATCATCTTTCCCGCCATCACTATTGGCCTGGCCAGTTATTTGGCGGTGCTCGAAGGCCTGTGGCTGAAGACTCGCGACGATACCTACCGTGACCTGTACCACTTCTGGTCGAAGATATTCGCGGTCAATTTCGGTATGGGCGTGGTCTCCGGCCTGGTCATGGCCTACCAGTTTGGGACCAACTGGAGTCGTTTCTCTGATTTTGCCGGTTCCATCACCGGGCCGCTGCTGACTTATGAGGTACTGACGGCATTCTTCCTGGAAGCCGGTTTCCTCGGCGTCATGCTGTTTGGCTGGAATCGTGTCGGCCGCAGGCTGCATTTCTTCGCCACGGTGATGGTGGCGATCGGCACCATCATCTCAACCTTCTGGATTCTGGCATCCAACAGCTGGATGCAGACGCCGCAAGGTTATGAAGTGGTCAATGGTCAGGTGGTCCCAGTGGACTGGTTTGCCGTGATCTTCAATCCTTCATTTCCTTACCGCTTGATGCATATGGCGACAGCTGCATTTGTCGCGACAGCCTTTTTTGTGGGTGCCTCTGCTGCCTGGCATCTGCTGCGCGGACGAAACAATCCGGCGATCCGCAGAATGTTGTCGATGGCGATGTGGATGGCGCTGATCGTCGCGCCGTTGCAGGCAGTGATTGGCGATATGCACGGACTCAATACCTTGAAGTATCAACCGGCGAAAATTGCAGCGATAGAAGGGCATTGGGAAAACGAAGGGAATGAACCAACGCCGCTGATCCTGTTTGGTCTGCCGGATATGAAAGCAGAAAAAACCCGTTTTGCGCTGGAAGTTCCTTACCTGGGTAGCTTGATTCTGACCCATAGCCTCGACAAACAGATCCCGGCATTGAAGTCATTCCCGCCTGAAGATCGTCCCAACTCCATGATCGTTTTCTGGACTTTCAGAGTGATGGCGGGTCTTGGAATGCTAATGATCGCAGTAGGCCTTTGGAGCCTGTGGCTGCGCAGCCGTGGCACGCTCTATCAGTGCCGCCCGTTCCTGTATCTAGCTTTGTGGATGGGGCCGTCGGGCTTGATCGCGTTGTTGGCAGGCTGGATTACGACTGAGGCGGGTCGTCAGCCGTGGGTGGTTTATGGCGTGATGCGTACTGCCGATGCGGTAGCCACACACAGTGTCCAGCAACTGAGTGCGACCCTGCTGATATTCGTGGTGGTTTATTTTGCACTGTTCGGTACGGGGCTTGGCTACATGATGCGCCTGGTAAGGAAAGGTCCTCAGGTTTATGCCGATCATGCACCTCATGGTGGTCCGGGGCAGTCACGCACACCCGCTCGGCCGCTTTCTGCCGCCGATGAGGAGAACTGAGTCATGGGAATTGATCTACCGCTCATTTGGGCAATCATCATTGTTTTCGGAATCATGATGTACGTGGTCATGGATGGCTTTGATCTGGGGATCGGGATTCTGTTTCCCTTTGTCAACAGCGAGAAAGACCGCGATGTCATGATGAACACGGTCGCCCCGGTATGGGACGGTAACGAAACCTGGCTGGTGCTCGGAGGAGCTGCACTGTTTGGCGCCTTTCCACTGGCTTACGCGGTTGTCCTGTCGGCGTTGTACCTACCCTTGGTACTGATGCTGGTGGGCTTGATATTCCGTGGCGTCGCCTTTGAGTTTCGTTTCAAGGCACGGGCCGAAAAACGCCATATTTGGAACAAGGCTTTCATCGGCGGCTCCTTGGTAGCGACTTTTTTCCAAGGTGTCGCCCTGGGTGCCTTCATCGACGGTTTTCCGGTGATAAATCGTACATACGCCGGTGCTGCCCTGGATTGGTTGACGCCGTTCAGTCTGTTCTGTGGCCTGGGGCTGGTGGTGGCTTATGCATTGCTCGGGTGCACATGGCTGATCATGAAGACCGAGGGCCGACTGCAAGAACAGATGCATGTGCTGGCCCGCCCGTTGGTCCTGGTTCTGCTAGCGGTGATTGCTGTGGTGAGTATCTGGACGCCGTTGGTGCACAGTGATATCGCCGGGCGCTGGTTCTCGATGCCCAACCTGTTGTGGTTTGCACCGGTGCCTATTCTGGTGGTGGTGACGGTTGGCATGCTTCTGCGTGCCATATCGCGTAACGCTCACTACGCACCGTTCCTGTTGACACTGGTCTTGGTATTCCTGGGTTACAGCGGATTGGGTATCAGCCTGTGGCCAAATATCATTCCGCCTTCTATCTCTATCGTTGAGGCCTCTGCACCCGCGCAAAGCCAAGGTTTTATGCTGGTGGGAGCGTTATTCATCCTGCCGTTCATTCTGGGATACACATTCTGGAGCTACTACGTGTTCCGCGGCAAAGTCCGCCATGAGGATGGTTACCACTAAATCAAAAGTGCTCGCCGAACGGAAGTTCGGCGAGCTTGAAGAGGCTGTGATGAGCAATCGAAACCGTTCGGTATCACGGCCATACAGGAGCAAACACTATGAAGACGAGTATTCTACTGATCCATGGCGCCTGGCAGGGGGCCTGGGTCTGGGAAGAGGTAACTGACCTGTTGGAGCATCGAGGGATCCAAGCGCGTGCGCTCGATCTTCCAGGTAGCGGCAATGATCAAACGCCCGTAACAAACGTGACGCTCGCGAGCTATGCCGAGGCAATTGTCGCTGAGGCTCGGGCAATGCAGTCAGGAAGACTGGTATTGGTCGGGCACAGCATGGGCGGCGCTGCCATTACTGCCGCTGCGTCGCTTGCGCCTGAGCTGTTCGCGCGGTTGATATATGTATGCGCCTTCCTGCCGCGATCCGGCGAGTCAGTGGCTTCTTTGGCCGCTGAAGGCCATTTACCTGACGGCGGCGGTCCCCAAATGGAAATGGTTGACAACGGAATAGCATCCCGACTGATTCCAAACAGCATCGCGGATACCTTCCTGAATGATTGTACGCAGGATGCGATTATCAAGGCCGTTCCGCGTTTTCGTCCTCAGGCTCTCAAGCCGATCATCACACCCGCGACTTGGACAGCGGACTTCGAGAACCTACCGAAGGACTATATCCAGTGCTGCAAGGACCGGGTACTTCACCCTGAGCTTCAGGCTCTCATGGCCGAACGTGCCGGAATCACCAATGTGTTTTCCCTGGAAAGCGGCCACGAGCCGTTTCTTTCCGTGCCTGGGGAGCTCGTTGACCTGCTGGTGTTGAGGGCTGCTACCGACGCGAACTAAGAGGTGACGAGAGTCGGCAATACACTGCGGGATAAAAAGGGAGGATTGATTCCAACCAATCCTGGCCGGCTTACCCAATCGTTTCAAGCCGATCTCACGCATGACAAAGCGTCCTTGAAATTCCCCCCAGGTGCGCACTGGTGATACAGGCCACGTTGGGAGAAACCCTGCATGCTCGCCAAGTCATGCTGAGTTTCGTCAGGCAATACTGCACCGTGTGACGCTGTAATCCGGGTGCGAGCGAGGTGTTGGGCTACTTGGCACCTCGTTCGTCATTCTGCATTCAGGAGTAAATCGATTGTTCAGCAACGTTCAACCCTATGCGGGCGACCCTATTTTGTCGCTGATGGAAAAATTCCAGAGCGATCCTCGCCCCACTAAAGTCAACCTGAGTATTGGTCTGTGTTACGACGATCACGCCAATGTAGTGAGTTTTGAGTCCGTGTCGCGTGCACAATCGGCTTTCTGTACCGAGGAGGCGGAGCCCTCCCTCTACTTACCTATGGAAGGACTGGACGTCTACCGAGGACATGTCCAATCGCTCTTGTTCGGTTCGACGCACCCAGCTGTTCTCCAAGGGCGGGTAGTCACAATCCAAACGGTGGGAGGATCGGGCGCGCTCAAGGTAGGGGCCGACTTTCTAAGGGACAATTTTCCTCGGTCGTCTGTTTGGGTCAGCGATCCTACCTGGGATAATCACCGGGCGATATTTGCCGGGGCCGGGCTCGCTGTGCACGGTTATCCCTACTTCGATCGAACCTCCGGCAAGGTTGACTTCGAGTCGATGATGCGGACCGTTCAGACGTTACCAGAGGGCAGTATTCTGCTCTTGCATCCCTGCTGCCATAATCCCACCGGGGCCGATCTTACCCACGATCAGTGGGATATTCTGGTGCCAGTCCTTGAGGCGCGTCGATTGATCGCTTTCCTGGATATTGCCTATCAGGGGCTCGGTGATGGTATGACTCAAGACAGTTATGCCATTCGCGCCATGGCGTCAGCTGGCGTGACCTGCGTAATCAGCAACTCTTTTTCCAAGACATTTTCACTTTATGGCGAAAGGGTCGGGGCCTTATCGGTGGTTTGCGACAACTCTGCTACAGCGCACAGGGTGCTTGGCCAGCTGAAAGCGACCGTAAGACGCAACTACTCCAGTCCGCCGCGATTCGGTGCTGAAATTGTCGCCAAGGTGCTGAGCGATCCCATTCTTCATGCGTTGTGGTTGCAAGAGGTAGAAGCAATACGTCTGCGCATCGCAAGTATGCGACAGATGTTGGCGGCACTCCTGACAGAAGCCTTGCCCGAACGCAGCTTCGATTTTTTCGTTCAGCAGAAGGGTATGTTCAGCTTTACCGGTCTCTCTCAATCGCAAGTGGAACGGTTGCGCGATGAATTTGGTGTTTATCTGATTGGCAGCGGTCGCATGTGTATGGCGGGGCTAAACGGGACTAACTTGCCTTGCGTTGCTCATGCGTTGATCGAGGTCTGGAAGGCGTGAAACCTATTGTGATGCAGGTTACTCAGGTCTGGTGATTCGCCCCGGTTTTTTGTACAACGTGGTCCTGGAAATACCGAGCTGGCTGGCAGTTGCGAAGATATTTCCGGCGTTGGCCTGCAGCGCTGATTTGACGGTACGGCGCATGACGTCCTGCAAGTCGCTCTGTCTTTCCTGCTCACCTTCCACTCGCATAGCTGCTGGCAGGTGCTCCAGCAGTATCATCGGTTCGTCACTGGCCAGCGCCGCCGCAAGGCGCAGTGTCTGCTCCAGTTGACGAATGTTGCCTGGCCAGGCCTGGCGGTGCAGAGCCAGTAATGCCTGGTGTTCCAGCGGTGGAGCACCGTAGCGTTGACGCAGGCGGTCGATCAAGGTGTTCAGATCCTGACGCTCACGCAAGGCTGGCAAGCTGATTTGCAGGCCATTGAGGCGGTAATAGAGGTCTTCACGAAAGCTTTGCTCAACCATGCGTTGCTGCAGATCGCAATGGGTGGCACTGATCACCCGTACATCCAGAGCTCGCCGTGTCGTGCTGCCTAGACGAGTGATTTCGCGCTCTTGGAGTACCCGCAATAAACGGGTTTGCAGCGCCGCCGGCATATCACCGATTTCATCGAGTAACAGGGTTCCGCCCTGTGCAGCTTCCAGTTGTCCGCTGGCCCCACCTTTGCGCGCACCGGTGAAAGTGCCTTCCACATAACCGAAAAGCTCAGCCTCTATCAGGCTTTTCGGGATCGCCGAGCAGTTGATCGCAACGAAGGGCGCTTGGGCGTTCCATTGATCATGTAAAGCACGGGCGAATACCTCTTTACCGGTTCCCGTTTCACCCTGAAGCAAAATGGGGACGCTCGCAGCGAAGGCCTTTCGGGCGTTGTCCAACTGATGATTGAGCTTAGGATCGGCGCCCAGTACTGACACGGAAAGGAGCGGGGAGGAGACGTGTTGCGCAGTTGATTCTCGACGTTGCTCGATCACCTGTGCGTACAACCGAGAACCGTCGCTGAGGGTCAACTGCTGTGGTGTTCGGTGCAGATCGATTGCGCTGCTTTCTTCGAACAGGTGGTCCATGCGCTTGCCTATTGGTCGAAATTGTTCAAGTCCCAACAATCGCTGGGCAGCACGATTAGCGTTTTGAATGCGGCCTGTATGGTCAACTGCCAGGAGGCCTTGTAACGGCGTACCCAACAGTCGTGGGTCATGCTGCAGCGACAGGGTCCGGCAATCGCCCAGAGTGGTAAACAAGCGATTTTCGGCCGCCATAGCCGCGTGACTCAATTGTTCCAATACAGCGCCGGCCTGACGGTCGCCGATCCCGGTGATGTCCAGCGCGCCAATCACTTCACCCTGCAGGCCCCGGATGGGCACGCTCACGCAAAAGAAATGCTCGAAGTCACTGAGGTAATGCTGGTTGCCGATCAGTACCATCGGAACACCTTCGGCCAATGTGCAGCTGGGCGCGGTAGTGCCAATGTCGGACTCCTGAATACGGCGTCCAACTTGCAACGGCAGCAGTGGCCCAGCGAGCGTGCGCGCCTGACGAGCGTGGACGATGACACCCCGCGGGTTAACGCAGAAAATTGTCCATGAAGCGCCGCCGATCTGCTGCCAAAGTCGGTCGATTTCTGGTTGCACGCATTGCGCGAGTTGCTGGTCGGTCTCATCAAGCGGCAGCAGACCGTCGTCCTGTTCTGCTAGCCAGGATTGCCAGGGCAACAGGCCTGCTTCACGTGATCGCTCCCAGGAGTTAGCGATGGTGCTGGGCAGAAGATTAGAGGGCAGGGTGACACCTTCGACGAAACACCACCGTACGTACGGTTCCGTATACGGCGGTTCAGGTTATGCGGCTAAGCCGTTTATCGTATCCAGTATTGAGACCAACCCAAGTCGATCCCACAGCTTCTTCGGCAACGACTGATTCACATGAGGCGCCCCCGAGTGCCACCATGGGCCGCACCATTGAGCGCTGACTTACAGGCCCGTGCTTCGTTAAGCCCCAGGTGCATCAGGTTGCACGCCCTCGAACGTGTTGGCTTGCTCGGTTGCGATGGTCAGCAGGCGCAAATAATCTGAGTCATCCATAGGCCAAGCTTAGCGTCCGAATGCGATCGCAAAGAAGACAGTCTGTCGGAGAAGAACAATCTCTGCCGAGTCTTCCTCACGGCAAGCGTTCAGCAACCTTCCTCCAAAACCCGATTCAGGGCGCTGCACAAAACGGATAGCGATCTGCGCAAAGCTGATGTTTCCGCGCGCCCGGCGTCCCTAAACTCGGCTGTACGAACGTTTACCGCGTTACCGATGCTCTTAAAAAAACAACAACAAGAGAAGATGCCATGCGCACGATCGACGTACATAAGGTTGATGCTTTATGGTGATATCCCATTCGCCGCGCCGCTAGCTCAGAAGACCGCCCACGATCAAACCTACAAAAATCGCGTAGCCGACATGAACAAGCGCATCTTGCGCTCGCTGTTTGCAATCGGTCTGGTTGACCACCCTCCCATCAAAACCCCTATCGATTACGCGGCAAGTCGCGAGGTGGCGCGCCAGGTGGCGTTGGAAGGGGCGGTGTTGCTGCGAAACGAAAAACAGGCGTTGCCAATTACCGTCTCGACCCGGCGGGTGCTAGTCATCGGCGGGCACGCGGACGCCGGGGTGCTCTCGGGTGGCGGTTCTGCCCAGGTGATCGAACCGCAAGGTTCGGCTGTGTCCATTCACCTGGGTGGCGAAGGCATTCTGGCCAGTACCCGTGATGAAGTCTGGCATCGCTCCTCTCCCTTTCAGGCGCTGAAAGCCGCACTGCCCAACAGCACCATCACTTTCAATGATGGGCGCTCGCCTGGCGAAGCTGCCTTACTGGCCCGCCACGCAGACGTCGTCATCGTCTTCGCCACCCAATGGATGATGGACAGCTATGACACCTATGACCTGAATCTGCCGCAGGGTCAGAATGAACTGGTGGAAGCCGTTGCCTCGGCCAATCCCCATACTGTCGTGGTGCTGGAAACGGGTGGCCCCATGGCAATGCCGTGGCTTGGCAAGACAGCGGCGGTCCTCGAAGCCTGGTATGCCGGCGCCTCTGGGGGCCAGGCCATCGCGGATCTGCTGACCGGGCGTGAAGCGCCCTCGGGCCGCCTGCCGATGACCTTTCCGGCCAGTCTGCAACAGCTTCCCCGCCCGGCTATCGTCGGCTTCGGGGGCGCTGACATCGGCTATCGTTGGTTTGCCCGTACCCAAGCCAAACCGCTTTTCCCATTCGGTTTCGGGCTGACCTACACCACCTTTGCTTACAGCGATTTGAAAGTGACCTCTACCCATCCGCTGCGTGTCGCGGCCACGGTCACCAATACAGGCTCCGTGGCTGGTAAGGACGTGCCGCAGTTGTATGTGACCGGTGTACCCGGGCGTCAGCAACAGCGGTTGCTGGGCTGGGACAAGGTGGCCCTCAAGACTGGGGAATCCCGACGCGTAACCCTCGAGGTGGATGATCGGCTGCTCGCCGATTTCGACCCGTCCAGCCAGCAATGGCGCTTGCAGGCGGCACCTATTGCCTGGCGTTGGGGTATTCGGCGACGGACCTGAGCGCACCACTCCTGGTGCAACGCGACGCCTACCGCTTCAGCGACCGTCCCGTCACCCGCTGACCCCTCCATGCCAAAGGAGCACGTACATGAAAACCATCAACGGCCAGTACAAGGTGGCCGCCGTTCAAGCGGTCCCGGTATTCCTGGACCTGCCGGCGAGTATCGAAAAAGCGGTACGCCTGATCGAGGATGCTGCGCGCAACGGCGCAGCTTTGATTGCTTTTCCCGAAGTTTGGCTGCCCGGGTCAACCCAATGCGGACGTAGGCTTCGAGCTCGATGCAATTGCCGCGGTGGTGTTGGGCGGCACGGCCATCGCCGGAGGCTGTGGAGCAATCATTGGCACCCTGATCGGCGCATTGATGCTGGGCGTACTTAATAACGGCATGAAATTGATGGACGTATCCCCTTATGTCCAAAACGTCATAAAGGGTGGGGTAATCTTGTTGGCGATCTATATTGGCAGGAGCCGTACCAAGCATTGATAAGGCCAATGGGGGGGGGCGAGTGCTGACGCTCCGCCGCTCTCACATTTCTTTGATATGTCTGCGCACCGAAGTGATCGGCGAGGTGCGCGGTTTGCCCTGCCCGGTCTGCTGAAGATCCAGGGCGTGGACGAGGCCGGCAAGTAGGTCAAGAGCCGAGCTGCTTTTTTGGTAGCGTTGGCTATCATTCAGATGGGTCACCACATGGCATGGGCACATCCAGAAAGGACACTCAAGAAAATTGAATTAGCTGAGCGACTACACGACTGGAGGTCTTAACGCACCAGATGCGGAAACGATGGTCGTTAATTATGTTGGGCTAACACGTTTGTTTTAAAACAAGAATGTTTGTTAGAGAGGAAGAGTTAATTGAATCGAAATGACTCTGACAGCGCTCCAGCCGAGAACCGACTGCAGGCTGCGCCCTTCATCAATCGTCGCCAGTGCCTGCAAGGCATGCTTGCGCTGAGCGTGGCCGGGCTGATCGGCTCGCTGACGCTCAAGGCACTCGCCGACGACACAAGCGCGCCACCACTCGATACTTTCATGACACTGTCGCAGTCGCTGACCGGCAAGGCCGGGCTCGATCGCGGCGTGGGCGCGCGGCTGCTCGCCGCGTTGCAAAAAACCACGCCGGATTTGCCCCAGCGCCTGCCACCATTGGCCAGCGCGCTGGTTGCCGGTTCGCTCGGCACCTCCGAACAAGCGCTCGCGCTGAACATCATGAAAGGCTGGTACCTGGGCATCGTCGACAACGTCGTGGTGACCTACGAACAGGCGCTGATGTTCGTGGTGGTCGCCGATACCCAGGTGATCCGTTCCTATTGCCCCAACAAGCCCGGCTTCTGGGCGACCAAACCTACAGAAAGGCAGTCCTAGACATGGCTGACACACAACAAGCGGATATCGTGGTTGTAGGTTCGGGTGTGGCGGGCGCAATCGTCGCTCACCAGCTGGCGCTGGCCGGCAAGTCCGTGATCCTGCTGGAAGCCGGGCCACGCATGCCGCGCTGGCAGATTGTCGAACGCTTTCGCAACCAACCCGACAAGATGGACTTCATGGCGCCATATCCATCGAGCGCCTGGGCACCGCACCCCGAATACGGGCCGCCCAATGACTACCTGATCCTCAAGGGCGAGCACAAATTCAATTCGCAATACATTCGCGCGGTGGGCGGCACCACCTGGCACTGGGCGGCGTCCGCCTGGCGCTTCCTGCCGAACGACTTCAAGACGAAGACCGTGTATGGCGTCGGCCGCGACTGGCCGATTCAATACGACGACATTGAACACTACTATCAGCGCGCCGAAGAAGAACTCGGCGTGTGGGGGCCCAGCGATGAAGAGCTCGGTTCGCCACGCAGCCAGCCCTATCCCATGCAGCCACTGCCGCTCTCCTATAACGAGCACACCATCAAGAGCGCGCTCAACGCGCACGACCAAAGTTTTCATGTGGTGACCGAACCGGTCGCGCGCAACAGCCGCCCCTACGACGGCCGGCCGACCTGCTGCGGCAACAACAATTGCATGCCGATCTGCCCCATCGGCGCGATGTACAACGGTATCTTCCACGTTGAAAAAGCCGAACAGGCGGGCGCGAAGCTGATCGAGAATGCCGTCGTCTTCAAGCTTGAAGTCGGCCCAAAAAAACAAATCACCGCGGCGCTTTACAAAGACCCGCAAGGCAAGGAGCATCGTGTCGAGGGCAAGTATTTCGTGCTCGCCGCGAATGGCATCGAAACACCGAAGATCATGCTGATGTCGACCAGCAACGACTTTCCCAAGGGGGTCGGCAACAGCTCGGACATGGTCGGCCGCAACCTGATGGACCACCCCGGCACCGGCGTCTCGTTTTATGCGAATGAAAAGCTCTGGCCTGGCCGGGGGCCGCAGGAAATGACCTCGCTGATCGGCTTTCGCGACGGCCCGTTCCGCGCGCATCAGGCCGGCAAGAAAATCCACCTGTCGAACCTGTCGCGCATCGATCAGGAAACCCAGAAAATCTTCGACCAGGGCAAGCTGCTGAAACCCTCCGAACTTGACTCGCGGATTCGCGACCAGTCGGCACGCTATGTCCAGTTCGACTGCTTCCATGAAATCCTGCCGTTGCCGGAAAACCGCATCGTGCCAAGCAAGACCGAGATCGACGCGATCGGCATTGCGCGCCCCGAGATCACCTACCACATCGATGACTACGTGAAGCGCAGCGCCGTGCATACCCGCGAGGTGTATGCGACGGCGGCGAAGGTGCTCGGCGGTACGGAGATCCAGTTCAATGACGAGTTCGCGCCGAACAATCACATCACCGGCGCGACGATCATGGGCAGCGATGCCCGCGACTCGGTCGTCGACCGGGACTGCCGAACCTTCGACCACCCCAACCTGTTTATTTCCAGCAGCTCCACCATGCCCAGCGTGGGCACGGTCAACGTGACGCTGACCATCGCTGCACTGGCGCTGCGCATGGCCGACCAGTTGAAGAAGGAGGTTTGACGTGTCGAAAAAGCCCCTTTTCTTTCTGCTGGCCGGTGCGCTCGCCTTGCCTGGCATTGCACATGCCGATGACCTGTCCGATCCGGCGCTGGTCAAGCGCGGCGAATACTTGGCGATCGCCGGCGACTGCATGGCCTGCCATACCACCGCTGACGGCAAAGCGTTCGCCGGCGGCCTGCCGCTGAACGTCCCGATGCTGGGGACGATCTACTCCAGCAACATCACACCGGATACACAGACCGGTATCGGCAGCTGGACGCTGGCCGATTTCGACCGTGCCGTTCGTCAGGGCGTGTCGAAGGACGGGCACAACCTGTACCCGGCGATGCCCTATGTGTCGTACGCGAAAATCAGCGATGACGACGTGAAAGCGCTCTATGCCTATTTCGAGCACGGCGTGACGCCGGTCAACCAGGCTCAGCGCCCCGGCGATATCCCCTGGCCGCTCAGCATGCGCTGGCCACTCACCGCCTGGAACCGGGTGTTCCTGAAAAACGGGCCCTACCAGGCCAAACCTGAGCAGAATGCGGTGTGGAACCGGGGGGCCTATCTGGTGCAGGGGCTGGCCCACTGCAGCACCTGCCATACGCCGCGCGGGACCGGCATGCAGGAAAAAGCGCTCGACGAAAGCGCCAGCGGTTTCCTCGGCGGCTCGGTACTCGCTGGCTGGGACGCGTACAACATAACCTCTGACGCTCATGCCGGCATTGGCAGCTGGACCCAGCCGCAACTCGTCCAGTACCTGCGCACCGGCAGCGTACCGGGGCTCGCGCAGGCAGCCGGGCCGATGGCCGAAGCGGTGCAGCACAGCTTCTCGCACATGGCCGATACCGATCTCGACGCGATCGCCACGTACATCCGCAGCGTGCCCGCCGTGCCTGACGCCAGCGCGGGCCCTCGGGCGGCATGGGGCAAGCCGGCGACCGACGTCAGCCGTTTGCGCGGAGTCGCGCTGAACGACACACCGGACCCGGCCCGGCTGTACCTGGGCAACTGTGCGACCTGCCACCAGGCAAAGGGCGACGGTACGCCTGATGGTTACTACCCGTCACTGCTGCATAACTCGACTGTCGGCGCACCGACTGCGGACAACCTGCTGCAGGTCATCCTGCATGGCGTACATCGCCAAGCGGCCGGCAATGATGTCGGCATGCCGGCGTTCGCCAACGAATTGTCCGATGCGCAGATCGCTGTGTTGGCCAATTACGTGACAACCCAGTTCGGCAATCCAGCCACCAAGGTCTCCGAGCAGGACGTCGCGAAATTGCGTTAACGAGTAATGCTGCGATCATGCAACAGGTGCTCCAGGCTGCCCCTGAGACTGATCTCGGTAGCGCCAGCGAATTTCAGTGGAACACGGCGCGAGCCTGACTATGCCGCCCCTCGACCGGCCTCGGACCGGCTGGATCAAGCTTGCGTAGCGATCTGCCTCACTACCTCACCATGCACAAGGGCTTTCGGGGCGCGAGGCCGATGTCGCCCGATTGGTCGCATCCATCACCGCAAGGCCAACTTTAGATGGATCGGTATTCTGGACACTGGCATTGGTGATACCGAGAGCGACCAGCGCTACGGCGAGTGTGCTATGCGTGCTTTTTGTTCTGGTTTAGCTTCCCTATCAAACCAGTCACCGGGAGAGCACTAAGCGGATGCGTTGGCCAACCCTCTCTCTCAGCGGTGCACTGATGGCAATACTCACGCGATAGCGGTATATCGAGTCTCAGATGAGGTCCTGTCGACAACGATCTCATCGCCTGAGTCGTTGCGTTTGAATCTATCGGCCCGGGCGCTGTGCCACATGCGCAAATAGAACTCGCTGGTACAGCGGTCATCGAGCAATTCGCCTGATTTAAGGAAGGTGTGTGTCTGGGAAAATAAACGGATCTGGGTGTCGCTGATTCGCCGTACCAGGTGCTCGGCGGTTAATTGCGAGGGATGCTCGATACCCGCGGAGGCGAGCATTTCGGCCAGTGTCATCAGGGTATTGCGGTGGAAGTTGTAGACGCGAGTGGCTTTGTCCTCGACCACCAGTGCGCCCTGGCGCAACGGATCCTGAGTGGCGACCCCGGTCGGACATTTGTTGGTGTGGCAGCTTTGGGACTGGATGCAACCGATGGCAAACATGAAGCCGCGCGCCGAGTTGACCCAGTCGGCACCGATAGCCAGCACACTGGCGATATCAAAGGCACTGACAATCTTGCCGCTGGCACCCAACCGGATGTTGTCTCGAAGGTTCAGGCCGACCAGGGTGTTGTGCACGAATAACAACCCTTCGCGCAGAGGCATGCCAATGTTGTCACTGAACTCCCTTGGTGCGGCGCCTGTGCCACCTTCGGCGCCGTCGACGACGATGAAGTCGGGCAGGATGCCGGTCTTGAGCATCGCCTTGGCGATCCCCATGAACTCCCAGGGTTGGCCGATGCACAGCTTGAAGCCTACCGGTTTGCCATTGGACAGTTCACGTAGCTTTTGAACGAACTGCAGCAGTTCGATCGGTGTAGAAAACGCGCTGTGGCGAGCCGGCGACACACAATCGCGGTCCATGCTCACGCCCCGGGTCTCGGCGATTTCCGCAGTCACCTTATGCTTGGGCAGAATACCGCCGTGCCCGGGCTTGGCACCTTGGCTGAGTTTGATCTCGATCATCCGCACCTGAGGGTTACAGGCCTGCGTGGAGAAACGCTCGGGATCGAACCGACCGTCCTGGTCGCGACAGCCAAAATAGCCGCTGCCCAGTTCCCAGATCAGGTCGCCAGCAAATTCACGGTGATAGGGGCTGATGCTGCCTTCGCCAGTGTCATGGGCAAAGCCGCCCAGTTTTGCTCCCTTGTTCAGAGCGCGGATGGCATTGGCGCTCAGGGCGCCGAAACTCATGGCGGAGATGTTAAAGATCGAAGCGCTGTAAGGCTGACGGCACTGCGGGCCGCCGACCATGATGCGGAACTCCTTGGGGTCGAGCACTTCGCTGGGCAGCATCGAGTGAACGATGAATTCAAATCCGGGTTTGTAGACATCCTTCAGGGTGCCGAAGGCTTTCTCCGCGCTCTGGTTCTTGGCGCGGGCATAGACCAGCGAGCGTTGGGTGCGGGAAAAGGGCAGTTCGTCGTCATCACCTTCAAGCAGGTACTGGCGGATCTCTGGACGGATATGTTCGATCAGGTAACGAAGGTTACCGATCACGGGATAGTTGCGACGCACCGAGTGTTGGGTCTGACGCAGGTCATTAAGGCCGATCAGCGTCAGGATCCCGGTGATCAGAGTGAAGGACCAGAGCCACTCGATGCGCTCGAACAGGCACAGACCTACGAGGGTAAAGACAAAGCAAAAGGCGAAGCATGAGTAACGACTCAATAATGATAGTTTCATGCGTGTTGTTCCTTGTAGTGTGGCATCGACAGCTATCGGCTGACCGCTCGGTTTCACGTGGTTCAAGCCTGGGAGACTTTTAGCGAGTCGTAGCGCGCTTGCAGCTCCTGGCGTTGCAGGCGGCGCTGCTGAGCCTGGGCGTACCGGCGTTGTTCGGCGCAGGTCTCCGGAACCAGAGAGCGCACGGCTACGGGGCGGTGGTTGTGATCGACAGCGACCATCGTGAAGTAACAGCTGTTGGTGTGGCGTACGCTGCGCTCATGAATGTTTTCAGTCATGACCTTCACGCCGATTTCCATCGAGGAACGACCGGTGTAGTTCACTGATGCCAGAAAGGTCACCAGCTCACCGATGCGGATCGGCTCCTTGAAGATCACCTGATCGACCGACAGGGTCACCACATAATTGCCGGCATAGCGCTTGGCGCAAGCGAAGGCCACTTCATCAAGCAACTTGAGCAAAGCCCCACCGTGAACATTGCCGGAGAAGTTGGCTTTGTCCGGGGTCATAAGCACACTCATGGTCAATTGATAGCTTCCTGGTTCCATTACTGCCTCATCAGGTCGGTCAAACATGTTGGCTCAACTCATCCGGATGTTGCTGGGCCATGGGCGACTGGCGCGGTTGTACGTCGACGCAACGAGAAGGGCAGATTCCGGCCGATCAGGGCGTAACAGGGTTGCAGGACACGAAGCACCAGGTGGATGAGCCATGGTGGCGGGGGGAGTCTAACAATCGAAAAAAACGATAGCTAGCTAATGAAATGAGAAAGTCTGTTTCATATTTTGTAACGGTGCTACATGGTGTGCGGGTATTCCGGTACGCCCGGACAGTGTGGGAGCACATGAGAGGTGCTCCCACAGATCGTTACAACATCAGATCGAGGAGCGACGATAATCCCGATAACGCGCTTGCCAGAAGTTGCTTTCGATCGCCAAGTGCAGACGTTCGTCACTGATCTGTAAAGCCTTGCCTTCCTCCTGAGCCTGTTTGGCCACGGCGAAGGCGATCTTCTTGCTCACCGCCTGTATCTCGCTCAACGGTGGTAACACTGCATCACCCTCTCCGGTGAGTAGTGGCGAGCAGTCGGCCAAGGCTCTGGACGCGGCCATGATCATGCCATCGGTGATCCTGGTGGCCATGACCGCCAAGACGCCCAGGCCGACCCCGGGGAAGATGTAGGAGTTATTGCACTGGGCGATCTGAATCTTGCGCTCGCCCAGGCTGACCGGTGGAAACGGGCTACCGGTGGCCACCAGAGCCTGGCCATTGGTCCAGGTAAGGATTTCCTGAGGGGTAGCCTCGATCTTGGAGGTCGGGTTGGACAGCGGCATGACGATCGGCTTGGAGCAGCCAGCATGCAGGGCCCGAATGACTTGCTCGGTGAACAGTCCGCGTTGCGCCGATACACCCACCAAAATGCTGGGCCTGGCGTGGCTAACTACATCCAGAAGGGTTAAATCGCCATTGCCTGCAGCCCATGCCGGCATGCTACTGCGCTTTTGCGCCAGCTTGTGCTGGAACGGCAGCAGGTTGGCCATGTCATCGGTCAGCAGGCCCCACCGGTCGATCATGAAGATGCGCTGGCGAGCCTCGCTGTCGCTCAGCCCTTCGAGCATCATCGCCGCGACGATCTGCTCGGCAATACCACAGCCGGCTGAACCTGCGCCGACGAAGGTCACTACCTGATCGGACAGACGTTCGCCTTTGGCCTTACACGCGGCGATCAAGGTGCCGACGGCTACGGCAGCGGTGCCCTGGATATCATCGTTGAAGCAGCAGATCTGGTCCTGGTAACGCTCCAGCAGCGGGGTGGCGTTGGTCTGGGCGAAATCCTCGAACTGTAGCAGCACGTTGGGCCAGCGACGTTTGATGGCCTGGATGAACAGTTCGACGAACTCGTTGTACTGTTCGCCGCTGACACGTGCATGGCGCCAGCCCATGTACATCGGGTCGTTCAGCAGGTCAGGGTTGTTGGTTCCGACGTCCAGTACCACCGGTAAGGTGTAGGCCGGGCTGACGCCGCCACAAGCGGTGTACAGCGACAATTTACCAATCGGGATACCCATGCCACCGATGCCTTGGTCGCCGAGCCCGAGGATGCGCTCACTGTCAGTGACCACGATGACTTTGACGTTGCCCTTGGTGGCGCTGTGCAAGATATCGTCAATGCGATCGCGGTCGGGGTAGGCGATGAACAGTCCGCGATGGGTGCGGTAGATGCTGGAGAACTCCTGGCAGGCCTGGCCGACGGTCGGGGTATAGATGATTGGCAGCATCTCTTCGAGGTGATCTTCGAGCAGACGGAAAAACAGTGTCTCGTTATTGTCCTGCACGCCGCGCAGAAAGACATGCCGGTCGATATCGCTGGTGCACAGCTCATATTGCCGGTAAACCCGGGTTGCCTGCTCCTCGATGGTTTCCGTGGTTTGCGGCAACAGGCCGAGCAGGTTGAAGTCGATCCGCTCCTGCGAGCTGAAAGCGCTGCCCTTGTTCAGCAGGGGCATTTCCAGTAACGACGGGCCGGAGTAAGGAATGTACAGCGGCCGTTTTTGTTTTTCGTTCATCTTGAATTCACTCTCTATCTTTTTTGCAGAAACCCGAACCTAGCAGGCTAATGAGAGCGCGGTACAGTAAACGTTAGTCTGCTACTTATTTGCTCCCGGTCCTTGTGGCGAGGTGCCAAGTGAGCCTTGCGAGCGTTTGAATGCGGTGTGGGTTTCTCTGCTTGGACACGATGTATCCAATCACTCGGAAAGCTCTGTCGGTCAGGGTCGCCGCACAGCAAAGCTTAGACGTGTTTTTTTCCCGATACTGCTTATTGCGGATATCTGAGGGTGTCATTGCCTATATCTCCTCGATTTTTGTTCTTCTTTTGAGGTTTGATCATCGGGCGCGCTACGGCATGGGTATTGAATATTCATGCGCAGGTGTTGAAGGAATCTGCCATCGCAGATATTCAATGGTGGGGAGGGCTGGGGCACGAGATGGCGGGCGAACAGCCTACGGATTTTGGGTTTATCGCTCGTGACGACTTTTAATGACCGTCATACTCCGAGGATTCAGTGCATTTAATCGGAGAACAGCTCGAACATGAGCTGGCGTAACCAACGATTGGCCGGATCCTTGTTGTAACGGGCATGCCAGAACAGATTGATCTCGATTTTTGGCAGCTCCAGCGGCGGCGGTAGAATGGCGAGCCCGAAGGGTTGTTCGCAACTGGTGGCAAACCGTTCAGGCACTGTTGCCAGCAAGTCCGTGCGTTGAAGTATGTGGCCGACCGCAACGAAATGCGGAACCTCCAGACGTATTTTTCGCTCGATACCGGCGCGTGCGAGGAACGTATCAACTTCACCGTGTCCTGTGTTCGCTGCTACAACACGAACGTGGTCATAGCTGCAAAAACGTTCCAGCGTCAACGGCTCCCTGGTGGCGGGATGGCCTTTGCGGCACAAGCAGACGTAGCGATGGTGAAACAAGCGTTGCTGAAAAAAACCCGCTTGAAGGTGAGGAAGCAACCCGACAGCAAGATCGATCGCACCGTTTTGCAGCCCTTCGGCCAGGGTATCGACGTTGTTGCGCAGCGTGCTGATCGAGCAACCCGGAGCGCGTTCAGCCAGAGCATCCATTAGCCTCGGCATGAAGTAGATTTCACCAATATCCGTCATTGCCATGGTGAATCTGCGATTGCTGTGGAGCGGGTCAAACGTGTCCTGTCGGCTAAGTGCATCGCGTAACGTTTGAATGGCTTGCGCAACCGGCTCAGCCAGCTGCCGGGCATAAGGCGTGGGCTCCATTCCCTGGTAGGTGCGTACGAAAAGTTCGTCGTTCAAGGCGCTACGCAACCGCTTTAGCGCGTTGCTGACAGCGGGTTGGGTCAGCTCAAGATTATCCGCCGCAGTCGAAACCCTACGGTCGATGAGCAGTTGGTTGAACACCAAAAGAAGATTGAGATCCAGCTCACGTAATTCCATAACGCCTCGTGCAGATTGGCTCATACCAGGGCGATAAACCGTTGCCCGCCGCGGGGTTTGCACCGCTCTGAAATGGCCGCTGCAAGAACCGCAAGCCTATCAAGTGCTACACCGTTGCGTCCATCGTAAGAGTTGCTTGGCTTTTGCTCATCTCTAATCTTTATTCACGTTCGAAATAGTAGGTATTCGGATCGCTGCATTTATCACGGTGGATGCCTTGGCCATGATCGCTGCAATGCCCAAACTCTGAACGGTTTACGTCCCTCAAGAACAACTCGCATATCGGTCAGCTAGTTGGGCACCGCGCAACGCCCGGAGACGTCTGATCCTCCGGCTCTATAACAATGACAAAAAGAGCGATGCCATGCGTACGATCGATGTATCAGCCCTGATTGACGGGGCACGTTTCAACGCCTTCCATGCACGCGTACTGTTCTGGTGTGCGCTAATCATCATCTTCGACGGCTATGACTTGGTGATCTATGGGGTCGTGTTGCCCTCGTTGATGACCGAGTGGGGGCTGAGCTCATTACAAGCTGGAGCGCTGGGTAGCTGTGCGCTGGTAGGAATGATGTTGGGTGCGCTGTTTTTCGGATCATTGTCGGACCGGATAGGCAGACGTAAAGTCATCATGATGTGCGTAACACTTTTCAGCGGTGTCACAGCAATCAACGGCTTGGCGCAGAGCCCAGAGGCATTTGCGTTGTGCCGGTTTGTTGCCGGCCTGGGGATCGGTGGGGTCATGCCCAACGTTGTCGCGTTGATGAACGAGTACGCACCCAGGAAATCCCGCAGCACCTTGGTCGCCGTCATGTTCAGTGGTTACTCGCTAGGGGGGATGCTGTCCGCCGGACTGGGCATGGTGCTGATTCCTCAGTGGGGATGGCAAGCGGTGTTCTATGTGGCCTTGATTCCACTGTTGGCAGTGCCACTGTTGGTACGGCAGTTGCCCGAATCGATGGATTTTCTTCTGCGCACCGGGCAGACGGTCAAGGCCCAGACGTTACTGACGCAGGCCGTACCGAGTTATGTGCCCGGCGCAATCGATCAGTTGAACCGGATAGTCGCTAAAGGCACGAACGTATCGATTGCGCAGTTGTTCCGGGACGGGCGCAAGTTGAGCACCTTCATGCTGTGGCTGGCGTTTTTCTGTTGCCTGTTGATGGTCTATGCATTGAGCTCCTGGTTGCCAAAACTCATGAGCGCCGCAGGATACGGCTTGAACTCGAGCCTGGCGTTTCTGGTGGCGCTGAACATTGGCGCGATTATCGGAGCGGTAGCCGGTGGGTGGCTTGGCGATCGAATAGGCATCGCAAAGGTCTTGTTCGCCTTCTTCGGTTGCGGTGCTTTGGCCCTGAGCCTGCTCGCACTCAAGGCCCCATTACCTGTGCTCTATTTACTCATCGCTGTTGCCGGGGCGTGCACCATCGGCACGCAAATCCTGGCCAACGCTTGCACCGTGCAATATTACCCGCCGCAGATACGGGCCACAGGCCTCGGTTGGGCGATGGGTGTTGGTCGCACGGGTGCAATCATTGGTCCTCTGCTGGGCGGCGCGCTGCATGCCTCATCGTTGCCGCTGCAGGCAAGCTTCCTCATCTTCGCAATACCAGGATTGGTTGGAGCAGTAGCCATTCTGGTCTTCTTGATGCAAAACGCTGCGAGCCGTCAGATCACATCGTCCAGGCAGGCTATACCGCAGTAATAGCAGCAGAAAAAAGACGAGTTCCGTTAAGGGCTCGTCGTATCTGAAAGATATACAGCTTGTAGAGCATGCTGGCGAAAAGTCCGGATTAAAAAATGAAGATATGACGACGGGTTTGCATTGCTCTGCTGAGTAATATTCACACTGGTAATGCCTGGTATGGGAGTTACGGTATTTATCAATAGCACTCAGATGGCGATGATCTGGTTACTCCAATAACAACCAGCCTCATGGGTACCTTGCTATGTATAACTCTCAATCTACCTTGCACATCGGTATTGTCGGCGGTGGTATCGCTGGCGTGGCATTGGCACTGGATCTGTGCCGCCACTCCCATCTCAACGTGCAGTTATTCGAATCGGCACCCGCCTTTGGCGAGGTCGGTGCAGGTGTTTCCTTCGGCGCCAATGCCGTTCGTGCCATCGCTGGTCTGGGCATTGCCGAACCCTACCGGCAGATCGCCGACCGCACGCTTGATCCCTGGCAGGATATTTGGTTCGAATGGCGCCGCGGCGAGGATGCCGGCTACCTGGGCGCGAGTCTTGCCGAAGGGGTAGGGCAGTCTTCGGTGCACCGTGCTGATTTTCTCGACGCTCTGGCCAGCCAGTTGCCCGACGGTATCGCCCAATTTGGCAAGCGTGCGGTGAGCGTGGAACAGGATGCCGAACAGGCCCGCGTGCTGTTCACCGATGGCAGCGAACACCGCTGCGACCTGTTAATCGCCGCTGACGGCATCAAGTCTTCGATTCGTGATCATGTGCTCCAAGGCCTCGGCCAGCCCCTTGCGGCGCCGCGCTTCAGCGGTACCTGCGCCTACCGAGGAATGATCGACAGCCAACAATTGCGCGCTGCCTATCGGGCTCGGGGTGTCGATGAACACCTTGTCGACGTTCCGCAGATGTATCTGGGGCTCGATGCACACATCCTCACATTCCCGGTCAAGCAAGGCCGGCTGATCAACGTAGTGGCCTTCATTTCCGACCGCAGTCGGCCTGACCCATCCTGGCCGAGTGATTCCCCATGGGTTCGTAATGCCAGCCAGGAAGAAATGCTTGCGGCCTTCACCGATTGGGGCGATGCCGCGCGAGTGCTGCTCGAGTGCATTCCGGCACCGACCCTTTGGGCTCTGCATGAACTTGAAGAGCTGTCGGGTTACGTGCACGGCCGTGTAGGGCTGATCGGAGATGCGGCCCACGCGATGTTGCCGCACCAGGGCGCTGGCGCAGGGCAGGGGTTGGAAGATGCCTGGCTTTTGGCCCGATTGCTGGCCGACCCACAGGTTCTGGCGAGCCGGCCACAGGCGGTGCTAGAGGTCTATGACGCTATTCGTCGTCCACGTGCCTGTCGTGTGCAACGCACCTCCTGGGAAGCCGGCGAGCTCTATGAACTGCGTGATCCGGCAGTAGCCGATAACGAGCAATTGCTGGGCAAAACCCTTGCAGAACGTTTCGATTGGCTGTGGGATCACGATCTGCAGTCCGACCTGCAAGAGGCTCGTGAGCAATTGGGCTGGAAAGTACTCGCCTGAGACTTGAACCGGCTTTCGTCCGCAGACACCCATAACATCAGGTGAATGATCATGACATTGAATATTTCTCAGACCCCCGAAATAAGGAAGAGGGTGTTTTAGACATAGAACCTAGTGACACACAGCCCGAGGCGGGTAATGGAAGTGGTTGTGAGTCGATAAGCGACTGCCAGCGATGTCAGGGTTTTTTGCCTCTGTGTCGCTGGCAGGATGCGAGGCGAACTACCTTGGTGTCCGCTGTTTTAATGACTATGCAAACTCGAGCACGTCTTCGTCGGCGGCCATTTGTTGGTCGCTCTTAAGCACCACTTCCTCGACAAGGATGACATCTTGGTCGGCATGCTCCCCAAACCCTGGAATTGAGCGGGTACGTGACCTGGTTGGAAATGGTGCCGCTGACACTGCTTATAAAAGCGTCTCTGTCTGCCAGCAGGCAGCATACGGAACTGCTAGTGTTAAGTCCGCATGCCGTCAAAGTCTCTGCAGTCGGGTGGGGTGTGAGCCGCAGTTTTGTTCGTGACCAAGCGCTACACCTGCCGCTGTGGTTCGTTGGCAGTGGTGTAATCCAAGATCCTCCTAATCCATCGAATGGCACTTAATCCAGGGGAAAAATCATGGCGAAGGTACTGGTTCTCTATTACTCAATGTACGGTCACCTCGAAACGATGGCTGGCGCAGTGGCCGAAGGCGCACGATCCGTCCCCGGCACCGACGTGACGCTCAAGCGTGTCGCTGAAACCATCCCGGCCGAACAGGCAGCAGCCATCGGCGTCAAACTTGACCAGAAGGCACCGGTGGCGACACCTGACGAGCTGGCCAATTACGATGCCATCATCTTTGGTACACCGACGCGCTTTGGCAATATGGCGGGACAGATGCGCACGTTTCTCGACCAGACCGGCGGACTGTGGATGAGCGGCGCGCTGGTCGGGAAAATCGGCAGTGTCTTTGCGTCGACCGGCACCCAGCACGGTGGCCAGGAAACCACTATTACGTCGTTCCACAGCACACTCCTGCATCAGGGGATGGTCATCGTGGGTGTGCCTTACACCTGCGCAGGGCTGACCAACATGAGCGAGATCACCGGCGGTACGCCCTATGGCGCGACCACCCTGGCAGGCGCCGACGGTAAACGGCAACCGTCACAAAATGAACTGGATATTGCGCGTTTCCAGGGTAAACACGTCGCTGAGCTTGCAATAAAGATCGCGGGTTAACGCAAGCACGTAAATGGGCACATGTTGCAGGACAGGAGTCGAGCTTCGCTGGCCTGTGTAACGCCGGGGCGGATTTCACCATCGTGCTGCTGATGCTCGCTGGTGGCGAGGCGATTCTGCTGGCCTTGCCAGCGAAAGCCTTGCGCGTCGGTAGTCATTGAAGAAGACGTAAGCGTTTTTGGATTCAAAGGAGCGACGCTCTAGCGAGGTCGCTCCTCATCCCGTCAGTCAAACTGACCTCCAAGGCTCTGCGTTTGCAGGTGCGCGGGAGCTGGAACATCGAAGAGCTGGCGACGCATTACAGCGAGTTCATTCAGCTGTTCCGGCCACTCTGGAAAACGCTTCGCGAGCAAGAGCATTTGCAACCATCCGACTGCTTTCTGGCGCGGACTCTGCTTGTTCATGAGTCCGTGCCTTCACAGCAGATGTCACTTGAAGGTCTTCTGCATCATGGAAATGACCAGTGCAACACTGGCTACCACGATGACAGCCCAAAAGTATTCCATGCTTGCGACCAGGGTTGATTGTTGGTGCAGGGATTGTGCAAGCATCGACACCGAAATCTGGCTGGCCGGGCCCGCGCCTACGGCAGGGGTGAGTGCCTGAGCCAGTATTTGAGTCTGTTCCAGATAGAGCGGATCGCCTGAGCTGAAATGCCCGTTGAGGTTGTTGTATTGCAAGGTGGTTCGCCATTGCAGAAACAAGGTGGCAACGGTGGTGCCGAGTGCCATGGCAATCTGCCCCAACATACTTTTGATCTGATAGGCATGGGCGAACAACGTGTCATGGTGTGTCACATCACGAAATGTCTGCATGGCCGCCGTGGCGAGCACCAGCATTACGAAGCTGCCGTTAAGCACCAGCGCAGGCAAGATGTTCGACCACATATTGGCGTCGGGGGGCAGGGATGACAACAACACGCCAAAGCAGATCAGGGCACTGAATCCGGCTATGAAGAACTTCTTGGGAGCCGGGTACTTTGGAATGACGATGGCCATGACGATCCATGTCAACAACGCGCCGGCCAGACCGAAGGCCTGGAACGTACCGATGGTATCCCAGGAGTATCCCAGCGCCGTTTGCAGGAAATACGGCAAGATGTAGTTGTTGCTGCCTAGCACAATGTAGGTGAAGCAGAACAACGTAACCCCGAGGGTGTAGCGAGACTGCATCAAGTCTCTGACCTTGAGGAAAGGCGCCTCTTTACCGTGTTCGGCGTGGAAGAAGATATACACGCCCAGGGCGGCCAGCAGCGCGAAGACGATGAGGATAAGGGTCTCGTTGTAAAAGTCATAGTAGGAGCGCTGGAGCACATACAGCAGGAAGAAAGTGCTGACGGATAACAACAGGATGTTCGCTGGGCTGGAGGGCGTCCGGTCATCTTCGTGAATCGGTGTGTTGGGCAAGAAGCGTGTGCAGAGCACAGCCGCCGCCGACGCACCGGCGATCAGTAGCCAGAAGATTGCGTGCCATGTGTCCTCGACCACTACCAGTGATGAAAGAAAGGGCGCTACTGCTGTACCACTGGCCAGGCCTGTGGCGAATACTTTTACCCCGACGAATCGCCCAGGACCCGGTGGAAGCAGGTTGACCATCAGGCGCGCGGAGGTCATGAACGATGCGCCTCCCAACGCCATGATCACGCGGCCGGCGGTGAAAGTGGTCAGGTCACTGCTAACGCCGCACACGAACGCCCCCAACACGTAAATGCTGATGGAGCCAAGCATGAAGTTGCGCCAGCCGAGCCGTTCCACCAGCCAGCGCTGTTTTGATATGACCACCACCGCGATACACGCATAGAGCGCTGCAACCAGGGTGAATTCTTCAGGGCTGGCGTCGATCTCACCGCGGATGGGAGCCGAGGCAAAGGCGATCATGCCGGCCTGCAGATACTCCAATGCGCACAGCAGTCCTACGGTCATCAACAGGGCTGCGTTTTTCCGGTACATGAAATACCCCGTCAAGGTTTCAGAAGATTGGCATATTGGCCACGGTCATCGTTGGCGCTGATCACTTGCTCTACGACATCATTGGCGTCCTTGAGCTCATTTTCAAAGACGTTGGTGCTGTAAGCCGGCTGTGCGGGAGGCTTTTTGTTGAGCACCTGCCCACTGGTGTCGGTGGTATCGACGGACACGCGCATGGAAAGGCCAAGGCGCAGCGGGTTGTCGGCGACCTCCTGCGGTTGCAGCGCGATTCGTACGGGCACGCGCTGGGTCACCTTGATCCAGTTACCCGTGGCGTTCTGGGCGGGCATCAACGAGAACGCGCTGCCGGTGCCGGCATCCAGGCCTACGATGGAACCGTGAAATACCACCTTGCGGCTGTAGGCATCGGCACGCAGAACCACAGGTTGTCCAATACGCAAATCCTGGATCTGCGATTCCTTGAAGTTGGCGTTCACCCATACCTGGTCAATTGGTACGACCGACATAAGGGCCACGCCCGGATTGATTCGCTGGCCAACCTGCACGCTACGTTTGGTGATCACGCCGGTAACCGGCGAGTAGATTTGCGTGCGATGCAGGGAAATGCAGGCATCGCGCAAATTGGCGGCGGCTACCAGCACATCGGGATGGGTACGTAACGTCGTGTTATCGACCATGGCCAGGCGAACGGCCAGTGCCTGCCGGGTACCGTCGAGGCCCGCCAGGGCGTTTTTAAGCACCTCCTCGGCGTGGCTGATCTCTTCACGGGAAACAGCGCCGCTGGTGGCAAGCTGACTGCGTCGGCGTACATCGTCCTGGGCCTTGCGTACGTCGTTTTGTCGTTGGCTGACTTCAGCCTCCAGTTGTTGCACCTGGTAATACTGGGTACGTGCCTGGCGCACGGCGCGGGCAAGGTTGGATTTCGCGCGCTCATATTGGATCTCGGCATCCACAGCATTGAGCGTGACCAGTGGCGAATGGGCATCGACATGGTCGGTGTTATCGCCGCTGATCACCGTGACGGTGCCGCTGACCTGGGAGGTCACCTGAACGATGTTGCCGTCCACATAGGCATCGTCGGTAGATTCGGTGCCAAGTCCTAACAGGTACCAGATTCCCAAGGTTGCCATTAACAGCACGATGCCCAAGATCAGCAGAAACTGGGGGCGATAGGAAGCTTTGGATTGAGCGGGATCGACGGGGGAGGGCGTTTGGGTGGTCATGATTTATCAGCTACGGTTGGGAGTGCAGAGGCGGTGGTGGGGAACTCGGGGCGGTAGCCACCCCCCAGCGCCCGGCTCAGATTGGCTTGAAGTGAAAGCGCGCGGGACTGCAACGTGACCAGTTGACGTTTCTGGGTCAGTGTCGCGTTCTCGGTGGCCAGCACTTGCAGGTAAGTGGCCAGCCCCGCGCCATAGCGCAGGTTGACCAGATCGGCGGCGGCCTGGGCTGTATTGACTGCTTCAATCTGCTGGGCCAGGCGCTCTTTCAACCAACGCAGCGAAGACAATTGATCGGCGATGTCACGTAGCGCGTCGATGACGGTCTGGTTGTAGTTTTCAACGGCCAGGTCGTAAGCCGCATCCTGAGCATCCAGATTGCCGCGCAAGCGACCACCCTCGAAGATGGGTAGGCTGATCGCCGGCGAAAAACCGAGAATTCGACTGCTGTGATCATTGAAGGTGTCGAACGCAAGGCTTTGCAAGCCAATAAAGGACGTGAGGTTCACGTTTGGGTAAAACCGGGCTTTGGCCACTTCAATCTCATGCCCCGTCGCCTCTACGCGCCAGCGTTGAGCGACCACGTCGGGACGGTGCCCGACAAGCTCGGCAGGAATATGGCTGGGTAATGCGATGGTGTTGCTTGCCTGCATGTGGGGGCGGGCAATCGAGCGTCCACGGTCAGGTCCCTTGCCCAGTAAAGAGGCGAGCTTGTTCTGGTTCAGCTCAATCACTTCTTTGAGGCCTGCAATGTTGGCTCGGCTGGCGGGCAACGAGGCTTGGGATTGCTTGATATCGATTTGTGTGCCCAATTCGGCGGTAAAGCGTTGCTGCGTCAGCTTTTCAATGTGGACTTGTTGGTCGAGTAACGCTTGAGCAACGTCAAGTTGCTCATAAGTGTCCTGCAAGTCGATATAGGTCTGCACGATGGACACTGACAGCATTAGCGCAGCCGCGCGGCTATCGACCTCTAATGCATGTCGGCGCCCCACGGCGGCTTCAACGGCAGAGCGATTCTTACCCCAGAAATCCAGTTCGTACCCGACATTCAGTGTCGCCTGGTCGACATTTTGCCAAGTGCCTTTCACGGGGGCAGGCGTGGTGCCGTTAGCACTGAAGCGTTCGCGGGTGGTGCTTGCTGCTGCGTCAATACGTGGTAGCAGTGAGGCACCTTCGATGGACTCCAGGGCGCCGGCCTGGCGCACACGAGCGGCGGCGGAGCGCAGTGTCGGACTCTCTGCGAGCGCCTCTTCAACCAAGGTGTTGAGCTGCGCATCCTTGAAACTGGTCCACCAGGTTTCGGTTGGCCAAGCGGCAGGCGATAACGTGATGCCGCTATTGGCCAGGGTTTCACCGGCATCCCTGGGTGAGAGCATTCTGGACTGGGGCTTCAAGTCGCTGAAAGAGCAACCGGCAAGCAGGATCAGCAGGACAGCGGCTAACGCTTGGGCGGCAAAGGGACATCTGGATCGCACGTCCGTTAGCTCCTCATTTTTTCGACTGTTCATGAACGGTATTCTCTGGTGTAAAGACTGACTTGCAGCGACAAAAGGTGACCGGTTGGAAGCGCGATAAAGCTAATAAAAACTAACAGTGTCGTTATGGGCAAAAAAAAGATCCTGGTCCCCCCACCGACTATCGAACTCTCAAGCCCTTGACGATCACCGCGACCGAATTGTCGATGTCGTCAAGATTCTCCAGGTTCGCGGTAACCAGATGCAGCCAGGACATGCCTGTGAGCATCGAGACGGCAACTTCCACCGCAGGACCGTCGACAATTTCCCCTGCGCTTACTGCTCTGGCGAATATCTTGCGCAAAGTACGTTCGCGGCGCGGTAGAAATTCTTCTCGGAATTCCGCAATGGCCTTTGAATCCAGCTGAATTTCAATGAAGAAACTGCGAAGGGTTTCCCCGGCGCTTGAAGACCGCCACCAACTCCAAAGCGAGCGTAAATGCTCAATCAGATCCTGTTCCAGATTCCCGGTGTCGGGGGAGGTGACGAACGTCAATGCGGCGCGCTCGTATACATCCCTCAACAAGGCGCCTTTGCTGCGCCACCACCGATAGATGGTCGGCTTGCTTGACCCGGCGCGCTCGACAAGTGCGTCCATGGTGAACGCTCGATACCCTTGCTCTTCAAGAATAGCGGCGGCCGCTTCCAGGATGGCCTCGGTGCTTTGCGGGCTGCGTACCGCGCCAATCGAGGATCGGCTGCGCGGTTTGGCAAGCGTGGACTTGGTGGTCTTTTGGGTCATGGGCTTGGCGATGCTCGAAATCGGCTTTTGAGTGACTCGTGAAGTCTATAGAAACCAACAGTGTTTATACAAGGGCGTTTTTCCAGAGGCAACTTAGGGCGGAAGTAAATCCTCAGCTTTTTGCTTCAAGGCGTTGCTTAAAAAGCAATAGTCATTTGCGATTCAAGCGGATTGTGGCTCCGAAACCCTCAAGTTAGCATCAATGCACCTTAGAAATTCATCAGACCTCTAGCGTGAGTTCAAGGCGTCCCGCGTCACCTGACTGCCTCTCGGCTAATCATCATCCCACTCATTAAATTATGGACACTCCAATGTCGAAACTCTTCGAAGAGTTCCGCTTGGGCGACACCACGCTCAAGAACCGTGGTCACCCGAATCGTCGGTGAATTCGCGCAAGCGGCCGAAAATGCGATCGAGGCGAGCTTTGATGGTGTGGAGATTCATGGTGCCAACGGTTACCTGTTCGAGCAGTTCATGAATCCATTGGTCAATGATCGTACAGACCAGTACGGCGCTGGTAAGTTGGCAAATCGTCTTCGGTTCACCCTGGAAGTCATTGACGCGGTGGTTGCCCGGATTGGGGCAGGCCGTGTGGGCATACGTATTTCGCCCTATGGGCAGCTCTTTGACAGTAAGCGGCTGGGCATCACAGGTTGCGCGACGGCCCCCAGTTATGCGGCAGCAACTCTGTAACTGCGCTCGGCAGCTGCGTCGGCAGGCGCGTGAGAACGTCCTTCAGGCAAGCATTTGGATCGTGCCAATCGAGCCTTGCCGACTGGATCAAACTCATGATCGCAACCGCGCGTTTGTCGCTGCGTAACGACCCCGAGAACAGCCTGTTCGCCTGTCCACGTGCCCTATGCATCCCTGCGACAGCAGCAGTTAACGCTCCCTGAAAATCGACTGTTGCTATTAGATAAACTCTGACTGTAGCTACCGCCATATCAATAGTTCGCTTACCGTCGTCGCTCAAGCCTACGGAGTGATGCCCATGCCGGATGCAGCCAATCTCTATCTATTCATTGTCGCCGCCATGCTCCTGTTAATCGTTCCGGGCCCGAACATGGCTTTTGTGACCAGCCATGCGTTGGCCCACGGTTGGCGTGCGGGCTTCGCTGCCGCTCTTGGTATTTCCTTCTCTGACTTGCTGATGACCGCTTTGGTTAGCGCAGGTATTGGCGCTATGGTAATGAGCTGGGCACCAGCGTTCGAAGTACTCCGCTTGGCCGGGGCGTGTTATCTCATATGGATCGCCTGGCAAGCTTTAAAAACGCCAGCAGTGACTCAGGGCACTCAACCTCAGTTGGCTTCCTTGTGGAAAATCTTCGCCCGAGGCACCCTCAACAGCCTCTTGAATCCTAAGGCGCTTTTGTTCTTTATGGTATTCCTGCCTCAATTCGTCAGCGTAACAACCGGCGATGTTAGCCTCCAATTAATGTTCCTTGGAGCGCTGCTTGCGCTGATCGCGCTAATCTTCCATGCCGTACTTGGGATGTGTGCCGGGCAGCTAAGAGGGAAACTGGGCAGCGGCAGGATCTCCAAGCGTCTTCGGACGTATGGTTTTGCTGGGGTGATGGCAGCGTTAGCGGCACGCTTGTTGTTTCTTGACCGCCCGCTTTGACGCAGTGCAGGACAGAGCGGGGGGACGCGCCCGGCAAATACACTCAAGCCCGCGCCCCCCGCGCTTACCATCCCAGGTTGCGGGTGCCACGATGAACCTCCCCAGTTCGACATTTCTGGATAAGCGTCCGCTCAACACACCTTGTGTAATGTAACCGTCCGGTGAAGGCGCCTACCTGTACTGAGCAGGATCTGCAATGAGGTGCAGTCGCCCCGAACCTCACCGCGCAACGGTCTAGATAGGATCCTGAACATTGCTGGCAGGGTCAGCTATGGATGCGTAGGACGTCCCAAGGTAAGGTACGGTCGTCACGCTTGGGTTGATAAGGATTCGCCAAGCAGTGAGTAAGGATAACTTCACAAGGAATTGTCAGTGTACCCACCCGCGTTCCCCCATGACCCTATCACTCCTATTTTCCACAACGTTTACCTAGTTCATGGCAGCATCAGGATCGGCCCTGGAATGCGTATGAACCGAAACATGGTCATTGTCAAAAGTGGCGATGAATTGACCCTCATCAACCCGGTGCGCCTGAGCGATGCCGCACTTAGTCAGCTGGATGCGCTAGGTAATGTTCGCCATGTCCTGCGTCTAGGAGATTTCCATGGTCTAGACGATCGGTTTTACGTTGACCGATATCAGGCGGAGTTCTGGTGCCAATCTCGACCGGAGACTTACAAGGTGCCTATGGCAAACCATGTGATCAACGCCGCAGCGTCTCCGCCGATGCCTGATGCACAGTTTTTCGTGTATGAAGCGGCCAAATACCCTGAGGCGTGCCTTTTGCTGAAGAATCTAAAACTGCTCATCGCCACGGATAGCATTCAATATTGGGCCGACTGGAGTTACACGACTTTCCTTAGCAGATGCATACTTCGAATGATGGGTTTTAAGCTGACGCTACTTATTGGCGGCCCTTGGCTGAAACGCGTCACGCCGGAGGGGGGCAGCCTTGCCGCCGACTTCGAGAGGCTTCTGAGGCTTGATTTCGAACATGTCGTAGGCGCTCACGGCCAACTCTTGCATGACGCAGCCAAACCTATGCTTGAAGCGGCAATTGCTAAGACATTGCCAGATTGAGCAGGCGATAGCTGGCTTCCGACAAGCGTGCGACCGAATCGCTCGACGTTAGTCAGGCCGGTATCCACCGATGCGGCAGCAGCTGCTCGATCTCACTCGCGCGCTGGGTTGGCAGCCGCATCGTCCGTCTGCCGAACCCACCTTCCTGATGCTTACGCTTAGGGCGATGGAGTCCATCTATTGAGATGCCCTCTCTCGTCGGGCAAACTCCGGTTGCCTCATTGGCCGATAACAGGAGTTTACGGATGCCATTTCCACTGACGGAACATAATGCCTTGTTGGCCCTAAAGGGCGTGGGGCCGGCCGTTATCGCTCGCCTTGAGCAGATGGGCATTGACTCGCTAGCTGTGCTCAGCAAAGCGAATGTTTGTGACATCCTGGCTCAGGCATCGGCAGCAGTGGGATCGACTTGCTGGAAGAATAGCCCCCAAGCTCGGGCCGCCATTAACGCGGCCATTGAGCTTGCGAAGGACTCTCAGTTGAGCACACCTGGTGCGTAAAGCTGATCGCTTATTTCAATTGGTAAATCTGATTCGTGTCCATCAGCCAATCTCTGCTGAACGACTGGCTAGCCGAGTCGGAGTTTCCGTTCGCTCAATCTATCGATACATCGACGACCTTTCCTTCAGTGGAATCCCAATCTATGGTACCGCTGGCGTGGGATATGCCTTGGATGCCGATTTTGAGATGCCGCCTTTAACGTTGAACAAGCTCGAACTGGATGCATTGATGCTCGGGATGGAAATGCTTTCAGCTTCCGCCGATAACGAACTAAGTGCTGCTGCGGGGATGTTGTTGAGCAAAATCTCAGCGTCCATAGTCCATCACAAGGTTGACCCCAGCACGGCAAAAATCAGGGCACTTGGAGCAACACCTTCCTCAACGCGTGCCCATTTGGCAACCCTTCGAAATGCCATCGAAAACACTCAGGCGCTGAAGATAATTTATACCAGCTTGGACGGTGTGGTTTCGCAACGTCTCATTTCTCCCCTTGGCCTTTTCTACTGGGGAGGAAAGTGGACGGTTGGAAGCTGGTGTAGTGCCAAGGCGGCTTACCGCGATTTTCGGGTCGATCGCATAGCCTCCATCGCTATTGCCCAACAACCATCACCCGACAATCCTGCCCTTGATCTCCAAGCGTATATGAAGCACCAGGCAAGCCAGTGGAAAGCGATCACCACTACTGACACTACGCTGTCAGTATGAGGCACTGATAATTGGGACTCCCTAACACACAGAAGGTCATCCCTATGCAGCGCTCATCTCATGTACTCGAATTAGCCATTTTCAAGGTCAAACAGGAATGCGTTGCGCAAGTGCCTGTGCTCCGCGCAGGTCTTCGTGAAACGTTAAAGACCTTCCCTGGTTTGATCGAGTACCGCGCCTACTGCCCTATGAGCGACGACCGAATCTTCGCGGACTTAGCAATGTGGGACAGTCTTGAGAACGCACAAAAAGTGGCAAAGGCGTTCAACGATGGAGATCCGAGATTCTCTGAGTATATGCACGCTATTGAAAACCTGACGTTCATGAGCCACCTCGTTCCAGAGATGAGTTGACCCCGACGGACTGTCAGAGCAGGCAAGCGACACCGATGCCTTTGCTGTCAGGCATCGTTGTCGTCACTTCCAGTGTAAGTGTTCTCAGATCACCTATTGCTAGGTTCCGGGCTGCGAACTGACGTTATATGGTAAAACCGTTTCGAAAAAACGTATCGTCCGCCCTCACACCTTGCGTGACTAAACGGGCGTCCACCTATGCGGCAGTAACTCCGTAATTTCACTCGCCCGCTGCGTCGGCAGGCGCGTGAGGACGTCCTTCAGGTAAGCATATGGATCATGCCCGTAGTGCCACGCGGCGGCTGGATTTCAATGCAGATATTCGGTGATGCAGCTTGCGAATTTGCTCCGGCTAGCTTCATGGGTAACGGAATAAAAGCAGGTTGCAGCTCCGTGCTTTTTTGCGTTTGCAGCCGAATCCATTTGTGGACAAGGTTCGCGTTGAGGCTATGGCTCAGCGCGACGCTGGCAATCGAGGCACCGGGCTGGTCGTACTCTTGAATGACCTGGACTTTGAAGGATTTGGAGTAGGAACGGCGTTGTGGCTGCATGAAATACCCGCTTAAAAGGCTAGAACTGGTGCCCACTTAAATTTAAGTGCACACCATGTCTTGGCTTTGCAGGGTTGGGTAGATGACTTGGGCGGACGGATACAAACTAACTCTCTACCTGGCCAACGAAAGCAGCAAGAACACGCCGGCTTTGCATCAGGGCTTCGAGTCTCTCTTCCAACCTTTCCAGTTCGTCACGCAAAGCAGAGCGCACTGCGGCGCATGGATGAAAACGAGGTGTATCGTCAATCATGCAAGGCAGCACCATACGAATGGTTTCCAGCCTGAGCCCTGCGCGGTTTAGCTGGCATATGGCGTGCGCTGTTCTTAAATCCTGATCGCTGTAGGACCGATACCCGGTGGTTGATCGTTGCGGGCAGAGCAGCGCTTGTTCTTCGTAATAGCGCAGCATTCGCTCGCTGGCCCCGGTCAGCCGAGACACCTCGCTAATTCGCATCGCGTTTTCCTTGACCTTCACAGTGCTGTCAGGGTTCAGACTGATGTCTTGTTTCCTGAAAAGAGTTGGTATTCCCAAATGATCAGTTTCCTGAAAGCTGCTTCGCTGACTTGCATTGTCGCCGTGTTTTGCATCTATGGTCTGCCGGCTACTGCCTCCAGCAAGCCCCTCATGCCAATTGTCTACATCCTTCATGGCTACGCAGCCTCCGCAGACGATCACTGGTTTGCGTGGCTTCAGAACAGCCTGGCCGAACGAGGTATCGAGGCACACATACTGTCTTTACCCGACTCGAGCCATCCGTCATCGAAAGCTTGGGCAGACTATCTCGACCAGACGATTACCCGCGAGGATCGTGAGACATTTTTTGTCGCGCACAGTCTTGGCTGTATCGCGCTACTCAGGTACTTACAGCGTCAGCCGGCGGGAACCCGGATCGGTGGGATGCTATTGGTGTCGGGCTTTTCCGCAAAGCTTCCCTCCCTCCCGCAACTTGATGACTTTGTCAGTCCCCCTGTGGATTACAACGCAATCATACAAAAAGTCGACAATCGTCGCGTGATCGCAGCCCAGGATGATCCGATAGTTCCTTACGCGTTAAGTGCCTCACTCGCCATACAGCTGAAGTCGCCTTTAATGTCAGTGGAGCATGGCGGTCATTTTCTGGCTTCTGATGGATTCGTGCGGATGCCGCAAGTGCTGGTGGGGCTGCTGCCGATGATCGAGCACTAGAGTTTGCACAATAAAATCCGGCGTCCGGAGAGCCTTGACGATTACGTCACTGAAACCAACCCAGTGCGCGTTGTTTGTCTATGAACTCTGAACTGCATCCAGTCGAGTTGTAAGCAAGAGCGAGAGGTCCAGCTCAACGTCGAACTAATGTGGCTGACCGGGTGGAACGATCTCGACGACCTGAAGGCTGATGCCCTTGAGTCCGTTGACGCAACAATTGCGCGCAGGAATAAAGCGCGGCTTTCGTCGCGCAGTAGCTGGTGATGACGGTCTTGGGTACAAACCCCGCAGTGGAGGTGACGTTCGGGATCGCGCCACGGGGTTGTTTCAACAGGAAGGTATGGGGATACCTCACAGGAATGCTTAAATTGCCGCCCGCAATTCCCGTGGCGACAGACCATAGTGCGAGCGAAAGCGCACTGCAAAACGTGAGGCCGAGGCGTAACCGCAGGCAGCGGCGATTTCACCGATGGGGCGAGACGTGGTTTGCAACCATTGCAACGCCATGGCTAGTCGGACGTTTTCCAGAATGTTCCTGAAGCTGTCACCTTCATTGGCCAGTTGGCGACGCAAAGTCGATTCACCAAGGTTTAGCTGTTGTGCGACGCTTGCAACAGTCCATTCCCTGGCTGGGTTGCCCATTACTAGCTGCTGCACACGTTCGCAAAGTGGATCGTTGCGATTCATCAGTAGCGGGCCGGCCAGGCCGGAAAGGCCCAAGCTCAGAAGGACGGCCTCCCCATAGAGTGTGCGTAATGCGTCTGGGGCATTGGCACTGATGGAGGCCAATAACTGATCCCATGCCTGTGTTGTATGTCTATCCAGAAGGACACATAGGTCCGTCTTCAAGGCTCGACTACGATGACTCATGATCTGCTGGCCATATCGAGCGCTGAAGTTACGCAGTGTCGAGCTGGGAAAGGTCACTGCATCGGCGATGTAGTGACCGTAAAGGCCGGGGAGGTTGGAAATTCCCAGTTCGCACCCTGCCGGCATCAGCAATAGATGTTGTGGTCCTGCACGCATCTCCCGCTCGTCCCACTGCAACAGCTTTTCTCCCTGCCGCACTCGACACAAGGTGGTAACGAATATCGGCACCCTTTGTAAGGTATGGGGCTGCCGAGCCCGGATTACGCAACCCTCGATGAAGTTTTCTCGGTGCTGGATGCTGGCAGGAGGGTGCATCGTTCCTAACGTCCGTAAGTGGAAGTGATTGTGGCTTTGGCCAGGGTATTGGCATTAAGCATGTAGCCAACCAAGGCGCCGCTGGCCTGCTCGTCGAGCGGTAGCTTATCTACTTTCAATGCCCATACGGTGAATTGATAGCGATGGGGCTTATCCCCGACTGGTGGGCAAGCTCCACCAAATCCCGACTGACCATAATCGGTCCGCCCTTGTACTGCACCAATAGGCAGGTTCGACCCCACTCCTCTTGGCAAGCTGCTGGTTGAAGCAGGTATGTTGACCACAGTCCAATGCCACCAGCCGCTGCCGGTCGGCGCATCAGGATCGTAGACCGTGATCGCGTAGCTTTTAGTACCTGCAGGGGCGTTACTCCAGGAAAGCTCAGGAGAGGTATTCCCCCCCTCGCAACCGAAGCCTTGGAATACTTCAAGATTGGTCAGCGGTCGGTTTTCAGCAATATCCCGGCTGGTCAGCGAGAAATCGGCAGCGTATCCGCTGAGAGCTACTGCCATAGATAGGGCCGGCAGGATTAATCTGATTTTCATTGCGATCTCATCTGCATCTTAGAGTGAAACCCGAGTCTAGGTAGATCAAAGGGTGGTTACTGTGCCGAAATGCTCGATAGCTGTGCCGAAACGCTCGATTAGTTTGTACTGGGAAACATCATTCGCCGGTTGCAGCGTGAAGCCAAACTCAGCCGCCCTTTGCTCGATGGGTTTAGGGAGAGCCGAGGTCTCCCTGATCATGTGCAACGGCGAAACGTTGCGTCTAACCCCTACCCATCGACGGTACTCGAGCGTTTATTACAGGCATGGCGCAATGGTACGAAGCTACAGACCCGGACGTGCCTGCCGACTATGGATGTTCGGTGTTCAGTCGGTGCAAACAGTCGCGACTTCAGCTCTGACCTTGAACACGCTCGCCGAGCCTCCTTCGACAAGAGCCGGTGATTCAAAACCAGTTCGAGTAGCTGAAACACTGACGAAACATTCCGGCCATATGATTCGCGTCACCGAAAGCTAGGAGGGTTGGAGATGAATCGGCCATCAAGAAGTATGCGCAAACTGCTCGACGCCGTTGCCACCAACAATGAGGCAGCGGCGCTTGATGTGATGCGTGCTGCCGAGCAGCTCCAAGATGAGGTGTTGCGGCAACGATTGCTTAATCTCATTCATCGGCTCAACCAAGACGCCAATGACTTGCGAATGGCCCGGGAGGATATCCAGGGCGGAGCTATCAAGCTCGCGTGACCCGCATCCTCCACTTCTAAGCTCGTCCACCTAAGCCACGCATTGAGTGGCGCGATGAGCAGCTTTATCTAAATCCAGGTAGTGCGGGGCGACAACGCTTCCAGCTGCCTGTAACGCAGCTCTGCTTGAAACATCTGCAACCTCCATTAAGCCTCGATTGATTCACCTATTCGAGTGACTCGTATCATCAATGGTGAAAAGGACGACCAGATCACTCAGGTGTCATCAGCACCGCGAGCGTCATGTTGATTCGGCATTTAATGCCCGCGGCTGCTGCGAATTAACTCATAAGCCCGACGCACCAGAGGATTAATAGTATTGGGCCGAATCCAAAGGTGGTAGGTGACGTCCGGCAGACGGGGCAAACCATCGCTTTCACCCAGCACCCGCATATCCGGGCCTAACATTTCCATGCTTCTGGCAGTGACGCCAAGACCTGCGCGGGTCGCCGCCTTGATACCAATCAGGTTCGACGCCAGATAAGCCTGGCGCCAAGGAATGTTGGCGCGTTCAAGAGCCTCAAGAGCATATCGCCGATAGATACTGGGTTCATCCACCAGGATCAACGGCAAGGGCTCGCCGGGGTTGTGAAGGTACTGCGCAGAACAAATCCACCATACCGGCGAGGTGCGCAAGGCAAAACCTTCCAGATTGGGGTCTTCTCGAGTGGAAATCACCATGTCGACCTTGCCCCGGTGCAGGTCGTCCATGAGAAACGGGCTTCGACCGACGTCGATTTCCAGGCGCAAACGTGGCGCCGAACGCGCGATGTGACTGAGAATCGGTGGCAGGATGGTGTCGGCGATGTCATGGGGAGAGCCAATGCGCAGCACGCCGCTCAAGCTGCTTTCGCGCAAGGAGTTCAGCGCGTCATCGTTGAGCGAAAGCATCTGCCGGGCATGGCGTAGCAACTGCTGCCCGGCTTCCGTGAGCTGCTTTTGCCGCCCGCGTTTTTCGAACAGGCTGACCCCGACCTGTTGCTCCAGGCGTTGCATGTGCTGAGTGACCGACGATTGTGTGCGGGCCAGTTGCACACCGGCCTCGGCAAAGCTGTGCTGATCGACTACGGCAATGAAGGTGCGCAGTAGCTCGAGATCGAGGGTCGACATGGCGGCTGCTTTTTACATTAAGGGTGCGAACATAAACATTACATATCTTTATGTGTTCGGAGAAATTTATTTTCCTGGAAGCCCGCAGAGGCCAATAAACGTAGGCTTATAGGCGTTTATCTAAAAAGTGACAGCACCTGAGTTATAACGATATTAGATATTTGTATTTCCGTTACCTCGGCGCTGTACGCAGGATGCCCACTCATCAGATCGGGGTTTTGCCGATCATTAATGAGGGGAAATCCATGTTGTTCGAGCGCGCGCCTATAAAACGTTTATTGCCCGTGATGTTGGGTGCCTTGATCTCACTGGCCGCCAGCACTGCTGCCCAAGCTGACGCGACGCTGGATAAGATCGAGCAGCGTCATGTGGTTGTGGTTGGCGTGCTGCTGTCGGGTGGCCCCTTTGGCGGGATCGATCCTGCCACACAGAAGCCGCGTGGTCTGAACGTAGAGCTCGCTCAAGAACTGGGTCGGCAGTTGGGTGCTGAGGTGCAACTGGTGCCGGTATTGCCGGCCAACCGCGTGCAGTTTCTGCAGCAGGGTAAGGTCGATTTGCTGATCGCCAATATGGAATGGACGGCAGAACGCGGCGAGATTCTCGGTTTTGTGCCGACACCGTTTTACCGGGTTGGCGGTACCGCCGCAGTACTCAAGGATAGCAAGATCACCCGCTGGGAAGACCTGAAAGGGCAACCGGTGTGCACCTCTCAAGGCAGCAGCTACGTCAAGCCACTCACCGAGTTGGGCGTTGAGTTGAAGGCGTTCAAAAGTTCGTCCGAGTCCTTGTTGGCACTGCGTGGCAACAACTGCGTTGCGGCAGTACATGACGCCACACTGATCAATCCGTTAATCGCCAACAACACCGAATGGCAAGGCTATCGCGCCATCAGTCCAGAGCTCAACCCGGCGCCGTCGGTGATCTGGACACGTCGTGGTGAAAGCGACACCCAGGCCAAGCTCGACCCGATCGTCAAGGAACTGCACCGCAGCGGCTGGTTGATCGAAGCCCAGACCCGCAATCACATCACCCCCGCGTCACCCGCGCTGGTGGAGCTGCAAAAGCAGTTCCAGGCCAACGGCGCCTGATTCACCTAGTCGTATTCAATACGCCGCCGCATCGCGCGACGGCTATTCAAGGTAGTCGCGCATGAACCGTCATTTTTTCACTAAAAACCTGACCTCACTGTGCCTGGCCAGCGTTGTTGCATTGTCGCCCTGGTTTCACCTGTCCACCGCGACCGATAGCGTCGCTGAAGCCGGACGTCGCATCGCCCGGGCCTGCGCGCAATTGCGGGGCGAAGCATGAGTCATTGGTTGGAGCTTTTCGTCCACTGGGCTGCCGGGTTCGGTCTGAACTACAACTTCCTGCTGGACGCCTATCAACGCGGCACCGTGGTGCAGGGTGCGTTGACCACGATGTGGCTGTGCCTGTTCACCATCCTCGGCAGTTTGCTCGCCGGGCTCGGACTGGCGGCGATGCTGACGTCGGGCAATCCCTGGTTAGCGAAACCGGCACGTGTGTTCGTCGAAGTCACCCGCAACACGCCGACCCTGGTGCAGCTGTATTGCGCGTTCCTCGTATTGAACATGTTGCTCACTCAAGCCGTTGGTGCAGCAAACCCACTGACGCCGTTCGCCTGGGTGGTGATCGTGATCTCGTTGCACAAGGGCGCTTTCCATGCCGAGGCCCTGCGCGCCGGCATCGAGGCTGTACCGGCTGTGACGCTGGAGGCGGCCAGTTCGCTGGCATTCAGCAGCCGTCAGTTGCTATGGAACGTGCAACTGCCGCTGGCCCTGCGGTTCGCTTTGCCTTCGCTGATCAACAACCTGATCGACCTGGTGAAGATGACCGCCGTCGCCTCGGCGATTGCCGTCGGTGACATCACCTACGCGTCGATCATGATTTGGACTCAAAGCGATAACGTGCTGGAACTGATGATTCTGATCCTGAGCTTTTTCGGTCTGCTGAGTTTTATCGTCAATTGTGTGGGGCGCTACCTTGAAGCGCACCTGAGGATGCCTGGCTATGGCCATTGAATCGTCCGTCACCGTACCGGTGGCCTGGCCGCGTCGGCATGTCGGCAAACTTCTGCTGCTGGTCTGCGTCGTGCTCTGGTTGGTGTGGTTCGCCCCGCAAAGTCCGGTGTTAAAGGCGTTGCTGCAATGGTCGCCGGCACTGGCCGCAGGCTTTGGTCAGAACATTCTGATCAGCCTGGTCGCGATCGCATTGGGCTCGCTGCTGGGGTTGCTGGTTGGGGCACTGGGGTTGTCGCCACTGCGTCTGCTGCGTTTGCCTGCACGGATCTGGGTGCAGATTTTCCGCAATGCACCCTGGCTGGTGCTGATCTATTTCACTACCTACGTGTTCCCGTTTGAAATCCACATCGGCAGTGCTTATGTGTCGTTTCCGGACTGGGTCAAGATGACGATCGGCCTGGCTTTGCCGGCGAGTGCCAACGTTGCGGAGATCTTCCGTGGCGCCATCGCTTCGATCCCCAGCACTCAATGGGAGGCCGCACGCTCGCTGGCGTTTACCCGGGGGCAAATTTTCCGCTCGATCATTCTGCCGCAGTGCTTCAAGCGCATGTTGCCACCGTGGATGAACCTGTATGCGGTGATCACCATGGGCACCGCGCTGGCCTCTCTGGTGGGCGTGCATGATGTGATCGACACCGCACAGATTGCCAGCAACACCGTGAACATGACCGGTTTCACTGTGGTGATCTACCTGAGCTTGCTGGTGCTCTTCTTTGCTTATTGCTACCCGATTTCCCGTCTCACCCAACGCCTGGAGCGACGTTATGCCTTCTATTGAAACCGTCGCCGAGCCGCTGGTGAGCCTGCGCGATCTTCACCTGTCGTTCGCCAGCAATCCGGTGCTCAAAGGCATCGACCTTGACGTCCACCGTGGTCAGGCGGTGTCGATCATCGGCCCGTCCGGCTCCGGTAAATCAACCATCCTGCGCTGCATCACCGGGCTATTGCAGGCGCAGCGCGGCACCATCCGCGTCGGTGCCACCGAAGTTCACACCCTGGCCCAGGAAGCCCAGCGCATCGAATTGCGCAAGCGCGTGGGTTTTGTATTCCAGCAGTACAACCTGTTCCCGCATTTGTCGGTGCTGGAGAACCTGGTGATAGCACCGCGCAAGGTGTTGGGGCGCAGCCGGGTCGATGCCGAAAAAGAGGCACGTGCCTTGCTGGCCAAAGTGCGCATGGAGCACAAGGCCGATGCCTATCCGGGACAACTGTCCGGGGGCCAGCAACAGCGTGTGGCAATTGCCCGGGCGCTGGCGATGCGGCCTGAACTGATTCTGTTCGATGAAGTGACATCGGCCCTTGATCCGGAAACCGTTGGCGAGGTGCTGACGGTGATTCGCGAGTTGACCGAAGAGGGCATGACCTGCGTGCTGGTCACACACGAAATGCGTTTCGCCGAAGAGATCAGCGACATCGTCTACTTCACTGAAAACGGCGTAATCGTCGAGCACGGCAGCGCCGCTCAGATTTTTCAGCACCCGACCAGCGAGCGTACCCAGGAATTTCTGCGCCATGCGGTGGGTGATTCGGGGCGCCGTCCTGCCGTCGTCAACGACCCTTATCTGCTGACCAACCTGGGTCGCTACAGCCTGTCCGTCTAAAACCGAGGAGCCTGTTCATGAGCACCGAAAACCGTGCCATCGTTATCGAAGATTTCCTGAAGAAAATCCGCGTCATCAACCAACACGGCGTTGACCGCGCCGCGCTGGTGGAAATTGTTTACCTGCTCGAAGCCTTGGCCGAACGCCGTGATCTATTTAATTTCGACGAGTTTCCCGCGCCGGTGCCGGGGCAGGGCAGTTCTGCCTTTCGTTACCGTCTGAATGACGACGGAGACACACCGACGCTGTACCTGAACTCACTGTTGCCGGGCAAAAGTACGATCCCGCACAACCACGAAACCTGGGCGATTATCAGTGCCGTCGAAGGCCAGGAGATCAACTACGTTTACAGCCGTGATGACGAAGGTCGCGAGCCTGGTTTCACCACCTTGCACCTGGAAAAGGAAGTGATCGTGCAACCAGGCAGATCAATCTCGTTCTTGGGTGAAGACCTGCACGGCATTCGCGTCGAAGGCGAGCACGCGACCTTGCATTTTCACCTCTACGGTCTGCCGCTGGAGTCTCTCAATGGGCGCTATGGCGTAGAGGCTGACGGGCGCATTCTCAACTACAACGCCTCGCAAATGGCGCCGTCGATCAAGGCTTACGCATGATCGATCTTTACTATTGGCCTACCGCCAACGGTTTAAAAATCGGCATCCTGATCGAAGAGCTCGGGCTGGATTACCGTGTGCTGCCGATCAACATCCGCGAAGGCGAGACGCGACTGTATCGAGTGCTGGAAGCGCGTCTGTCTGAAGTGCGGCATGTGGCGGGTGAGTACTCCATCGCCGACATGGCGATTTTTCCGTGGATTCAGCCGCAGCGACACGGCCAGGAACTGGCGGATTTTCCGCACATCCGTGCCTGGCGCGAACGCCTCAAGGCGCGTCCAGCCATTCAGCGTGCGTACGCGAAGGGCCGCGAACTGGCGGCCAATGAGCGCTCTCTGGCGCTTCAATAATTTTCTTTCGAGCGGAACACCCATGAGCCAAACCGTAACCTCAGGGCAATTGCAGCAGTGGCTGTTCGACGGGCAGGAAATCGCCCTGTTTGATGTGCGCGAGCATGGCCAGTATGGCGAAGCCCATCTGTTTTTCGGAGTCAATCTGCCCTACAGCCGACTGGAGCTGGAGGTGCTGCGTCTTGCACCGAATCTCCAAGTGCGGCTGGTGATCTATGACCAGAACGGCGGTGATGTCGCTTCGCGTTCTGCCCAGCGCCTGTATGCGTTGGGGTATGGCAACGTGCACGTTCTGGAAGGCGGTGCGGATGGTTGGCAGGCCGCCGGTTATCAACTGTTCGCCGGCGTGCATGTCCCGTCCAAGGCTTTTGGCGAGTTGGTGGAAGAGGCCAGTCATACACCGCATGTCACCGCGCAACAATTGGCCGATTGGCAATCTCGTGGCGAGCCTCTGGTGGTACTGGACGGCCGGCCGTTCGATGAATACCGCAAGATGACCATTCCCGGTTCAGTGTGCTGCCCGAACGGCGAGCTGGGCTATCGAATCCATGACCTGGTGCCAGACAACAGCACGCCAATCGTGATCAATTGCGCTGGTCGAACCCGTAGCATTATCGGTGCGCAGACGCTGATCAACCTGGGCTTGAAAAACCCGATCTACGCGTTGGAAAACGGAACCCAAGGCTGGTACCTGGAAGACTTTCAACTGGAGCATGGCAGCAGCCGTCGATATGCCGATGCGGTGTCCGTTGCACCACTAACGGCGCAACGTCTGGCGGCCACGCAACTGGCGGATCGGGCCGGTGTGAAAACGGTAACGGCTGCAAAGGTCATGCAGTGGGCCACAGACGCCGGGCGCAGTCTGTTTTTGTGCGATGTGCGCACCGCCGAAGAGTTTGCCGCCGGCAGTTTACCTGGTGCGCAACACACGCCAGGCGGTCAGTTAGTTCAATCGACTGATCTGTATATCGGCGTGCGTCAGGCGCGGCTGGTGCTGATCGACAGCGATGGTGTGCGGGCGCCGATTGTCGCGAGTTGGCTGCGCCAATTGGGGCATGAGGCGTATGTGCTGGAAGGTGGTGTGAGCAGTGGCCTGGCGTTACCCGCGGGTAACGCTCTCGCTTATGAAAAGTTGCCAACGATCACTGCGCGGGCGCTGGCTGATGCGTTGAAAGATAACGCCGTCGCGCTGATTGACCTGCGTCCGAGCATGACCTTTCGCAAGGGGCACATTGTCGGTTCGAGCTGGTCAATCCGCTCGTTGCTGGCGTCACACGTCGTAGATGAACAGCGACCGCTGGTGTTACTGGCCGATGATCCGCAACTGGCTGCGTTCGTCACACTGGAATTACCTCAAGCCCAGCGTGCGCAGGTGCAGCTGCTTGACGGCGGGCTCGAGGCCTGGCGTGCAGCGGGTTTCGCCGTGCGGGAAAGCCCGGACACGCCATCCAATGATCGATGCATCGATTTTCTGTTTTTTACCCATGACCGCCACTCCGGCAACAAAGACGCGGCGCGTCAGTATCTGGCTTGGGAAATCGGTTTGCTGGCGCAGATGAGCGACGACGAAATCGCCAGTCTTAAACCATTGCAACCTCTAGCTCGTTCGGATTCGCAGGTGCGTACGCGCCTGGTGCATTCGGCGCGGGCTCAGGGTGTCGGCGGTCGCGCAGTCAATGTGCCGGTCACTCGCTTAAGCACCGTGCTGTTCGACAACCTGGCGCAAATGCGTGACGCCCGAGCTCGCCGTGATAGCGAGCGTGTGCTGAGTTATGGAGCACGCGGAAATCCAACGGCGTTTGCCCTCGAAGACCTGGTCACCGAGCTGGAGGGTGGTTATCGCACTCGCTTGTTCGGTACCGGGTTGGCAGCGGTCGCGCAGACGTTTCTCGCTTACCTGCGACCCGGCGATCATGTGCTGATCACCGACGCGGTATACGCGCCTGTGCGGCGTCTAGCACGGGAGTTTCTTCAGCCCTTCGGTATTCAGGTCAATTATTTCGCCCCGGACGGCCATGACTTGGAGGCTCTACTGCAAGCCAACACCAAAATGGTCTATACCGAAGTGCCAGGCTCTTTGTTGTATGAACTGTGTGACTTGCCGGCCATCGCCGCCCTGTGCAAACCGCGAGGGATTTTGCTGGCCGTCGATAATACTTGGGGCTCTGGTTACCTGTACCGACCGCTGAGACTTGGTGCGGACATCTCGATCATGGCGCTGACCAAGTACCTGAGCGGCCACAGTGATGTGGTCATGGGCAGTGTCTGCACCTGTGAAGCAGCCTGGCAGCCCATGATGAATATGAGCGATGCCTTTGGCGCGACCGTCAGCCCCGACGACGCTTATCTGGTATTGCGAGGCGCCCGAACGTTGGCGCCACGCCTGGAGGTGCATGAGCGCCAGGCCTTGGAAGTCGCTCATTGGTTGCAAGCGCAACCGCAGGTGAAACGGGTGTTCCATCCGGCCTTGACCGATCATCCTGGCCACGCCTTGTGGCAGCGAGATTTCACCGGCAGCAACGGCTTGCTGTCCTTTGAACTGAGCGAGGCGGACGACGCGTATGTCGAGCGCTTCATTGATGCACTGCAGCTGTTCGGGTTGGGTGCTTCCTGGGGCGGTTTTGAAAGTCTGATCACCGTGGCCGATACACAAAACCGTAACAGTGCGGCTGATCGCTCAATGAATCCTGTGTTGCGGTTGCACATCGGTCTGGAAGATGTCGCAGCGTTGATCGAAGATCTGCAGCGCGGGTTTAAGGCTTTGGAATAGGGCTTGGCTCGAGGCTTTTGCTGCGCTTTCACACGGTAATGCATATCTGCCGAGGGGCACTGACCGGTAGTAGCGTGAACGCTGCGAGAGGGTGGGTGGACACGCCGGCTCGGGGCTTGGTTCGAAGCGTCCCTTGGAGATGCTGGGGGCGAGGGCGGAAACGAACGTTGTCGTCGATCTTATCGGTCGACTGGGGGAGAGGAGTGATTATTTGTCTTCCCCGCCCTTCCAGACGGAAACACAATCTCAATGTGCCCAGTTTATATTGCCGGCTCGGCGGAGGTCTCTGCCGCTCCGCTCTATGTTGCTGAGTGACCGAAGAGGTCTATGGCATTCCTTATTTATCCTCGGCGCTGCTAGGCCGTCCTTTATCCCAAGCTTTTGCGCATATCCATTGCCTTTTTGGGCTGCTGCGGATGGTGCTCGCTACACTCGAATCTCAGGTGTGGCGCTTAGTTCAGCGGAGACTCAATGCTCATGGGCATGTGAATGGATGGTCAGGGCACCAGGTACCTTGGTGCGTTCGAGCCCCCCACGTTCCAGCCACCGGAGGGTCTGCTCATAGGCGCGCTGCAGCAAAGACTCGGTCTGGTCAAAGTTGAACACCGAGACATCCACAGGGCACAAGGGCGGGACGATGTGCAGGCTGGTGAGAGTGCGGAAGTGTTCGATGTCGCTCACCAGTTGGCGCATGCTCATCAGATTGACGGTGTGCAGGGCTAAGGCGACCAGGCCTCGGGGCGGTTGTGTTAGGGCGCAACTCACCCCGGTGGGAATTACCACGACGTTGGTGGCTCCCAAGGCTACGGCAGTCGAAATAGGTGTATTGCTTGCCACGCCGCCGTCAACCAGGAACTGATCGGCGATTTGTACGCAGGGGAACACCAACGGGATGGCAGCGCTGGCCAGTAACGCCTGCTCAAGTTCGCCACTGGACAGAACCGTCTCGGCACCACTGAGCAGGTCGGTGGTGACGATGTGTAGGGGCAGCACCGCATCCTCAATGCGATGAATGGGCAGTGCCTGATCCAGCAGTCGATTCAAGGCCGCCGGCTGCAACAGAAAACCACGCCGTTTGATCAGTCCTCTACAGGTATCGAGCCAGGACAGGGGAAAGATGTCCGTTTTACGTAGGCCCCGCCAGAAATTGGCGAGCGCCTCGACGCCTTCGGAATCGGGTCTTGCGGCAAAATAGGCACCGTTGATGGCGCCCACCGAAGCGCCCACCACCATGTCGCATCGAACGTTGGCCTCGACCAAGGCCCGCAACATACCCACTTGGACAGCACCCAAGCTGCCGCCGCCAGCGAATACGATTGCGGTATTGGTAGCCATGGTCGAAGTCTCTGTGCAGAAATGTATCGAATTAGTGTAGCTGGCGGGTCGGGGTTACTTCCGGGTGCTCGCCACATGATCGAGACACCTGAGCAGCTCCGTCAAGATGCGCGTATCTCACAACGTTTCAGTACCTATTGTCCATTTGGCCCCTAACCATAAGCTTTCGCTGGAGTTTTTTGGGTTGCTGGATGCCTTGGAGCGAGACGCTTAAGGCTGACTTTGTGGTGCGCTATCTTAGAGACACACCACGATATGGAAAATGGCGTCAGTGTTGCGAGTGAGGAATGGTTGAACTCACTCAGATCGCATTTAACAGAAGCTCTACTGTTCATGCCCCGAGGCACTCGATAGCTCAACTGGATCAGTGCCACAGCGCTGCCAGGTTTCAATAGATCCGACACGGCCGTCACCCCGGACGAATTATCCCTGCTTGGTAGAGAAAATCGCTGGCATTTGAAGATGCCTGTAAATGGCCAAAAACCTCAGGCCGAAGGTGAAAATCAAAGCAATCCAACCGGCGATCCAGACCGACGGGAATATGTTGCGCAACACAACATACAGGGTGCATCCCAGCAGGATTGGCGTGGCATATATCTCACGTGACATCAACAATGAGACTCTTCCGGCCAGGACATCGCGTGCTATGCCGCCTCCAATGCTGGTCAGCACGCCCATCATCACTGCCAAAGGCGCGGCAAGGTGGAATGCCAATACTTTCTCAGTAGCAGCCAGGCCGAACAGTGCAGCGGCCAAACCATCGAGATAGAGCAGCAGGCGATAACGTCGTTGTAATCTTTTAGTCAGAAAAAACGCCAACAGCGCAGCAAACAAGGCGGCCCAAATGTAATTGAAATCGGCAATCCAGAAGATCGGTAGACCCAGCAGCAGATCTCGTAGGGTGCCACCACCAATAGCGGTGATGATGCCGAGCACCACAGCACCGAACAAATCGACATCGGCTTTTTGGATAGCCAGCACACCGGTTATTGAAAATACGGCAATGCCTAGCATTTCCTGAAAATAAAGCATCCTGTGTTCCTTCATCGGGTTACCAATCGCCCAACTATGTTGAGACAGTAGCCCAAGATGGGGAAATCGCTTTTTCGGGCACCTGGGTTGGAAGGCGCGGGGCATGTCGCCGCTGTTGGTGCAGGTGTCAGCAATGTGCGAGTAGGGGATCGCGTCGCCTAAGCGTGTTTTTTTGTACTAGGCTAGTGCAGCAGACTGGGCTGATAGATTTTTGGGAAGGGAGGGGAACTGCTGCTTATCGGTACAACGCAGCTCTTCTGCGACATCGAAGGCTTCCCCCAGTATCAGTAAATTCGTTGGAACTGTGAATCGCGGCAAGCGCTGCTTCTTAACGATAGCCTTGCAGTGACCCCATACACCACGTCGGCGGAAGACGTGTTGATGGCAATGGCACTCAGCGTGCCTACATGATGAAGGGGGCGTGACGCCATTACGGCAAACGATGATTACGATAGGGATGAATCGATGTCAGATCTTTTTGCCGAGCAGAACCTGATACTGATTGTTGACGACAGCGTCGATACGATTCGTCTGTTGAGCGGCATGCTCAAAGATCAAGGCCAAATACTGTTCGCCACCAGCGGCGAAACCGGTATTCGTCTGGCCCATGAGCGAAAACCGCAACTGATCCTGCTCGATGTGGAAATGCCCGGTATGAGTGGCTATGAAGTCTGCGCGGCGCTGAAAGGAGACCCAAGCACCTCTGGCTGTGCTGTCATTGTTATTACGGCACATACGGGGGTGGAAAGTGAAGTCGCAGCGTTGGCTTCTGGTGCAGTGGATTACATCACTAAACCGTTCAATCCTCCGGTCGTGCGCGCACGTGTTCAGACGCACCTTCGACTGCAACAGCACAATCATTTCTTGCTTCAACTGGCGAATCGGGATGGTCTAACGGGGCTATATAATCGACGCTTTTTTGATGAAACACTCGCATTAGAGTTCGAGCGGCACCGACGGCAGAAAATGCCTTTAGGCCTAATGCTTATCGATATCGATCACTTCAAGGCTTACAACGATCATTATGGTCATCAGGGTGGCGATGAGTGCTTGAAGCGTGTGTCGGCTGCCATTGGTGCTACCACGAGACGACCAGGTGAAGTCGTCGCACGCTATGGCGGTGAAGAGTTCGTGGTCATCCTGCCGCACACGGGAACATATGATCTACAAAAGCACGGGGAGTGGATCTGTAAACAGGTTCGTAGTTTAAACCTCGAACATCAGTCCTCAGCAACCGCCAGCAGCGTTACGATCAGTGCTGGTTTAGCCTCCATTGTGCCTAATCAGAGCGATTCTATGCAGCAACTGATTGCAGCAACTGACCAGGCGCTATACCAAGCAAAGTCAGCTGGGCGAAATCGTGCGGTGATGAGTACGCCGAAGTGATTCGAAACGCTGGCGGGTAGTCGTCAGCGGCAATAGCTTCGTATCTGGCTGAGCTACATTCTACGGGGGCGGGCTTAGTGCAATGGCCCCTTGGGTATCCAGTGAGGGGCTTAGAGATATACCTAGAAAGTGCTTAGCTTGATGGTTAACCAAGGAGCAGCAGCTTGCAGACCAAGAAGAGAACGTCCATTTTTTTTGCAGACGTGTGGTTTGTATGGCCTTGCCTGCTGTTTGTGTTATGCCTGACAACCACATTGGTGGTACTGGTCTCTGACTATCGGACTCGGCAAAAAGCCACCTCGGAACTTGATGCAGAAGTGGTCAGAATTGCCAAAGTGCGCTTTGGGCAGTTGCAACATCGGATTGCAGACTTGCACAACGATGTTTTGTTTCTATCCAAGGTTCCTGCGGTGTCGGGAATGGTTCGTGCTTCCCTTGCCGGAGGTATTGACGCCAAAGAAAGCGACAGCTATGAGGTTTGGACACACCGGCTCGAACAACTCTACAGCGCATACCTCGAAACCAACCCGCACTACTTGCAGGCAAGGCTGATTGGCGTAGCGAATAATGGCAAGGAGTTGGTGCGTGTTGAACACAAGGCTGGAGCTGTGTTGGTGACTCCCGCCGATCAGTTGCAGTTCAAGGGCGACCGCGATTATTTCCAAGCCACCGGTAAACTGCGCCAAGGGCAGGTTTATACCTCAGACTTCAACCTCAATCGTGAGCGTGGCAAGCTGGAACTACCCATCGTACCAACGGTACGGGTGGCAACCCCCATCTATGCCGACGACGGCAGCCTATTCGGTATCGTGGTACTCAATATCGACAGCAACGCCATATTGTCCCAGGTGGGAGAGCGGTTGCCTGATAACTATTCTGCTTACATCGTCAATCAGGAAGGGGACTTTCTGCTGCACCCCGACTCAGCTCGCGCCTTTGGTTTTGATCTGGGTAAGCGCTATCGATGGGAGGATGAATTTAAGGCTGTGAGCCAGTCTGCTCCTGGCGAGAAAGGCCCTGTCCAAAATTGGAGAAGCCAGGCGGGAAGCTTGCTGCATGTTGTGCGGCATGACGAGATGCTGAGCGGTGAGGGTTCGGAGCGCCACCTGACAGTATTTATTGCTGTCAGCGACACAGCGGTCATCGAAAGTGTGGCCAGTTCGAGACAGATCACCCTGTTTACGATGCTGGTCATTTCCGGCATCGCTGCCGGCTTTCTTTACCTGTATGGAGTCAGTACGCGACGTCAGTTGCAAGTAATGATGGAGCAAAGCCGCCTTGCTGCCATTGTCGCCAGCTCTAGCGATGCCATCGTTGGTACAACACCGCAAGGCTTTGTGCTCAGTTGGAACGAGGCCTCAGAGCGCATGTTTGGCTACAGTGAAGACGAAGCAGTGGGCCGCTCGTTAGCAAAGTTGATTGGCTCGCCGGAGCTGATAGCGGAACAGGTGCGCCTGACGGCAGCCATTGAGCGCGGAGAAGCAGTCCCCCATTTTGCTACAACACGACGCCGACGCGATGGTACGACCGTGGACGTCTCTATCGCTGTTTCACCCGTCCGTGAGGCTGACGGTAAAGTGACAGCCGTTGCGCAAACAATTCGTGATATCAGCCAAGAAAAGGCCAACGAGTCTCGGATTCTCTCGCTAAACGCCAATCTAGAGCAGCAGGTCGCTGAGCGTACTGCCCAGTTACTGATCGCCAAGGATCGTGCTGAAGTCGCCAGTCAAGCGAAGAGTGAGTTTGTTGCCAATATGAGTCATGAAATTCGCACGCCGATGAATGCCGTGTTGGGCATAACGCACCTTCTGGCTAATACGTCTTTATCCACCGACCAAAATAAATACCTGCAAATGCTGCGAGGTGCTGGGGAGTCCTTGCTTGAAATTTTGAATGACATTCTGGATTTTTCCAAAATTGAGGCCGGTCACTTAGAGATTGTCCCCATTCCGTTCCAGTTGTGCGATGTACTCAACGCACTAGCGACCATTATGTCCATCAATGCCGTCAACAAGGATTTGGAGTTGGTGATCGGCGTCGAGCCGGATGTACCGCAAGCTTTTATCGGTGATGCACTACGGTTACAGCAAGTGCTGGTCAACCTGGTGGGTAACGCTATTAAGTTCACTGAGCGTGGGGAAGTTGTTGTGCTCGTGCAGCGGGTGGGGAGCGAAGAGGACATCGTCAACATGTGCTTCCGGGTGCGTGATACCGGCATTGGTATGACGAACGAACAACAAGCGCGTTTATTTTCACCGTTTTCCCAGGCAGATACCTCCATCACCCGTCGCTTTGGCGGCACTGGCCTTGGGCTGGCTATTTCGAAGCGTTTGGTTTCCTTAATGGCGGGAACCATCACGATGGAGAGTTCCGTCGGCGTCGGCAGTGAGTTCCAGGTAACTATTCCACTTCGACAAAAAAGCTCCATTGAACACATACAACATCCACAAAATACCTTGGGTGACTTACGCATTTTGGTTGTCGATGACAACGTGACCAGTCGTGAGTATTTGTGCAAAACGATTTTTGGTTGGAACTGGCAAGCCGACGGGGTGGCGTCAGGCGAGCAGGCGGTAGAGCAGGTGCGCGTGCTTGAACGGCGTGGTGAGCTCTATGACGCGGTGATAGTAGACTGGCAGATGCCGGGCTTGAATGGGCTCGAAACCATGCAGGGGATCCGGAGGATACTGCCTACGTATACGCAGCCGATTATCATAATGGTCAATGCATTTGATCAGGGTAAGCTCATGCAAGAGCCTTCGTCGGCGGAGATCGATGCAGTCTTGATCAAGCCCGTTACCAGTTCAAATCTGTTCGATACGCTGCATCAAGCGCTGGCAGCGCGAATAGATCCCCAGGTGTCCGTCCAATTCAAAAGCGAGAGCTTATCTTCAAGTCTGCAATTGGATGGCGTGCTCCTACTGCTGGTGGAGGACAATCCCCTGAATCAGTTCGTGGCAACGAACATACTGGAACAAGCTGGCGCGATTGTGGAGGTCGCCGGCGATGGTCAGCAGGCTGTCGACAGATTGCGTGCCGATCCGCAGCGTTATCAAGTAGTGCTAATGGATGTGCAAATGCCAGTCATGGATGGTTTTTCCGCCACCCGAGTTATCCGCAATGAGTTGCGACTGACATTGCCGATATTAGCCATGACTGCGGGGGTATTTGAGTCTGAGCGTGAGCAGTGTGTAACCGCTGGTATGGATGGTTTTATCGCCAAACCCATTGACGTCAAGCAGATGCTGAGCACCATCCGCCAACATGTGCCGACTATCAGCCATGCATCAAAGACGCCAAAAACAATGACTTTAGCACCTTCGATTGACGACCTTTCGGAATTCGATGTTGGGCCGTTACTCGCCGTCGCCAAGAACGACAAAACCTATTTTGACACCCTCATTACATTGATCAAAAGGACTGTAGAGGACGGCGTCGCTCCCATCACTAAAGCGCGTATCGCATGGCAAGAAGGGCGGAGCCGCGATGCGGCGAGCCTGTTCCACACACTGCGGGGAACCCTCGGTACGTTAGGAGCCAGGCGTTTTGCAGAAACATCTCTACAAATCGAATTGGCCATTAACGATAACGACAGGATGCGCGCCGACGCATTGTTTGGTGTGATCACGCTGGATCTGGAGGAAACGCTGACGGCTGCTAAACATTGGATTGCACAACAGGGAGTATCTGAAACGAATGAGAATGCTTCTGCTAACTGGGATCCATCCCAAATAACTGAGTTTTACCTATTGCTCCAGCAACAGAGTTTGGATGCCTGCGAGCTCTACAGCGCTTTGCGGTCGTCGCTTCTATTACAGCTCGGTTACGATCTGGCTAAGGAGTTGGACGCGGCAATGGAGCGGCTGGATTTTCAAACAGCATCGGCGTGCATTCAGTCTGTAATGATCTAATGAAACCGCATTTATTTCGCTACGTTGAAAGCGGATTTTCAAACCATCGACTTCGATGAACTTCATGTCGTCTGAGTTTATCGATTTAGTCATGACGTGTTCCTCGGGTTGCATGCAATATCCCTGTGAGGGGACTTTTTGTGGTCATGCGATGGTTGCAGGCGAGCGCGCGCACTCGCGCAGCAGAAATCTTCGGTCGCCCGCCGAATACGACGCGCGCTTGGGCAGCTCGAAGCTCGCCCGCTGCGGGCGACAGAACGCTATCGACTCTGCCTCACCAGCCCTACACCAGTGCCGTGCGTTCGATAAAAAACAGCGGTGACAAGGCAACGAAAGCAACGAAATTGGAGGCGTTGCGTTCAAGGTCATCCGTATATGGATTGGCCTTCGCCACCGCCATATCCCCACTCAGAACATCGTGTTCGTGTTGTTGGCCGTTTCCGGCACCGGCTGCAGCACGTCCCAGTGTTCCACGATCTTTCCATCGGCATCGAAGCGGAAGATGTCCACGCCTGCGGTTTCCTTGCCGCCCCAGTCCAGATAGCGCACGTGGATGAAAGCCAGGTCGCCGTCGATCGCAATACGCTTAACTTCGCACGCCACTTTCCCAACCTGCTTGATGTAGCCGGCGATGAAATCGGTGCCATCCGGAAACAGCGGGTTGTGCTGGATATACGGACCAGCAACTAGACCTGCCAGCAATTCGGACTCGCCCTGGTTGAAGACACGCGCGTAGATGGTGTCGATTGCTGCCTGAATGCGATCTCTATTCATGGTTTCACCTTTTGGTTGATGTGATCTGTATTGCATCAGTCGCGAAGGAGATGAACCATGTCTAAAACTCGCTAACACATACCAATTCGTCTCATTCTGCTAATATGAGGCGATGGACGCATTGAATGGTTGGTTGAAAGCGGTTCGAGCCGATGGCTTGGTGCTGGCGCGCACCCGCGTGGCGGGGCCATGGGGGTTTGCGGTGCAAGCTTGCGAAGCCGTAATGTTTCATTTCGTCGCGGAGGGACGGGCCTTCGTCCGCCAAGCAGACGCGGCAACCATCGAGCTGCAGGCTGGTGAAATGGTCATGTTCCCGCGTGGCCATGCGCATGAAGTTGTGTATTCGAAGCGCGGCCGAGTCATGCCGCTCGAATCCTTCCTCGCCCTGCGCGATGGCGTCCTCGACAGCGGTCCAAAGGCCACCACGCTGATTTGCGGTCAATTCAACGTGGATCAGCACCTGGCGCTTCCAGCACTGCGGGCGTTACCGCAGTCGGTGTCGTTGCGCGCCGGAATGGAGCCTGGCAGTTCGTCGCTGAGCGATACACTGCGCATGCTACGTCACGAAGTGGAGACACCGAACTTCGGCAACCATATCGTGGTGCGTAACCTGCTCTCGTCCCTGTTCGTTTACTTCATGCGTAGTTGGGCCGATGCGGCTTCTCCAACGGCAAACGACTGGTTTTCAGCTTTGCGATCGCCGCAGATGACACGGGTTCTCGCGCGCATACACGAAGCACCTGACCATGCATGGACCTTGGAGGAACTCGCCAAAGAAGCTCGCTTGTCGCGTGCTGCTTTTGCCCGCAACTTCTGCGCCTTGGTGGGCGAGCCACCACACCAATATCTGACGCGTTGGCGCATGGGAATTGCCGCGCAACTGTTGGAGGAGACCGAGCTGCGACTTGGCGAGATCGCCTCTCAAGTTGGCTATAGGTCGGAATTTTCGTTCAGTCGTGCCTTCAAGTTGGCGCGAGGAGTTTCACCGATCCAGTACCGCCGAGCACAACAGAATCAAGCACCCGCAGGTCAGCGCGAGCCTGGGTCGGTTGCGACGCGATCCCTGCCAACGTAGACACCGTGATGGGTGTATGCGCCTCGGCCGACAATCAGATGAGTCCAGTCGGAAATGTCGTCATTCGGTGCCTCCTAAATTGGTGTTTGTGGGTTGCCGCAGTGCCTCCTTCACACTCTAGGATGGCAGTGCTGTTGCCGCTGCCCCAAAACTGACCCAGTAGAGGTTGTTCTGCCGACTGAAAACTGACCCAGGTGTTCAACTGCTTCTGCTCACTTTCCGAGCAGGAGAACACAGGGTGATCAGCACGGAAATGTTGGGAAAAATCCGGCGGATGAACGAAAGCGCAAGGACGAAGATGGTATCGAGGACGATGAACCGTTTTGATCTGCACCATAAACACCCTGCCGCATGCCTGCATGCGGTCGGGCCCGATGCGTCTTCAACCAGGACACTACTGCTAAGCTTATCCACAATTGCTGGGACAAAAATCAGCAATCCGCCCTGGGTCAATTTTCAATTGGCAGGGTGGGTCAGTTTTCAATCAGCGCCAACATCGACTGGGCATTCAGGCCGGTATCCGTGAACAATGAGGCCACTTCATGTTTCCCAGCCCGAAAAAATAGCCCGCGATGGGGGGCGGGAGGGGGATTAGTAATGGCGTTGCATTAAGGATTAAAACGCGACTCGCGCTGGGGGCTAGATACAACCGCAAAGCAAACTTTTAGCGGTCACACCCATGTGGGGTTGCGATGCACCCAAGCCCCTGTTGAAAATTGAAGCAGTCCTCGCATCGGTTGGCACCAGTCTAGTGAAGGCGCTCCCGAGCTGGATCGGCTATTCGGAATATTTCGTGAAGATCAAGTCCGTCGCAGGGGGCAATTTCGTATGGCAAGCGAAGCAGCCATTGATGATCTTTTCACTGGGGTTTGGCTTGCCGTTTTCAAACTGCCCGTAACCCACCTTCGATCGACTCGGCGAAGGTGTAGAGCCGACACTCAAACTAAATCCCGCGACGCAGTTTCCCCGGTGCCTCCCCGTAAAATTCCTTGAATTTCTTGCTGAAGGCCGACTGCGACTGGTACCCGACCTGTACGGCAATATCGCTCAACCCCAGATGGGAGTGGCTCAGCAGGTTGAACGCCATTTCCATGCGGACCTGAGTCAAGAGCACCCAGGGTGATGCGCCAGCCACACGTACAAATGCGCGCAGAAAAGTTGCTCGGGACATGCTCGCCATTTCCGCCAGCCCTTCAACGGTCCACTCGAATGCAGGGTCGGCCAGCATCGCCTGCCAGGCGCGTCCGAGGCGTTTATCGCTGAGCAAGGCCAATGAGCCGGTGGTCTGGCCATCGCTTGCCAGGTGCGCTCGCAGGATCAAGGTGAACAGCGCCTGGGATAGCGCGTCGAGCATGAATCTGGAGCAGACCTGATCGCCATCCGCTTCGCCACGCAGCATCTCCACCAGCGCAGGCAGCTGCCCACTGGCGGTGGGCGGAATGACCAGATACTCGGGCAGCGCGGCAAATAGTAGTGACGTGCGATTGAAGTGAAACCCGCCACAGAGCATGTCGAAATCGCGACTGGCCCCGCCAATACGATGCATCGGCACAACACCACCTTCGGTAACTTTCGGCACGGTCGGCGCTACAGTTCTACCGGGGCTGTGCATGACATGCGGCGCGCCCCTGGGCAGCAGCAAAATGTCCCAGGCCTTCATGGGAACGCGTTGGCCATCGGGAAAATCCACCCGGCACTCTCCGGCCAGCACGATGTGATAGGGCGCCTTGCCCAGGGCTTCCTGCTCATGCTCCCGTGCCCAATCCCCCTCGAATTGGCAGCGCAAATCCAGGCTGCCGCGAACATTGGCCAAGCTGATGAGTTTATCGATTGAATTCATTTTGAGTCTTTCGCAATAAAAGCTGAGCCCATTGAACAAACCTGAACTGCGCCACTGAAGAAAACTGAGTGTGTCGAAACAGTACACTTAACCTGTTCAGGAGTTAACGCTATGTTCAATAACTGGTCCGAATTATTGCCAACCATCCAGAAAGCCTTCGGCGCACTGGGCAAGAGCAACCCTAAGATGGTCAAAGCCTACATGGCACTCGGTGAAGCCGCTGCCGAAAACGATGTGCTGGATGACAAGACACGCGAGTTGATCTCGATCGCCGTCGCTGTCACTACTCGTTGCGATGGTTGTATCGCCGCACATACGAACGCAGCGATCAAGGCAGGCGCGAGCCGCGAAGAGGTGGCGGCGACCCTGGCCACGGCTATCTCGATGAACGCGGGCGCTGCGTACATCTATTCGCTACGCACGCTCGAAGCGTTTGATACGCTGAATAACTAGTCTGACATCGCGTCCACCGCAGCCTCGGCACTACAAAGTGCCGAGGCTTTTTTACGTCATTGAAACGGGAAGGTCACGTTGAGACGATCAAGCAACAACTTGAGAATGACGAACAAAAGCACCGTTCTCAAAACCAGCAGACTAACTCCACATTTGAAGGTGAACTGAACGTCGAGAAGCGCGCCTGGCAGACAGGCAACAACACCTACGGGTTTTCGACCGGGTTGGGCATTGTCGAACTCCTGATTGGCTTGTTGGTGCTGTCCAACCCGATCTCACGACGCACCGGCTTACTCGGTGGTGCGTTGGCCCTCGGTACGCCGCTGGTGACTCTGAGCTTTCTGATCACTACGCCCGAAGCCTGGGTGGGTGCTCTGGGCGACGCTCAACACAGTTTTCCCTACCTGTCCGGTGGCGGTCGCCTGGTGCTCAAAGACGTATTGATGCTGGCCGGCTCTCTTACCGTGATGGCCGACTCCGCTCGTATGCTGCTGCGGGAAAGTCGCGCATGAATCGCTTATCGGAAAACTTTTTGAAACCGGTGATTGCTCTGACGTTTGCCATTGTTTCCAGCAGCATCTTGGCAGCACGGCTGAGGAAGTTGCACGGACTGGGGTGCCCCTTGATATCACCAGAACCATCAGCATACCGATGTAAGTAATGCCTGCGGAATCGTCCCCGTGGTACTGACGTATGACGATTCGCAGGGCGAGCGTCACACCGTAACGTATCAAGTCTGGGGAACGGCGTGCAGCGGCGGCTAAGCGTCCCTGGCAGCACGCGATAGATAACCGTGTCCTTCCAGCGACCTCATAGTCGGATGGTCGCTGGAAGGAGGGACTTAGCGTTTGACGCCCAGATCGATCTGGGTCATGCGGCTGCGAATAGTGAACACACCATCGCCCGAGAGAATCGCGCTACGCGCAAACAGGCGCCCGCTCTCCCAGTTCGACAGGCCCAGTTCCGGCTTGTTGAGGGCGTACTGGCCATCGACCCAACGGGTAATGCCGTTGCCGACAAAAGGCGCGTTGACCGCGTTGTAGAAGCGCTCATGCGCCGCGCCATCTTCACTGATCAGCGACACGGTGAACTGCGGGCTGTAGCGGTTGAACAAGGCGATGGCGTTGTCCAGGTCGTCGACGATTTTCAGGCTGACTTCCGGGGTTTCTTCCCATTCCCACTCGCGCCCCAATTGATCTTCGGGCAGCGGCTCGGCCAAGGCTTCGGTCTGATAACCTTCGGCGCGGCAGACGTCGACCTTCGCAGTCCTCCAATCGTAAGGCAGGTACGACTCGCTGCCCTCAACGATGTGCAACTTGCAACCTTCGTCCCGTGCGGCTCCAGCCTGTTTCAAGGCCTGTAGAAACAGCGGCACCAGTTCGGTGGCGCGGTCGCGGTGGATCAGGCACACGTTCAGGGTGTTGCAGACCTTGCGGTCCAGGGAGTTGCGCACCACAGCGGCAAAGCGCGTGGCATCGGCGTCGGCGTTGGCGATCAGCCAGGCGCCACCGGTGCCGTGCAGGCTGACGGCGGTGCCGGCCTGCTGCGCGATGCTGCCCAACTGACTGACGGCACGTCCCGAACCACGGGCCACAGCTAGGGACAGACGTCGGTCGGCGAACATCGCCCAACCGGCGGCGTGATTGACGCTTTCCACCAGCGACACTGCGCCGGCTGGCAACCCGGCGTCGACTAATGCCGGATTCAACGCGTGGGTGACGATGGCTTGCGCCGTGCCCAAGGCATCGCTGCCAATGCGCAGCACTGCGGTGTTACCGGTGCGCAACACACCGGCGGCATCGGCGAAGACATTCGGCCGGCCTTCGAAGACGAAAGCGACGATGCCCAACGGCGAGACCACTTGCTCGACTTTCCAGCCGTCATGCTCGACGCAACTGACCACTGTGCCACGGGTGGCCGGCGCATCGCGCCAGGCACGCAGACCGGCAATCATGTCCCGACGCATGCGCTCATCGGCCAACAGTCGTGTGGTAGAGCGCCCACGCGCCTTGGCTCGCTGGATGTCGGCCAGGTTCGCCGCCTCGATCAAGGCCCAGCAATCGGGGGTTTCCAGACGTTGGGCAAACAGATCGAAGAACCCGCTGATCGCCTGATCCGAGACCGCCGACAGGGCGCTGAACGCCGCTTCGGCGCGCTCGATCGCCACGGCAGCCGCTTGCTGATCCGCCACCGGGATCAACAACAACTCGCCGCTGACCTGTTCCACCAGCAGGTGGTCTCCGGGCTGGAAGCGTGCCGCCAGTTCGGGGCTGACCACAGAGACACGATTACCCGCGAAAGGGATTGGCGTGCCAGCGACTAGACGTTCGAGCGCAAGAGACATAAAGCGGTTTCACCATGGTGTGGACGGCCGGGAAGGGGACCGATCGGGTTTATCCGTAGCTCGGCAGAGAGCTGATTTTTTTCCAAGGACACTGTTGGCTATGTGTCCAGAAGATTCTCCATTTTAACTTCATGCATCTCAAAGGACACCAGATGCTTTTCAGTACATTGCGATGCCTCCGCTAAACCAACGGTGCACTCGAACCAGGAGGTGTTTTGGAGACTTGGAATTTTGAGACTATCAATGACCTCGCATAAGACGCTGACGCCAAGCCTGATCAGTATGTTCAGAACAACGCCTCGCTGGATTATTTCACTCAGCACAATTAAGTCATGACATCCCTGCAGGTTCTCTAATTGCCCATACATGGTGAGACTGAACGCAGAAGCAGTTGACCCATTTCGGGTTAATGCAGTGTCCATCCAGGGAGTCCCCACATGATTGATGTCGCTCATTCCTGCGACGGTAACCCTTGGTTGGATACTCCAGCCATGGCCCTTACCGAATACGAATGCGGCTTTTTGCTGCCCCAATTGATGGGAGCGCTGGCTAGCGAATCTAGAGCGGCTCATGTCACGCACAGATCCAGCACGCATCAGAACAAGGCGTCGGTCCTGAAACTATGCGCCCCAATTTTGCGTGCATTGAAGCTTCGTTTTTCTCCCCTATAACGACATTCGGCGCCCATGTGTTGTGCGACCTTGCAGAGAATTGAGATGACCTACGACTTTGATTTATTTGTGATTGGTGCAGGTTCCGGCGGTGTCCGCGCAGCGCGTTTTGCCGCAGGGTTCGGCGCGAAAGTGGCGGTTGCCGAGAGTCGCTACCTCGGTGGTACGTGCGTCAACGTCGGTTGCGTACCGAAGAAACTGCTGGTCTACGGGTCCCATTTTGCTGACGACTTTGAACAGGCCGAGGGCTTTGGTTGGACTGCCGGCAAGGCACAATTCGACTGGGGAAAATTGATCTCCAACAAGAACCGTGAGATCGAACGACTCAATGGTATTTATCGCAAACTGCTGATCAACAGCGGCGTAACGATACTCGAAGGTCATGCACGACTCACCGACGCGCATCATGTGGAAATCAATGGACAGCGTTTCAGCGCCGAACGCATTTTGATTGCAACAGGCGGCTGGCCACAAATTCCGGATATTCCAGGTCGCGAGCATGCCATCACTTCGAATGAAGCATTCTTTCTGGAGCAACTGCCCAAGCGAGTACTGGTGGTGGGCGGTGGTTACATCGCCGTCGAATTCGCCGGCATCTTCAATGGCCTTGGTGCCGACACCAGCCTTCTGTATCGCGGTGATCTATTCCTGCGTGGGTTTGATAAGGCGGTTCGCACGCACCTGGTGCAGGAGCTGACCAAGCGCGGACTGCAATTGGAATTCAACACCGATATCGTCCAGATCGATAAACAGTCTGACGGTAGTCTACTGGCGACACTCAACGACGGTCGTCAACTGGAGACCGACAGCATTTTCTACGCCACTGGCCGGCGGCCGATGCTCGACAATCTGGGCCTGGAAAATACCCGCGTCGAACTCAATGAAAAGGGTTACATAGACGTCAATGACAACTTTGAAACTCGCGAACCATCGATCCTGGCGTTGGGTGATGTGATTGGCCGAGTGCAACTGACCCCTGTTGCAACGGCGGAAGGCATGGCGGTCGCTCGTCGATTGTTCAAACCTGAAGAATATCGTCCAGTAGATTACCGCCACATTCCCACTGCTGTGTTCAGCCAGCCCAACATCGGAACCGTTGGGCTGACTGAGGAACAGGCGCTGGAGAATGGCCACAATGTGACCGTTTTCGAAAGCCGATTTAAGCCGATGAAACTGACCCTCACGGATTCGTCTGAGCAGACGTTGATGAAGCTGGTGGTGGATGCTGTTACTGATCGGGTCTTGGGCGCGCACATGGTGGGTCCCGACGCCGGAGACATCATCCAAGGGCTGGCCATCGCGTTGAAAGCGGGTGCGACCAAGCTCCTGTTCGATGAAACCATCGGTGTGCACCCGACCTCGGCAGAAGAATTTGTGACCCTGCGTACACCTGTCTCTGGCAGATGACAGCAGACGGCCAATCCAAATACTTTTTTCAAGAGCGTTGTTATGAAAGTCCAATTACCTCGTTACGAAGGCTGGTCGCTGTTCGGTCTGCTGTGTTTGCTGATATTGGTGATGACGGCGTTGATACTGGCGCTGAATCCAGATTTAGTTGAAGGTCTACGTAGCGCAATCCGCGCCACCTCGCGCACCTCGTTTGCTCTGTTTCTTGTGGCTTTTACCGCCTCTGCATTCGCTGTTTTGGTACCGTCCCCGTTTTCCAAAGCGCTTGTGCGCGAGCGTCGTTTCATTGGTCTGGCATTCGCGTTCTCTCACCTGCTGCATGCGGTATTGATCTACGAGTACGGTCAGCTGAACACCGAGTTCTGGCCCGGTCGAAGCACTATCACCAACATCCATGGCACGCTTGGCTATTTGTTTATCCTGTGGATGACAATTACGTCCTTCAAGACCACCACACGTCTGATTGGTCGCAAGACCTGGAAGGCCTTGCACCTCACCGGCATGTGGGTGCTAGCAGCAGTTTTTGCTTACTCCAACTTCAAACGCGTCCCCCTGAGCGCTTGGTATGTATTGCCGTTTAGCATCATGTTTTCGGCAATTGCCATTCGGGTTGTGGGTAAGCTCGTACAGAAGAACAAACGGAATCAGCCTCGCGCTTTTGCTTGAAATCGATTTGGTTTGAGCGAAGCAGGGGAGAGCGTATGTCGATAAATATGGTCGTGAACACTCCGTTCACTCGTCATTGGATTGGTCTACATTGAATGGGCTTGCCTAGGTGTACGTCACCATCAACATCGGTTACAGCACCGTCAAATTGACGTTGACCTCCCTCGCGGCTTTCATGCCGCCGTTGCTCCCGTATACCGACAAGCTCGTTTGATGTGTTACAGACTCGGTTCCTCTGGCATCGCAACACTGCTTACAAGCCAGGGGCTCGATAACGTCCATCTATGTTGGAGCAAGCGTCATGAGCCTTACTCTCTACGGTTTTGACGGCAGTCCATACGTTCGTACGGTGAAAATGCTGCTGAAGGAGAAAGGAGCGGAATTCAATCAGTTACAGGTTAACGTGATGAAAGGTGAACCGCATCATCCGGAACACCTCGCACGGAATGCGTTCGGGAAAGTGCCGGTCATCGATCACGACGATTTCAGGGTGATCGAAACAAGCGCAATCATGAGCTATCTGGATGAAGTTCTGCCTGGGACTTCACTGACACCCAAAACTGCTCGGGACCGCGCCAGGAGCCATATGGCTCAGGCAATCTACGATTCCTATGGTTATGGTTCGATGGTCGCCGTCTTCGGTTATTACCTGTTCCCTGACTTCATTGGCGGGCAGAACGACGCCTCTCGCCTTCAAGGCATCGAGAAATCGAAACTGGTGCTCAGCGAGTTGATGAAGATCAAAGGCAACGATCCGTTTGTGGGTGGGCCCGCATTGAGCATCGGCGACCTGTACCTGGCACCGGCATGTGCTTACTTATCGATGACGCCGGACGCAGAGGAAATATTTGCCACCAAAGGCTTCGCAGACTGGTGGACAAGGGGCCACGGCGCGGAGCCGCCCTGTTACGGCGTAAAAAACAACTATCACAGCGCGGCGTCAGTCGCCTTTATGGACCTGATGTTGTGAGTGTCGGTGGGGCAGTAGCTTCGGCAAAAAAATGATCATTACACGAAATGAAATGCTGGATTGTAATTGCTGGTCATTCCGCTGTTTATGAGAGGAGGGGAAGATAACTCCATCGACGCGATCACCGGGTCGAACTCAAACAGCAATCGGAGCACGTCATGTCCCAGCAAGCGATCAAACTTTATCGTCACCCTTTGTCTGGCCACTCTCATCGGGTCGAACTGATGCTGTCCCTGCTGGGACTGCCAACCGAACTGGTATTCGTGGATCTGATGAAGGGCGCGCACAAAACGCCTGACTTCCTGGCTCTCAACCGCTTTGGCCAAGTGCCGGTGATCGATGACAACGGCACCGTCCTGGCAGACTCCAACGCCATCGTGGTTTATCTCGCCGCCAAATATGGCAAGGGCCAATGGCTGCCGACCGATCCGGTAGAGCAAGCCAAGGTTCAACGCTGGTTGTCGGTGGCCGCCGGTCAAATCAGTTCGGGTCCTGCCGCCGCGCGATTGATCACCGTGTTTGGTGCCGGTTTTGACGCCGAAGATACGATCAAACGTTCTCATGCCCTGCTCAAGATCATGGAGGAGGAGCTGGGTCAGAGCAAATTCCTGGCCGGCGACAAGCCGACCGTCGCCGATGTTGCTGCCTACACTTACGTGTCCCACGCACCGGAAGGTAACGTGGCGCTGACTGAATACCCGAATGTCCGTGCCTGGTTGAGCAGCATCGAAGGGTTGCCGAACTTCGTTGGCATGCAACGTACTGCTGTAGGCTTGCAAGAGGCTTGACTCGATTCTGAAGGAGCTTGCCGGGAGAATAATTCCGGCCAGTTCCTTTTCATCTGTTTCGCAGTTCTCCCAGGACGCTTTACGTACATGCAGCCAGCCCGACGGCGCGTGCGAACGTCGCTGTAGCCGACGATACTGGCAATCAGGTCTTCCCGCGCAAGCGGCCAGATACCTCGCTGTCCTCTCATCAAGACAGGGGCGACTATGGATCGTTTTCAAGAAATGCAGATATTCATGGCCGTAGCCGAGGAAGAAGGCTTTGCCGCCGCCGCCCGCCTGTTGAATATCTCTCCCCCCAGCGTGACCCGTGCCATCGCCGCGATGGAGGAGCGAATCGGCACACAGCTCCTTTCTCGAACCACTCGCAGCCTGCATCTCACCGAAGCGGGTCAACGCTATCTCGAGGATTGTCGGCGTATCCTCAGTGATATCGACGAGGCGGAGGAAGCGGCTGCTGGTAGTTACTCGATACCGTGCGGGCATTTAACCGTGACCGCGTCGGTGCTGTTTGGTGAGTTGTACATTGCGCCGCTGCTGGCCGACTACGTAGATCAATATCCCTCGGTGCATCTCAATGCCTTGCTGGTTGACCGTGTGGTGAACATGGCCGATGAGGGTATCGATGTGGCCATCCGCATTGGTCATTTGCACGAGACCAATCAGCACGCCATCAAAGTCGGCGAAGTACGCCAGGTGATCTGCGGTACCCCCGATTATTTCGAACGCTACGGCAGGCCGCGTCATCCCGGAGAACTCAGTACCGCCAACATCGTCATGTCTTCGGCCAGCCATTTGCTGAGCGACTGGCAATTCGTCAACGACGGCAACGCCCTGAGCTTTCGATTCGAACCGCGATTGGTGGTCACCGCCAATCAGGCCGCGATCAATATCGCCAGCCTGGGCTGGGGCGTGACGCGGGTGTTGTCCTATCAGGTGGCCAGACAGGTGGCGGCTGGCGAACTGGAATTGGTGCTGGAGGACTTCGAACCGCCTGCGCTGCCCATTCAAGTGGTCTACCTCAAGAGCACCCGAATACCGGCAAAGGTTCGTACCTTCGTGGATTTTCTCGCGGATCGACTCGGCAAGGATTCGGCGCTCAAGGCTGCGGCGAAGGGTTCCAACTGATGGATCGCTACCATGAAATGCTGATGTTCGAAGCGTTATCGGAGCACCCCAGTCTGGCTGCTGCGGCCCGTCGTCTCGATGTGTCCGGACCTACGGTCGTTCGCGCCATTGCACGGCTGGAGGAACGTCTTGGCGTGCCTCTGTTACTTCGAAGCACCCGCGGGGTGTCGCTGACCGAGGCCGGCGCCGGCTTCATGGTCGATTGTTCACGCATTCTCAAGGCCATCGAAGACGCAGAGGCTTCGGCCAAGGGCTTACACGTTCAGGCCCAAGGCAATCTCACGGTGCTGATGCCTTTGCTGTTCAGTCGTTATGTCATGACCTCGATTCTGACGGACTACATGAGTCTGTATCCTGAGGTAAAAGTCTTTGCGCAATACCATGATCGTTTTCCGAACATGAATGAAGAGGGCATCGATGTGGCGGTGCTGATCGGCAATCTACCAAGTTCGTCATTGATCGCACGACAGGTGGGCTATGTACGCTCGATGGTATGCAGCAGCCCTGCTTATCTGGCTGCTCACGGTGAGCCCGGCGTACCTGAGGATCTGCAAAATCATCGACTGGTCGCCACCCATGCTTATCGAGACTGGGTCCAGTGGGACTTCCACCACGACGGTGAGGTGAATCACTTAAAAGCCCGGACACGGATCAGTTGCGCGACAGTACAGGCGGCCATCGATGCAACCGCTCATGGCGCCGGCATTACCCGTTGTCTTAGCTATCCGTTGTACGAGTATTTGAACACTGGGCGATTGCGGCGTGTGTTGCAGCCCTATGAGTTACCGGCGCTGCCGGTGCACGTGGTGTACCGCGAAGGGCGCAAGGCCTCGATGCGGGTGCGCAGTTTTGTTGACCACATCGTCGACGGCCTGCGCGAGCATCCGGCCATGCAGCCGGATGTTCTTTGAACGCTTGCAGCGCACTCAACAGCGGAGGTCACTGCTAGTCATTACTTAGCAGTGGCAGCTGTTTCAATCAGGCTGGCAACGACTTTCGGATTGGACACCATCACCACATGGGACGCGCCTTTGACTACGACAGTCTTCTTGGCGTGTGCCCGCTCAGCCATGAACACCTGGGCTTGCGCAGGGATGTTCTTGTCCTTGTCGCCATAGACGAAATACGACGGAATGGTTTTCCAGGCGGGTTCGCTCGAGGCTTCATTTAGCGCAGCTACGGTCACGGGACGTTGGGTCGCTGCCATCAATTTTGCGTCAGCATTCGGCACATCGGCGGCGAACTGATCGTGGAACTTGTCCTGCTGGATGAACAGATCCTTTCCACCATTGGCCAATTCAACCGGTGGAGCCAGGGTTTGCCCCAAGGTATTACCCGGTAAACGACCCGTCAGGTCGGCGGTGGATTCACCGGCTTCAGGCGCGATAGCCGCGACGTAAACCAGCGCCTTGACGTTGGCATTGCCGTAGGCGGCTGCGCTGATCACCGGGCCACCGTAGGAGTGACCAACCAGTACCACAGGGGTTTTGATGCTTTTCAGTACATCAGCCACCGATTGCGCATCGCCTTTGAGGCTGCGCAGCGGGTTGGAAGCCGCGATCACCGGGTAGCCGTCTTTTTCCAGAATCTTGACCACGCCGTTCCAGCTGCTGGAGTCGGCGAAGGCGCCGTGCACCAGCACAACCGTTGGTTTAACGGGGGCCGCCAGCGCAGCAGTGGCGCTGGCCATGGCTGTGGCAAGTCCCAGTCCTGCGAATAACTTGTTCATCGGGTGTTCCTGTACGGGGTGGGAGGAGTGAAGCGACAGGGCCATTTGAACCGGATGCTGTGTCTCGTATGTGTCTGACTTGCCCGCCCGGCGCATGGAAATATGTCTGAAATCGCCTGAGCTACAAACGGATACAAGCGCCGTTCGGGCATTTCAGTGAGCGAAATAGTGGATTGTATTTTGTGGTCGTTCTCTACATCGCGGTTAAGGCGGAGCATAAGCACACACACTCTTCCATGCTGTACAGCAGAGGCTCATGACCGATGAAACGCGTGCTTATGTTACTGGCCAACGGCGTAGAGCCTCTGGAAATGGCCGCTTTTACCGATGTGCTTGGCTGGGCCAACCTGCTGGGTGATCACCCTGTGGAACTGGTCAACGCCGGCCTTCGCAGAAAGATCGTGACCACCTTTGGTCTCACGCTCAATCCGAGTTTTTTATTGAGCGATCTGGACGTGAGCAGCTTCGATGCCTTGGCACTGCCGGGTGGTTTTGAACCGTCGGGTTTTTACGAGGAAGCCTTGAGCGAACCCTTCCTGGCGACCATCCGGCATTTCGTCGAAGCCGGTAAACACGTTGCCAGCGTTTGCGTGTCTTCCGTGTGCCTGGGCGTGGCCGGCGTGCTGCGTGACAGGAACGCCACGACCTACCACCAGGAGGGCGGCAAGCGGAAAAACCAACTGTTGGAAACCGGTGCACGCTTTGTCGATCGCCCCGTGGTTGTCGATGACCAGATCATCACTTCAAGCGGGCCGGGCACTGCCACCGAAGTTGCATTCGTACTGCTCGAAAAAATAACGAGCGTCGAAAATGCCGCTTTTATCCGCAAGAAGATGCGCTTCGCCACCCCCGACCGTGGTTGGTACGAAACGCCGCAAGTGCCCTGAAATGATCCACCAACTCCGATCGACTTTTTACCAAGGTAACCATATGACTAACACAGCACTCATCGTCGTTGATATTCAGAACGACTATTTTTCCGGCGGCAAATGGGAACTCAACGCTACTGACTCGGCCGCTGACAATGCGGCTCGTGTGATTGGAGCAGCACGTGAGCGGGGTGACTTAGTCATCCATATCCGTCACGAGACTTTAGCCCCTAATGCACCGTTTTTTGTTCCAGGATCCGACGGCGCGCAATTGCACGAGAAGGTGCGCAATCTTGGGGACGAGTTGGTCATCGTCAAACACTTCATGAACCCATACCGCGAAACGGAACTGCTCGAAGTGCTTGAACACAACGAGATTGAACGGGTCACCGTGGTCGGCAACATGAGCCACATGTGCATCGATGCTGTCACCCGCGCGTCTGACGACTTCGGGTTTGAGGCGACAGTTATTCACGATGCCTGTACGACCCACGACCTGGAATTCAACGACGTCAAGGTTCCTGCACATCTGGTGCATGCGGCGTTCATGGCCGCTTTGAAGTTCGGGTACGCCGAAGTGCTGAGCACTGACGAGTATGTGGCCTAGGTTTTCATTCTGCTGCCGAAAAAGGTAACCCAATGTTCAATCTTTCCAATGCTGTCGATTACTACTACTGGCCAACCCCCAACGGGCAGAAGGTCGCCATTTTTCTTGAGGAATCGGAACATCCCTACGTCGCGCATCCCGTCAATATCAGCAATGGTGAGCAATTTTCCACTGAGTTCACCCGAATTTCACCCAATCAGCGCATTCCAGCGATAGTCGACAGAGAGACTGGTGTATCGGTCTTTGAGTCAGGGGCGATTTTGTTGTACTTGGCTCAGCGCCGCGGGCAATTCATCCCCGCCGATGCGAAAGGGGCGGCTGAAGTCATGCAGTGGCTGTTCTGGCAAGCGGCGAACCTGGGGCCGATATTGGGACAGGCAGTGTTCTTCCTTAATTACGCCTCTGAACATGTACCGCTCGCCGTGGCACGGTTCAGTAAAGAGACCGAACGTTTGTATGGCGTTCTGGAGCAGCAATTGAGCGAACGACCTTACGTCGCCGGCGAGTACTCCATTGCCGATATGGCGATCTATCCTTGGATGCTACAACATGACAAGCAAGGAATGACGCTCGATGGTTATCCTAACGTCGCCGCTTGGCTAGAAAAAATCAGCACGCGCCCAGCAGTGGTTCGGGCCTACGCTAAAGGGGAGCAAATTCGTCCATCTGGTCAAACTGATCAAGACAGAAAAAAGCTTTATGGGCTTCCATAGCGGGGTCGCTACCCACTTAGGCGATTCCAGGTTGCTCGAAGTGCGTGCAGGGTCTGTCTCGAGCTTCATGAGGTTGCAAAGCGCAGAGTTGATGATCACCGGCAACTGCGTATTAGACCCCGCTGCCGGGGATTCAACCATTCCTCGCCGGGCGGCGGGTGAAGGGCACCTGTTTACGAATGCGTAGAGGTGATCATGAATCAGTCGGACGCGCCAGGAGCATCCCCTTGGCATGCGGGTGAGCGTGAGTTGCAGGAAAGCGTCGGCGTCGCCGATCAAATGGAGATATTTGGACGCAAGGTCGTACGTGACTACATGCCTGATCAGCATCGATTGTTTTACAACCAGTTGCCTTACCTGGTGGTGGGCGCGGTCGATGAACAAGGGATGCCTTGGGCCACGTTGATCGAAGGCCCCCCTGGCTTCATCCATTCACCCGATCCGCGTGTGCTGCAACTCGACCGCCTGCCCGCCGAGGGTGATCCAGTTAGGGCGGCCCTTAAGCAAGGCGCTGCGGTGGGACTGCTGGGCATTGACCTGAAGACCCGAAGGCGCAATCGCATGAACGGCAACATCAGCACCGCCTCGTCAGGCGGTTTTACCGTTTCTGTGGTGCACACTTTCGGCAACTGCCCGCAATACATTCAGTTGCGAGGCGTTGAGCCGGTCAGCCTTGGCCAAGCCTCAGCAAACGTAGCGGCCGAATGTCTCAGCGAACTGGATGAAGCCGCGAAGTCGACCATCAGCAAGGCCGATACCTTTTTCCTCGCCAGCTACGTCGATCTGGATGGCGATGCATCCCGGCGCTCGGTGGACGTTTCTCACCGGGGAGGCAATTCAGGTTTCGTCAGGATCGAAGGCAACGTGCTGACGATTCCCGATTTCGCTGGCAACCTGCACTTCAACACCTTGGGTAATTTCCTGCTCAACCCGCGCGCAGGGCTGGTGTTCATCGATTTTGAAACAGGCGACATGCTGCAAGTCAGCGGGCGTACCGAGATCATTCTCGAGGGGCCGGAGATTGCCGCCTTTCAGGGGGCTGAGCGGCTCTGGACACTGACCGTGGAACAGGTGGTTCGACGTCAGGCTGTGTTGGCCCTACGTTGGCGGTTTGAAGGTTTTTCGCCTAACAGCCTGATGACGGGCAGTTGGGAGCAAGCTGAGGGCCGATTGCAAGCCGATAACCTGCGTGATCAATGGCGACCGCTAAGGGTGACGCGGATCGTTGACGAGAGCAGCTCCATTCGCTCCTTCTATTTTGAACCGGCCGATGGCGCGGGCATACCGCGGTTTGAGGCTGGCCAACATCTGCCGGTGCGCTTTTGCCTTGCTGAAGGACAGGCGCCTCTGGTCAGAACCTACAGCCTGTCGAGTGCGCCGTCGGACAGTTTTTTCCGTATTAGCGTCAAGCGTGACGGACTCATCTCGTCGCATCTGCACGACCGCGTTAAGGTAGGGGATCTGGTTGAAGCCCGTGCCCCTCAAGGGCGCTTCACGGTGCAAGCCGATGAATATCGACCGTTGGTTTTGCTGGCCGCGGGCGTGGGCGTGACGCCACTGTTGTCGATGCTGCGTGAAGTGATTTATGAAGGCGAACGTATCCGTCGCACTCGACCGACCTGGTTCATCCAAAGTGCGCGCAGCCTGAGTGAACTCGGGTTTCGCGATGAGCTGTACGAACTGGCGACCCGTGCCAAGGATAAAGTTCGTGCGCTGCGTCTGCTCAGTCAGCCGGAAACTCATGCTCGCGTTGGTGAGGATTTTGAAGTGGCGGGGCGTGTGGATGTCGAACTGCTCAAGGCATTGCTGCCCCTGGACGATTACGACTTTTACCTGTGTGGCCCTGGTGCTTTTACCCAGGCGCTGTACGACGGCCTGCGTCAGTTGCGTATTGGCGATGATCGTATTCACGCGGAGACTTTCGGTCCTTCGACCCTGGTTCGCCAACGGGATCATTTAACCCCGGCGGTCGAGCAGATACCCGCGGCAAGCAGCCCGGTCAAAGTGCTGTTTTCGGCATCGGCGAAGGAAGCTCGTTGGGAGCCGGGTGGTGGGAGTTTACTGGAACTGGCCGAGAGCCGTGGCCTGAACCCGGACTTCAGTTGCCGGGGCGGATCGTGCGGTACATGCAGGACCCGATTGGTCAGTGGCCAAGTGCATTATCTGAACCTGCCGGCTGAGATGCCGGCCGAAGGGGAAGTACTGATTTGCTGTGCGGTGCCAGCGCAAGCCAAGGAGGGCGACGCCCCCCTGGTGCTGGATTTGTGAACTGGCCGTCATCGGTGCTCATCCCGCCATGCGCGGGTTGAGTACCTGGTCGATGCCGCCTTCGCTTTCAAGTTGAGCCAAGTCATCGAAGCCGCCAACGTGCCAGTTGCCGAAAAAGATCTGCGGGACGGTATGGCGACCGCTTCGGCTGACCATTTCGTTCTTCACGTCGACTGAGCGCACATCGATTTCCTTGTACGCAACCCCTTTGGCATCGAGCAAACGCTTGGCATTACGGCAGTAGGGGCAGGTCGTGGTGGTGTACATAGTGACTTCAAGCATGTTGAGTGCTCCTGAAAATTAGAGGCTGATTTAGGCAACAGCTTTTGCTGGACGGGCATGAACGGCAACGGTGTTCGGATGCTTGACCAGTGACTTGAAGGTCTTGTTGTCGGCGTCCAGGGCGTCGATTGAACCGGTGCCGATGTCATAGACCCAGCCATGCAGATTCACCAGACCTTTTTCCTGAGCCAGGCGCACGCTTGGATGAGTCTGAATGTTGGCCAGTTGGGCGATGACGTTCTCACGCACCATGGAACTGACTTTGGCGGCTTCACTGGCGTGAGGACGCGATTCGTTGATGACTTTCGCCGACTCGGCATGTTGCAACCAGCCGGCGACCGCAGGCAAGTGATCCATACACTTGCACTTGGCGACAGCGGTCATGGCACCGCAATCGGAATGGCCGCAGATCACAATATCGGTCACGCCCAGTACGGCGACGGCGTATTCGACCGTGGCAGACACACCACCGGAATGCGGGCTGTAGGACGGCACGATGTTGCCAGCGTTACGGATCACGAACAGTTCGCCAGGCTCTTGCTGCGTCAGCAGTTCCGGTACAACACGGCTGTCGGAGCAGGTGATGAACAACGTGCCTGGATGTTGCGTGGTGGCCAAGTGTTTGAACAGGTCAGTGCGTTGCGGAAATGCTTCTTTTTGGAACTTCAAAAAACCTTCGATGAGCGCTTTCATGATGTTTACCTTTCATTGAGTGTTGAGTGAGTGACAATTAGTTGGTGCAGCCGCTACCGATCACGCTGTATTCCAGGATGTGGGTTTCACCGTGCGAATCGCGGTAAGTCATTTGCACTGGCGTCGGGCCACAGACATCAGCCGTCGGGGTGATGTGAATGACTTTGGCGATATCCAAGTGCATGCCATACGCATATGGAACGGCCTCAGGTGCTACCACAGCTTCCTGTGCGTAGGCTGACAGCGAAGCCGTCAGGGACAGGGCGAGAAACAGAATTTTTTCATGACGAATCCTCCATTCAAATGTGGTGATTGATCGAAAAGGGTTTAGAAATTTTTTGAAGCAGGCCCGCAAGGCTGCGGGCCGATTTACAGGCCCGGTTGCATCCTTAGAAAGGACGCAGTGGCAGGAACTTGCCGTCGAGGGTGATCACTGCACGGTGGCCGCCTTCCGGGTCTTCGACTTTCTTCATGTCGAGCTTGAAGTTGATCGCGCTGATGATGCCGTCGCCGAACTGCTCGTGAACCAGGGCTTTCAAGGTGGTGCCGTAGATCTGGATCATTTCGTAGAAGCGGTAGATGGTCGGATCTGTTGGAACACCCGACAGGCTGCCGCGCAGTGGGATGATTTGCAGACCGGCGACCGAGTCGGCGTCCAGGTCCAGTTTTTCGCCGATCACTTTGGCAGCGGCTTCAGGCAGTGGATGCTGGCCGAGCAGGGCGGCAGTGACATAAGCCAGACCGAGGCCGGTGCCTTGAGCCATGTCTTCGAAGGACAAGTTTTTGCGCGCCTTGGCGTCGAGGATTTTCGCGGTCAGCTCGAGGCTGGTGTCGTTGTAAGCGTGGGACTGTTGCATGGTGTTTCTCCTATCGGGTTTGCTTGTTGGCTGTTTGCCAGGTTGGTGTTGCTTGGGTGTGAAGCAATGTTCTGCTGGTTGCTCGATAGCGTCCAAGACCGATATACAATCCTGCGCATAAGTCGTTCCTATAGATGCAGGTCGGAGCGTTCATGAATTTGGCGGGATCCATCAGCACCTGAAATGGTGGATGCCCCATAGGGGGTACCGCCGCCTGGTTGCGATACATCGAATAAGGCTGGATCGGAATAACCGATAGGCACAATGACCATGCCGTGATGAGCAAGTGTCGTCCACGTCGAGGTGATGGTCATCTCTTGGCCACCGCCAGTACCCGTTGATGTAAATACACTTGCGGCCTTGCCAACCAGTGCTCCGCTAGCCCACAGGCCGCCAGTCTGATCGAGGAAGTTGCGCATCTGTCCTTACATGTTGCCAAAGAGGGTAGGCGTGCCAAATATGATGGCGTCATAGCCAGACAATTCAGCACGGTTTGCCACTGGAGCCGCCTGGTCAGTTTTGCCATGTGCAGCTTTGAATGCCTCAGGATCCATGGTTTCAGGAACACGCTTTACCGTGACTTCACCCCCCCGGGACGCTGCTAGCACCCTGAGCTACATGCTGCGCCATCATTTCGATATGGCCGTACATCGAATGATAGAGAACCAGAATCTTGACCATCTTCACTTCCTCGTTTCGCTACATCATCTGTCGAACGCCGGTTGTTACAGGCCTAAATCAGAAAGACCTGGATGATCGTCAGGGCGACGGCCTAACGGCCAACGAAATTTTCGCTCCGACTCTTTGATTGGCATGTCATTGACGCAGGCAAACCGATGAGCCATCAGTCCGTTTTCAGCAAACTCCCAATTCTCGTTTCCGTATGAGCGATACCAATTACCGGAGTCATCGTGCCATTCGTAGGCGTAACGTACCGCGATGCGGTTATCGGTAAATGCCCACAGCTCTTTGATCAGTCGATAGTCCAGTTCTTTGTTCCATTTTCGGGTCAGGAATGCTGCAGCTTCAGCCCTGTTTACTGCGAAGTCGACTCGATTTCGCCATTTGGTATCAGTTGTGTAAGCCAGTGAAACTTTTTCTGCATCGCGGGAGTTCCAGCCATCCTCTGCAAGCCGGACTTTGAGAATTGCCGACTCACGATCGAAAGGGGGTAGTGGGGGACGCGTTTCAGATTCAGCCATGATTTTCACTCCAAACGTGTGGGGACATCGTGGTCAAGCAGGCAATGTGCTTAGGGAGCAGGTGAGCCCTATGCCGTTGTTTCCGGAAACTCCGCCAATGGAACGAATTTGTTGGTTCTGCCATCGAGCGCGACGATGGACCCTGTTTCGATGTCATAGACCCAACCATGCAGATTCAGCTTTTTCTGTTCCAGAGCCAATCTGACGCTGGGGTGGGTTTTCAGGTTGGAGAGCTGAGCGATAACATTTTCCCGAACCATTGAGCTGACACGTTCTTTGTCGGATGCGTGGGTACGGGTCGCGTTCATTACCTTCGCCGACTCCGCATAGCTCATCCAGGCCGCCACTGCCGGTAAATGATTCAATGATTTGCCACTGGAAACCGCCGTCATTGCTCCGCAATCCGAGTGACCGCAAATGACGATGTCATGGACCTCGAGTACCGCAACGGCATACTCGACAGAGGCGGTGACACCACCCGGTTGTGGACCATAGGATGGAACTATGTTCCCAGCGTTGCGTATAACGAATAGCTCTCCGGGCTCTTGCTGTGTGAGCAACTCCGGAATGACTCTACTATCGGAGCACGTGATAAATAACGTTTTTGGATTTTGGGTAGTGGCGAGATATTTGAAAAGGTCCGTTCGCTGCGGAAAAATTTCTTTTTGAAACTTGATGAAACCTTCGATGAGTTCTTTCATGTACAAGTTCCGGCGTTAAGTGTCTGGGTGAAATTGCGAAGACCAATGCTAGAGGTCTTGCTAAATATCGTCCAAGAATAAGAGGGAGCAATGATTTATTTATTATATGGGATAAGTCTAATGCTGCTGAGCTTTCATGCTATCTATGTAAGGCTGGAGGGTGAGTCGTGACTTCGTTCATCAATTACTGCAATAATTAGGCTTGGTTAACCTGAATTATTGACGGAAATTTTAAGCCGCTTTTTTTTTGCACTTATTTCGAGCAATGTTCCACTTTTTTCGCTCAAATAATCAGCAATGCGGGAGCGTAACCAACGCTCGCCTGGATCGTTGTCCAGCGTGGCAATCCATGACATGGATAGATCGAGGGGCGGGAGACTCATCGGAACGGGGTCCGCGCGTAGACCACCTTACATCGTCAAGAAGGGTGAGCCGCCGGTTAACTTGCAGAAATAGGCTGCACTTGCCGGCTGCTTGGAAAACATGATTTCCGGGCAGACGGCCCGAATTAAATAGCGCCGCTTACCTACTGGCCCGTTGTTCGCCTTAGCGTTAACTGACAACGTGACGCGCGATTCTGGACGTACTTAGAAATAGAAAAGCTCAGACACATTCCAGATATATAACTGCGGTTTGATGCATCAGTCCCCCTCCAAACAGAGAGAGTTGTTTTGTTCAGCACATTACAGACCGCGCTGAAGTCGGTGAGCCAGAGCGCGCGATTGATGGTAGGTGTACCCGATTACGACAATTATGTGGCCCAAATGGGTATCAACCATCCGGACCAGCCGGTAATGACGTATTCGGAACTCTTTCGCGAGCGTCAGAAAGCTCGCTACGGCAATGGAAAATGTACAACGCGCTGCTGCTGACCATTCATTCGGAGCGTTGAAGCAAAAAGTTGTTTCGCCACAAGATTCTGATGGCGATCGCTTTGAGCGAAAAAGTTTTTCACCAATCCTCCTCACAACAGTCACCGACGGTGTGACTGTAGCTGTCGTGCTGCCGATAGGGTGCCCAACTCCATACGGGTGGATTCCATCCGAAAGTAGCTCAACGGCCTTCATAATTTTTTCGATAGGCTCCTGGTTGCATGCCCACCGATTTGGCGAAAGCGCGAGAAAACGCGGAAATCGACTGGTAGCCCACAGCTGCACACACCGTCTCCACTGTCTGGTTGTTCTTCAGTAATTGACAGGCATGGCGAATTCGCAGCGCTAGTAGCACTTGCCCCGGCGACTGGCCTACCAGTTCGTTAAATTTTATGAAAAACGCCGAGCGAGAAAGCCCGGTACACGCCGCCATACTCTCTAAAGACCATGAGCGCGCTGGGTACTCAATTAATTGGTCCAGTAATGTGGCAAAGACCGGATGTCGAGCAAGGGCCACCAAGCCCCCTAGGTTATGATTTTCCATTACCTGTTGGCGTAACACATACAGAAATAGCAGATGGCTTAGACGCTCCAACAATGCAGAGGAGGGTGAGGCTTGCTGGCATTCATCCAGGATCAAATCGAACAGGGCGCGGGCAGCACTCAGCGACGGATCCCCAGCCCGTAGAATTATCCAGTCCGGCAACCCCTCGATGATCAGTGATGACAACCCGGACTTGAAGTAAAAGAAGCCGCATACCAGCCCCACACCGTCCACGGACTCGCTATCCAGCTTTGTCATTTCTCTGCGAGGTAGACGGTGGGCGGTATTAGCCTCTTCGGCACTGGACAACCGATAATTCTGATCACGCAACAAAAACACAGCATCTCCTGCATTCAGTTGCTGCGCCTGATTCTGTCCATTGATATGTAGCCAACAATTGCCTTGTACGACCAAATGAAAACTGGATCGTGCAGAGCCGTAGGTGCTGGCATGCCATCCTCCACAGTAACGGCCAACATGAAAGAGGTTGGCCTCTAGCTCAAGACTTTCTAATAACCAATCAATCAGCGGGCTGGACGAAATCATCTAATGAAAATACTCAGAGGCAGGTAAACGCTACTCAGGAGAGTGGTTGTAAATTCGTGTTGCCAACAGACTTGCCGGACATTCAATTCGCAGGAAAATATCTCATGGCACGTGTCACTCTCCACACATTGCAAACTGCACCTGAAGCAGCCAAACCTTTCTTGGAAAACGCCCAGAAAAACTCTGGTTTCATTCCAAATTTACTGGCTGTGTTGGCAAATGCTCCAGCGGCATTGGAAACGTACGTCACGGTATCTGCCCTCAATGGCAAAGCTGAGCTGAGCTTAGCTGAACGTGAAGTCGTGCAGCTGATTGCTGCGACCAATCACGGTTGTGATTTCTGCGTAGCGGGTCACACTGCGGTAGCGTTGAACAAGGCGAAGTTGTCTGATGAAGTGGTCGGCGCACTGCGCGGACAAACAGCCATACCGGAGGTGAAGCTTGAAGCCTTGGCAGCCTTTGCCCGCGAAGTAATCGCGACGCGCGGTAACGTCAGTGAACAAACCTACGACGCTTTCAAAACTGCGGGCTACACAGAGGGAAATGCCTTGGAAGTAATCCTTGGAGTGAGCCTGGCAACCCTGTGCAACTTTGCCAATGTTTTCGCTAAAACCCCTCTCAATCCGGAGCTTAGCCGTTACAGCTGGCAGTCGGATAAATAATCCAAAAGTTGGCAACTGGATCGTTTGTCTGGGCGGGTTAGCCCAATTGAAAGTCGCCCCAGTGGTCAATGCAGCAATTTCGCGTCGGTATCGGCGCGAATGTGCTGGTACCGCAATAGCCAATGAAAAAGCTCTTCAATAATTGGGTTTCAGGCTTGCTGTACCAGTGCCAGCCTTACGGAGAATCCTATGAGAAGAGTACCGAATAGCCATTGCTGAATGCGTTGCGCCAGCGCGCTTCGTTCCATCCAGCGGCCTACCCATGCGCTGGCGGTTGCAAAAATACTGTCGAACAGAAGCCCTGTAATTACGAGGACGATACCTAACACGGCAAATTGCTCCCATACGGAGGAGCGATTGGGGTCAATGAATTGTGGTAGCAATATTGAGCTGAACAGTAACGCTTTCGGATTGAGCAGATTAGTCAGAAGACCACGCCGGAAAGCTGCCTTCAAGGATGGCGATGCAACGGGATTCTCAACAGCTGTTGGTGAGCTTGCGCCACTGCTTTTAAACATTTGTAACCCTATCCAGAGTAGATAAGCAGCGCCTGCGTATTTAACGACATCAAATGTCCAGGGAAGAACTTTGAACATCGTTGCCAGCCCCAAGGCGGTCAATGTGACGTGGCAGGCACGCGCAAATGCCAAACCCAGTGCGGTTGCCAATGCAGCCGTTCTGCCTTGTTTTGCGCCGGTTTGCAGCAGCAGGATCATGTCCGGGCCGGGCATTAAAAAGATCATTAAAAGGGCTAAGAGATACAGCGCTTTATCTTCCATTCTGAAGCAGCTCAGTGAGTGGTGAGGGAGATAAATTCTAGGTCCAAGGGGGGAGGGCAGGTGGTTGCGTTTTGAACTCAATACTCGGGTTGTTTTGGCAGTTTATGCCGATGAAGTTTTATAAAAGGTTTGCCTATGCCAAATTTTCGAAATCCTCAAATAGAGCTCGATAGCGATGACAGAGGCATCCTAGCCGCCCTTCAACGAGACGGTCGACTGACTAACGTACAACTGGCAGAAGAGATCGGTCTCTCTCCCTCTACTTGTTTGCGGCGCGTGCGCAATCTGGAGGAGGCAGGAGTCATCCGCGGTTATCAGGCAACGCTCGATGCAGAGTCGGTGGGGTTGGGACTGACGGTGTTCGTTGGAGTAAAAGTCGAACGTCATCATGAGGTGGAGGCGGAAAAATTTCGAGTGACGGTTCTGGCGCTTCCAGAGGCTGAAGCTTCCTGGTGTCAGGGACAAAGCAGCCTTAGTAGCAGGTCATCGAAACTCCCGGCCCATAGGTGGCAAATTTTCCCAATCCAAATCGATACACTGCGCAGGCGTTTCAGCTAGGAGAGTGGTGAGGTCGAGCTTCACTCTTTCCGAATCTTGTTTGTGATTTTTGGGCGTAGAGGTATCAGGGTTGGGGCGGAAATTTCGCTACGCTCTGTAATTCGCTAGTATTCGCCTAGGATCGATTAGTCAAACGCCAAGCCGGATCAGATAATTTGGCTATGAAAAAATCCGCTAGCACATCCACTTTGGCTGGCCGGGTGCGAGCGGTCGGCGTCACAAAATACAGTCCTCCCTCCTGCATGCTCCACTCTGGCAGTACCACTTGAAGTCTTCCATCGCGTAGATATTCACTTGCGACAAACTCTGGAAGCTCAGCTATCGCAATTCCTGCAAGTACGGCAGGGATTAAGGCGTCCACATTTGTGACGCGCAGAGAGCCATTGGGGGAGACGCTGACCTCATCCCCTGATTTATTGAGTAAGCGCCAGACGTCACTCTGGGCTCGATAGGCATATCCCAAGCAATTTCGACCTACCAGATCATGAGGGTGTTTTGGGTGACCATGCTGTTCAAGGTATCTAGGAGACGCCACAAGATACCGAGCAACCCGGCTAATTCGTCGTGCTACTAGAGATGAGTCGGGTAATATTGCGATCCGCATCGCAGCATCAAAGCCTTCCCCAATGAGGTCGACTGACGCGTCGGACAAATGAAGATCGACTGACACTTCGGGATAAGCGAGAAGAAATTCCGGTAGAATCGGGGCAACCCAGCGGACGCCGTAAGTCATCGGTATCGCCAATCGCACGAGCCCTCTAGGTTGTGACGAAAGTTCGCGTGCAATACCCTCCGTCTCTTCCGCCTCTCGGTACAGGCGACTAGCGCTTTCCGCTATGCTGCGGCCAAATTCTGTGAGTGCGAGCTGTCGGGAGGTCCGATTTAAAAGACGGGCACCTAGCCTTTCTTCCAAGCGACCAACTCCTCGTGAAACCGTTGCGACGGAGACACCCATCACCCTCGCAGCAGCCGCAAAGGATCGCTCCTCAGCTACCTTTGCAAACATCGCTAATCCTTCAAAATCTGGCATCTTTGACATCGACATTTCTGCAATGATGGTTTGCAATCAATTCTATTTCGAAAGGCAGGGTTCGTCGATATTCTTTGGTCATGCGCTTTCTTGCGCCAACCTGAGGAACGTCAAATGTCACGCAAACTTGAAGGTAAAATCGCCATCGTCACCGGCGGTACCAGCGGCCTTGGATTGGCAACTGCCATTCGTTTCGCTAAGGAAGGTGCTCACGTTTACATCACTGGTCGGCGCAAACCTGAGCTTGATGCTGCTGTTTTGGCTGTCGGTAATGCAACCGGTGTTCAAGTCGACTCCTCCAAGCTGGATCAATTGGACGCGTTGTACGCCCAGGTGAAAGAACAACACGGTCGTGTTGACGTTCTGTTCGTGAACGCTGGCGGCGGTGAAATGAGAAATCTGAAAGATGTCACTGAAGAGCATTTCGACGACACCTTCGGCCGAAATACCAAGGGCGTACTTTTTACGGTCCAAAAGGCGCTGCCACTGCTGTCCAAGGGAGCTTCCGTGATTCTCACGGGCTCTACCGCGGGTAGTGTTGGCACCCCAGATTTCAGTGTTTACGCCGCTTCGAAAGCAGCTGTAAGGTCCTTCGCCCGTAACTGGATCCTCGACTTGAAAGGTCAGGACATTCGCGTGAACACTCTCAGCCCTGGTCCGATCAAGACACCAGGCCTCGTAGAATTGGCAGGCCCAGACGCGGCACAGCAGCAAGGTCTGCTGGATCACTTTGCTTCATTGATTCCAATGGGCCGCGTTGGCGATCCAGATGAAGTCGCAAAGGTAGCAGTATTCCTGGCCTCTGATGATTCCAGCTTCGTGAACGGCAGCGAAGTATTTGTCGACGGCGGCATCGCCCAAATTTGATCCGGAACGTATTGGGAAAGTGTGAGCTTTCCCATTACTGATCAATCTATTAACAACGGGATTGATTTGAAATGGACACCAAATTAGGTCACGGCAGCGGCTGAGAATTCAGAATGAATAACGAAGACCCGCCAGACAGTTACCACCATTACAACAGCGGCGGGTGTAGGCATTGGCCTCGCCGTCGCACGCATCAGCGTTGCGCTCAATCCTTGGCTCATTTTGGCTGTAATGATCATTGTGTGGCTGTATGTGGTGACCATTGCGTGGTCGGGTTGGCATTTTATTCTTGTGCAACGCGGACTACGTAAACAGTGGCAGACCAAGCTTTATAGATTTCTATCGGCAGACGATTACGATGCGATGGTAACGATACCGGTTGGGCGTTCTGAAACAGTATTCAAGCGGACTGCCATCTCGGGCGTCGGGGTTCTGGCCGCTTGGGTAGTCTGCGTTGTTGTGTTTGCTTTCCTTACGGCACCTACCTCACCGGATACGCCAAAGGCTGACCATCCTAGCGAGCGCCCAACGGGTAATGTCCTTGAGCCCGGAACACCCCAGGAGCGACGCCGGCCGACTGCGCCTTCAATCGAATATTTCCGAGACAACTGGGCTTGCCGGACGTATCCGGTCTCTACAATTGAGCGGTATGTACCGCGTCCGGAAGAAACCGGCCTAACATCTTGAGGTAGTCATGAAGGACGCACGCTTGCGACAACCCATCTATCCAGAGTACTCACAGGCGCTGGGCGAAGCGGTTTTCACCTTCAGCATACTAGAGTGGAATGCGGTCTGGATCTGCGAGCGAATTCAACCTGGCGCTCTATCAGAGCTCAACCCCAGGACTGCAGGTGCCATCTCCAAAAGGCTCATAGCACTCAGTCAATCACTTGATGACAGTGAAGGAAAAGCGCGCCTGTTTGATGGTGCATCCCGCTTTGCTGATCTAGTCGTGGATCGTAATAACCTTCTACATGGCAGGCCCGGAACTGACCAAGCTGACGGCATGGCAAGGCTATTCAGGGCAGGGCAGCCATGGACTGCCCAACAGATTCGCGAGGTTGCAGATAAGTTTTCCGAGTGCTCTATCATTCTGAATGACTGCTTCCACGGCTTTCTGAAAGAACTTTTTGAGACTGCCGACTAGACGTCAATCAGTGCGCGAGTGATCAACGGAAATCCTTTTACTCTCGATGTCGGGCGATCGCTGGGCCGCGCGCAAAGCAATTCCGCCGAACGACACGCTCGCATCCACATAGCGCAGCGCCGACTTCATGTCCTTCCAGCCCACATAACTCATCAAGCCCTTGATGTCCCAGCCGTTCGCAGAGGCCCAAGTCGCGAAGCCTCGCCGCATCGAGTGGCTGCTATATAGCTCCGCTGGCAATCCTGCCTCTTTGAAAATACGGCGCAGCACGGGGATCAGGCTATGCGGCTGCATGGCTTTGCCTGACAGATTGCCCCAGCGATCAATTCGCTGGAACACTGGGCCTTTCGCAATCCCGGCAACTGTAATCCAGTTAATGTAGGCCTCCACGGGGCAGAGCATGGCGAGCGCCGGCGTCTGGAACGTAGTTCCTTCATGCTGGCGGTCACCCTTGGTGTAGGGCAGGAAAAAGGTAATGCCTTCACCGATTATGGCTTGGGTGTCCTCCACCGTAAGCCTGGCCAACTCGTCGCCTCGAAAGCCACGCCAGAATCCAATCAAGATGATCGCCACCGAGCGACGGTGACGCACCAGCGATTTGTAATCTCCGCGTTCAAGGGCTACTGCAGCTTCCCTTTCCAGCCATGTGACCGCTTGTTCCAGATGCTTCAGCAGCAGTGGGGCGGCCTGCTTAACCTTTGCAGGGTGCACGACCCGGATGCCTTTGATCATCTGGCGAACGTCAGGCGTCTTGGTCGGATCAGGGAAGCCCTGAGTGATGTGCCATTGCGCAAGGGCTGCCAGACGCTGCTTCAGAGTGTTGATGGAGAGCTTGTCTGCGTACTCCGCCAGGTAGCGAACGACGCCCACGCCGGTCGTGGGCAGGTACCCGCCCCAAGTCACCTCGAAGTGCTCGATCGCCGCCCGGTAGCTTTTTCGGGTGTTCTCCCGGGTGCCGGCGCTGAGGTACCGATCTGCCTTTTCCATCGTACTTTGCCTTCAAAATCGGAGCGTTTGCGCCTGCATACGCCTCTTGGAGGTTTTCCGGGCGCCACAAAGAATCAAGAGGCTATAAAGCACTATTATGTGCTTCTAGTAAATCGAGATCAAACGGCGTAAAATTTCTATAAAGTGTTATGTATTTACATGACATGTAACACATTACGAAATCGTAGGAGTCCCTCCCCATGGCACGAGGCGGAATCAATAAAGCTGTTGTGCAAATAGCGCGTCAGGCGTTGCTAGCCAGGGGAGCCAATCCCAGCATCGACGCGGTGCGCGTCGAGCTCGGAAATACGGGCTCCAAGACAACGATTTCTCGATACTTGAAAGAGCTTGAACCCTCCAACCCAAAGCCTGTGGCATCACGTGAACGGATGGGCGACGCGCTCAACGGCATGGTGCAAACGCTGCTGGATCAGCTTATGGAGGAGAGCCAGGAAGTAATCTCCCAGGCGACCGCGGCTTTTGACCTGCAGCGGGCCGCGCTGGAAAACCAGGTCATCGTGCTCAAATCGGAGCTGGCTACCGCTCACCGTAATTCGGCCACCCAGCAGGCGGCGATAGAGACGCAGATCGCTGAATTTGCAACCACCCAGTCCTCACTCCAGGCTGAGCTGACCCGTAACGCAGGCCTCAGTCAGCGCTGCACCGACCTAGAGTCTCTAGTTGCTGAGAAGGACAAGCACATCCAATCGCTGGAGGAAAAGCACGTCCAGGCCCGTGGGGCGCTCCAGCACTATCGGGAAGCGGCGAAGGAACAGCGGGATCAGGATCAACGCAAGCACGAGTCTCAACTGCACGAGATGCAAGTTGAGCAGCGCAAGTTGCGGGAGACCATCGCCGTGAAACAGGACGATTTGACCCGACTGAATCGCGACAATGAACGCCTGCTCGGTGAAGCCAGACAGCAAACCAAAGCCCTGCATACTCAGGAAGCCTTGCTTCAGTCTCTTAACTCTCAAGTTGAGATACTACGCCAGGGTGAGGCCAAGTCCGCCGGGGTGGTCGAGCACCTCATGGGGCAGATCTCAGCTCTGCGTGAAGAAGTTAAGGGACTCCACCAGTCCGCCGCTGTAGCCGATTTGCGTGAGCAAGAAACCGCGGTGCTGCTGGCGACTGCACAGAAAGAGAATGAGCAACTGCGGCAGGCTAGGGTTGATGAGCCAGGCCTGGAGGAGGGTAGCAATGCCTCCTCAGGAGTAGAGGATAAGCAAATCGCCAGGCACGCCAAGCCTTCGAAACGACCTAGGAGTTGAAACATGGATCAGATCACAGGAAAACCACGTAGCCATGATGAAGGCACCTCAGGTTGGAAGTTCGCTCATCATCGTCTATCCCAACTGCTCTTAAAAAGGGTTGAGCCATTCGGCGCCCTGGCTCCGATTATGAAGCTGGATGCTGCCGGCACCAGATATCAATGGCCGTCCGCCCCATCGGCAGATAGAAAGGCCGTAAGAGCCTGAGAGAACATGCCCCTCTTATCAGTTTGAAAGGTGCCCCGGGCATCTAGCGACCTATAGTGCCGGAATGCATCCTCTGAGTAGGCACCAATACATAGAGACCGTCATGTCCTTTACTAAAGCGCATCAGGCAGCAATGGCGCAGCAGCGCAACAGGGGGCGATGCCTCCATCACGAAAATGGGGCCCGCTGCAACGCCATCATCTCTGCGCATTCCATCCAGAAGGGCGGCCAGCTCAGTCTGATCGAGGAACAGGGTCACGTTTACCGGTCTCCGCAGATCTCACCACGTTGAGAGCTACCGGGGGCAAGCCTCAACTGAAGAAAGCGGGGATCAATAAGGTTTCTACCTTCCGTGGCTGTGCAAGCACCACGACAACAGGCTGTTCGCGCCTATCGATGACAGGCCACTGACATTCGATCATGAACAGGTTGCCCTTTACGCCTACCGCAGCGTTTGTCGTGAGTACTTTGTCAAAGAGAATGCCGCACGCTCCCTGGCAGCTATGATCGACCACCCAGATTTGCCTGAAGCCAACCGCCTATTACTACAGGATGCTGCTCAAGGTCAGGCGTTTGGTTTTCAGCATCTCCACTGGCACAAAGTCATCTACGATGCGGCACTCGCCCAGCGGAATTTTGCTGAATTCCGATTCATTGTCTTTTGGTCAAGTTCCCCTTGCTCAATACAAGCCACAGGCCTGCTTTTCCCAGATTATGATTTTCTTGGGCGCAAGATCCAGGGTCTGGGGCCAGAGGCTGAAGCGCTCGATTTACTGACATTTTTTACGGCCCCCACTGATCAAGGGTGGGCGTATGTTTTCGCCTGGCACGAGTCAAGCGACCAGACCTGTCAGCTGGTGCGTCAGTCGCTACAAGAAGGCTCCCGTTGCGGTGCAAAGCTTGAAGATATGCTGCTGCGAATTTCATTGGCCTGTGAGAATCATGCTGTCCGTATCTCTTGGTGGGATGGATTGAACCCGTCGGCCCAGAGTGCAGGGCTTGCCGCATTGGCAGTGGGGACTGATCCAAGAGTAGGCGTACCATCTGACTACCTTGCCCGTGACTGTGAAGGGCTGGCCGATTGGACATTTGATTCTGTCCAAGACGGATCGAGCGGTTTACACACTTATAGATAGGACGTACATGCCTCTACGCCTAATCTGCGGAAGACTGGCACCTGCGGTTCTGTCTGAACTTGCCCAATGAGTCTGGACACTCGTCGGAAGAGATTAATTTCGAGACCACGTGTAGAGGCAATATGGCATCCTTGGCGCCATCTTTACCTATGTAATCGCGCCCCTGAATTTTTACGGAGTATCAACATGCAACGGACGCCTAACGAGCTCCTCAGCCGGCTATTTGAGTATGCAGAGGAAAGTCTCAAGGAGCTTGATCCGTCGCGTTTTCAGCTAACGAGCTCTGTTAATGACGTGTATCCACCGGCGGGCCTTCTAGGTCTCCCTGGGTTGCACTTTGATCTCCAATTCCCAGGCGACAATGTCTGGCTGCAGATCGAACGGCTCGAAGAATCACGTGCTCCAGCACCAGTTGATGGCGGCTACAGCTCCCTCATCAAAGTCAGTGACAATCCCGCCAAGCCACCAGCGCTCTCCGAGCAGGCACTCCTCCAGCTTATCCGCGAGCAGCAGGACAAAGATCCGGAGGGCGATATCGGCGCAGTGGAATCCGAGGTGCGCACGCAAGCTTCGGCTGCGCTTACGACATACCTTATCCAGTGGCACGAATGGGCTGAGCTTGAGAAGCCCCGCCGCAAGACCATCAGCCTCTATGGCGACATGTTTGCATTGATGCAGCAGATGGAGACGGGAAAATCTGCCCGGGAGTTGGTATGGGGCATCGGCGTCAGCGCTTGGACGCTAACAATCAACGATGCGCAGCAAGGATTCAATTATCCTTTGTTGACCCAGGCGCTCGACATCTCTTTGAACGAGGAGAGCATGGCGGTCGAAGTCCGCCCGCGCGCTACAGAGTCGATGATCGAGTTCGATGCTCTGATTAATGCCAATATCCCTGGCGCCAGCGAGTGCGAAAGAGCTATTCGAGATCACCTGGGCAGGCATGCCGACTCCACTTTGAACCCATTCTTGCCATCGACCTTTGCTGATGTGCTCAAGCTCTCGGCCAGAAGCCTCGACAGCAGAGGCAAATATCTGGAGGTGATGGGAGACGGCGCCCAGGGCTTCCCGGAACCAGGTGACACGCTGCAGGTAAGCGATGCATGGGTCGTGTTTGCGCGCCCCAAACCCAGCAACTGGTTGATCAACGACCTTCGCAAGATCCGGGAGAAACTTAAGGACTGTCTCGAGCTGCCTGCGGGCCCGCTTGCGTTGGTGACCCCGGCATCGACGATTGCAATCGATTACCAGCACGTCAACTTCCGCGGGCTGTCCAGCCGAAGCATGGATGGGTCGAGGGCTGAGCCCAAGGAACTGTATTTCCCCCTCCCATACAACGACGAGCAGGTCACTATCGTTCAACGTCTGGAGCACGCACCAGGCGTGGCGGTTCAGGGCCCTCCCGGTACCGGCAAAACCCATACGATCGCCAACATCATCTGCCACTACCTGGCGACTGGCAAACGTGTGCTTGTCACCTCTCGTGGCGAGCAGGCCCTGAAGGTACTCCAGTCGAAAATACCGTCTGAGGTTCGGCCACTGACGGTTGCGCTGCTGACCAGTGACCGCGAGGGGATCCGGCAATTCCAAGGCTCGATTGAGGCTATCCAACACCAAGTTTCGCAAATCAATCCATCACTTGCTCGGGGGGAGATTGATCGCCTGCACCAGTCCATTGATCTTGCTCATACTGAGCTGGTGAGGCTTGATCGCCGCGTCAATGAGATTGCCCTGAATCAGCTTTCCGATATCCAGGTAGGCGATGCCAAGTATCGTGCGGAAGAGCTTGCTGAGCTTCTGATGAAGGGCGGCGACCAATACGCCTGGTTTGACGACGAACTTTCATTGTCTCCCGAACACTCTCTGCCTTTCGACGATGAGTTCGGTAGGAGCTTAAAACAGGCCCGCCGCGACCTCGGGCATGACCTTGTCTACGTCAACTCCAGTCTGCCTGAGGTGGAGCAATTACCGGCAGCGGCGGATATCGGGAAGCTCCATGGCTCACTCCGCCAGCTAAAGTCGCTCGAATATGCCTTGGGTCAGGGTGATCTCATGCCCCTGAAATCCGACAGTGAAGCCGTTGTCGCTGCCGCCAGGAAGCTGGATCTGGAACTGGATCAATGCGAAGAAAAGCTTGTGGTGTTGCACGACGGCGGGGACTGCGAAGTTCCTTGGTCGATGGAGCTGCGCCACAAAGCAGCAGGTGAACGCTACGACAGTGAGATTTCAGTCCTTGTAGGCATGCTTCCAGCCGCGCAGGCGTTAATGCAACGGCGCAAGGTCATGCTGGAAAATTTTGTTGAATTCCCAGAGGAAGCCTTGGATTGCGAGAAAACGTCCGAGGCCGTGGATAGAGCTACCGAAACAGGAAAGCCGTTTGGTCTGATGAGCTTCGGAGCATCCCAAGCCAAGACACATATCAGCCATGTCCGGATCAATGGCTCAGCTCCGAAGTCTGCCGAGCACTGGAAGACCGTCCAGGACTACCTGAATCTTTACGCGGACGTGCGATCCTTCACTGCGCGTTGGAACCCGCTGGCCGAGACCCTAGGGATCCCGCGACTTCAAGCGGGAATGGCCCATCTGCGGCAACTGGAGCTAACCGTTAGTACAGTTCAGGCGGCTCTTGAGCTCACATCACGGTACGTCGACAAGGTACAGCCGCTCTGCGAGGAGGTCTTCGCAGACGCGCCGGATAACATGCATCGGCTGACAATCGCCGAGATTCGTGGCCTGCGGGATCACCTCACTCAGAACCTTGCGCGATTAGATCTCAGTATGGCGGGCGCCTCGCTCGCGATTCTGCAGGCCAAAGTCGCGGGCGAGGGCCCTATCGCCTGCCGACTTCGTACATTCGTTCTGGAGTGCCTGGGCAGCCCGGATCAGGATACGCATCGGATCGTATCCCAGTATGTCGATCTGCTGACAGAACTGCAGCGGATCAGAGAACTCGGTGGCCTCCTGAATAATGTCAGGGAGGGCGCGCATCGAGTGATGAAAGCTGGAGCGGAAAAGCTCTCCGAACGATTGTTGACTGTCCCCGTTGAGAACGGTGCTGAAGACCTGGCTTTCCCAAGTAGTTGGAAGGAGGCGTGGCAGCATGCGCAGATACGCTCTCACCTGCAAAGCATCGAAGCGCGTCATGAACTCGTCGAGCTAAACGGCAAGCGAGTAAAACTCGAGGCTGGCCTGGCGCGTATGTATCGGGAAGTGGTGAGCCGAGCGGCTTGGCTGTCCACTAAGGCCAATGCCAGCCCGATGGTACTGCAAGCGTTAGCCGGCTACTCGACGGCGATACGCAAGATAGGGCAGGGGACAGGGCCGAACGCGGAGCGTTATCGCCGCGATGCTCAACAGTGCATGCAGGATGCTGCCGGCGCCGTGCCATGCTGGATCATGAGTCACGCCAAGATTTCAGAGTCCATGCCGGCGGAAATAGGCGCCTTCGACTTGGTGATTGTGGATGAGGCGAGCCAGTCAGATTTATGGGCTTTGCCGGCTATCGTTAGGGCCAAAAAGGTACTGGTAGTAGGGGATGACAAGCAGGTTTCTCCCGATGGCGGTTTCAAATCCGGCAAGAGGATCGGCGAGCTCCGTAACCGGTTCCTGAATGACCAGCCCTATGGCGCCGACATGACGCCGGATAAATCTCTTTACGATTTGGCATCGCGAGTCTTCGCAGGCCACATGGTTATGCTGCGTGAGCATTTCCGCTGCGTCCCTCCCATAATTTCCTATTCCAACCAGTTCTACGGCGGCGCGATCCAGCCCCTTCGAATCCCTCGACCATCCGAGCGCCTCGATCCACCGCTTGTGGATATCTACGTCAAAGAAGGAGTGCGGAACAAGAAGGGCTGCAACAAGCTTGAGGCCGAAGCCATCGTTGAAGAAATCCAGGCACTTATCAAGGACGACAAGTATGCGGGTCGCTCGATTGGCGTGGTGACGCTGCTAGGGGGCATGGAACAAGCCAAATTCATCGATTCGCTAGTACGTGAACGATGCCCGGCCGTGGAGCTCCATGCTCGCGAATTTGCGTGTGGTGACGCCAGCACCTTCCAGGGAAGCGAGCGCGACATCATCTTCATTTCCATGGTCGCAGATCCAGAGAACTGCCATCCGCTTTCAGGCAATGCTGCTGAACAGCGGTTCAACGTAGCCGCTAGCCGTGCGCGTGACAGGATGTACCTGATTCGCTCGGTCACTCTTGATCATCTCTCCCAGAAAGATGTTCGTCGTACACTCCTCGAGTACTTCAGCAAACCGCTAACTGAGCAGGAGGTCGATCAGGATGGCCTCATCAAGCTGTGCGAGTCTGGGTTTGAGCAGCAGGTATTCAGCAGATTGGTTGAGCGGGGATACCGCGTCATCCCGCAGGTGAAGAGTGGGGCATTCAGGCTCGACATGGTCGTAGAAGGCGCCAACGATAATCGTCTGGCCATCGAGTGTGATGGGGACGCTTTCCATGGCCCCGATCGCTGGGAGGCAGACATGAATCGCCAACGTATCCTCGAGCGTGCAGGCTGGACGTTCTGGCGGTGCTTTGCTTCGTCCTGGAGCATGCATAAGGAGGAAATCTTCGGAGAACTTCTGCAGCGCCTAGCTGAGCTTGGGATCGAACCGACCAATGCCTTGGAAAAGCTCCCGGCTGTAGTAGAGCTACGGGATTGGTCATCCGCGGTTAGCACATCCATGGATGAAGATGACGAGGACATCGGCGAGTTGGCGGCACTACCGACTGCCGGTGAGGAGCAGCAAACACTTCCGATCTAAAGAGTTAACTGACCGCGCGTAGGATCAACTTACGCGCGGTAGTCCCAAGCAGGCTGCGTCGACGGAGCAGCTGGCGATGAAGTTAACGCGTCGTGGTCGGCGAGAGCAAAATATTTCGACTAATGATGAACGTCAACTCTGCCTGTTTGACCTCAAAGGGGTGTAGAGTTTTTCGCCGTGACGCCGCGAAAAGCTTCAGAGTGGATAGGGTTGGGTGGGGATGAGTCCGGGTTGATTATGAAGGTCACCAGGGGAGGGAAGTGCCGCAACCGGGCGGGCGGATCGCGTTGAAAGCCGTCTTGGGTATCTAGCGACCAACTTCGGAGTAATTAAAACATAAGACGACTGCACCATTCGTTACTGTCAAACACAGCAGTGGAAACGCAACGCCACCGCTATTCGATAGTAATTGGTTTTCTTCTAGACTAGATGAGTTGAGTTGATATTCATGCCATCCAGCCTGACTTGAAACTTATGATAACGCTTTTTGGAGTCAATAATCACATCCTGCATACGTTTTCTTGCCGAATAATTTATTCTTTCTGCTTTAGTGGCGGACTTTATCGCGAGCGCGTCTAACAATTTTGAAGGTGTGAAGTCTATCTGAGGGTGTTTAGGAAGGTTTTGGAGCCAACTGATCACGGTATGTGCAGTAACCTCACAGCCAGTTGCTGTACGCTGAAACGCTAACTCGTTAGGTGGATAAGATGTTTCAGCATTAAAACCGACTGCGTCACAGTAGCGCTCATAATATCTCCCAAAGCTTTCAGGGAGATAGTGAATGACCTGTCCCTCAGGCGTATCAATTTTCCAGGAAAATCCGCCATCAGAAAGCCGGGTGACATCATTTAAGTATAGATGCGGTCTGAGAATATTGAAAGCGCGTACATCAACCTTTAGATAAAGCGCGCACACAAACACAAAAAGCTTTCTCGCATGCGCACTGCGATTAGAGCTAAGCTCAAATAAATAATTCAAATAGCTTTCAATAATTACTTGAATTTCACCGTTTGTTAGTTATTTATTTTCTGTAGAGGGCTGTTTGTAAGGCAATATCGCGCGCAAGGTCACATTTGGCAAAACATCCCTGATAACTCTATTTAATGTACGGCATAGAAGCCGTCTACTGTGATACATATTATGAGGTGGATGAAATGGACGCCAGGATTTGTTGAAGCATGTGCTGTTAGCGGTAGCGTTGAATCGGCAGCATGAACGTTTCGCAACCCAATGCTTGGGCGGGGATAAATAAAATAATTCAAAGTCGACAAGATCGAAGTCGGTCAGATGCAGTAACGGTATTTTGCGAATGTAAAAGCACCACAACAACAACTTCTCCAACATGGACTTGTGACTTCTAACGAAGCCTATAGATCGATATCTAATCCCCGAAAGAAAACGGCAAGCGGCCTGAAGGCTTTCCACCGAATTCAAATTTTTATCGAGTACTTCAACGCTTGCTAGGATCAGTAGAGATTCAGCACTCGAGTTACTAGGCTGCAATTCATCATAACTACAAATTGTCCTTGGCCGCGCGTGTTATTTTTCCCATTTTTTAGAGAATGTTCGAAACTCTTCCATTTTATTACTCAACAGCTTTCGCAATTGTTTGTCGATTTCGGCATGCCCACCCGACTGTATTAGTTATCATAGATTCCAGTTAATAGCAGCGAGTGGGTAAATCGCCTAGCTTCGTTGGGTTATAAATGAGCGCTAAGCATCTGATGCGGTTGGTATTCCAGTAAACCTTCAGATGTAGTCCAGTTAATCAACAGCCTTTACACCAGGGGGCGGGAACAAAGGAAAAGGAACTGAAGGCCCAACCATGGATGAGTCCTATACAAAACCCTTGGCCGTTCTGAACTTGGATGGAGGCATCATCGCCTAAACAAACGAATTTCGTCGAATCCGACCAAGACAGTTTGCCTGAAGAATTATGCTGGAGATGCCAATTCTTCGTGGGAAGAATAGAATGATGTAATGCCGACAGCAAGGATCACACGTAAGAGCTGTTGGTCTTAGAGCGGTGATAGGAATTCTGGTTTTCAACTCTGAAGAATCGACACTCAGATCCGGGGGGAACCTCGAAAGCCTAGGAAGTAGGGAGCAGATGCTATTGATTTCGTTGGATTCTGGTAATTGCGGGCAAAGTCCGATTTATAGGTAAATGGGACACATGGAGGGAAGTTCCGCGCAGACACATTATTTAACATAATATACATTATGCGTACCTATGGATTCTCCTTGTGGGGCTCTGCTCGATGCTTTTCACCAGGTGATCAGGCTGGCCAGGCCGAATTTCTCGCATGCGAGAAAAACGCCGTTACGAACATGACGATGGCCGCTGTGCTTCTGCCGCTGCATCGATACGGATTTTGGCGCGTGCAACAACGGCCATCGCTTGGACAATATAAGCAGCGTCACCGGTGTCGTAAGCATCAGCCAAAAAGACAGCTACGGTCTCTGAATCAATCAGCGAGTCCGCAGGATCATAATCATGAATCGGCTCTGTCATTTGATCACCAGGGGAAAATATGAACCCAACATCAAGCTCTGAAAATAGACGCTGGATTGTCACCTGCCAAGACGCTGATGATGGAACTAGCGACCTGATCATACCTTTGCCTGACGATCTTCTGGCGGCCATCGGGTTGACCAGCAGTGACAAGCTGGACATGGAAAAACAACCTGACGGCACGATAACCCTGACGCCAGTTCGTTCTTAGGATTCATTAAGCCATTCAAAGACAACGGTCTACATGATCCCAGAGGAGAAAACCGTGAGTGAACAAAAGAAGCACGATGCCGAAACCTTGATCAACGTATTGATAGACCTGTATCTGGTATGTGGCGATATGGATGCTGATGTAGAGGTTTTGGATTAGATAATGGCTGCTATTCACGGAGAGCCTTTGCCGCATGAATCGCTGATTGCCCTACGAAAAATTAGCGATGAAAGCTGAGAATTTGGCACCCTGCCCTAATGTCATAGCATGTAAAGTTATAACTCAACTAAATGACTGTTTAGTTGAGCTAGTTCAAAGCGCTCCACGATCAGGAAGATCAGCTGTTACGCATACCCTCCTTTTACAGTCATGCTGACCCATTGCTGCGCGTGGTACCAAGCCAATGGCCGCATGAGCATCGACGAGGTCATCAACCATTACAACGGACTAGTACTGAAGATGCTCCGCCGTAACCCTCCTCCATACCGTCAGTTAAAACCGGCCGCGAATCGCCCTCGCAGGTATTCGACAAAAACGGTTACGGCCCTCGGCACATGTGTGGAATAAGGACGCACCAGATAAATGTCCTCAGGGAAGGCGCCTACTATTTTCCACGTTGGCAGCACCTGCACCAATGTTCCGCTCTTCAGCCCAGCCTGAGCGCTGAAATCGGGCAAAAGCGCGATACCCAGATCCGTCAAAGCTGCATCACGCAACGCTTCGCTATATTTGTCCATCGAGCGAAACCGGCACCAAGAAAATCATCTACCAGAAAAACGACCGCTGATTCGCCTCACATCAGGCAATAGGACTCACGGTCTTCAGCGACGATCTCGCGCTTGGCGTTGTACAACCGGGCCTCGGGGGTGAAGGCTATCGAGCGGCCCTCGAGCACATAGCGTTGGCCAGCTTCGAAATGATCGTAGTTGATGGTCAGGTAGCATACGCGTTCGGAGGGGCCGTCCATCATGCTCGAGCCCCCGGAACCGGGTACTTCGAAGTCGAAGCGGACGATCAACTCATGGTTTCCGGGCGCGACCTCAAAAAAACGCCCGTCAACCAAGCGCTGCTTGTCCAGGCGCTCGGCCATCAGCAGTCTGTCGTTGGGGAATGGCGTAGAGAAGTCGACCCAGGCCATCTGAGGATTCGCCGCCGGCATGGGGGTCTGACAACCAGCAACAACACTGGCGGCGAGTAACAGCATCAACGTGCGCATGATGAATGTCCCAAGGATTATGCATTCAGCATAACGCCGATCAGGTACGTTGGCAGCTAGCTGGTGTGCCTTGGCCAATGACTTTTCGCTGTTGATCGTAGAGTTTCGCCCAGGGCCGAAAACCGATGTTCCCCGCTTTGGCGATGCTGTAACGAAGTTAACTTCTCAACTGCTCAGCGCAGCGCCGATGCAGATACTGCAGGCGAAGCAAATACCCCCAAACGCCCAGTAAGTTGCTACGCAAAATCTGATCCGGTTTAACGTCTGCTCCACGTCCGGATTTCAATCTCAGAGGGGCATTTTTCGCTCGCCGGAACATAGGCGATTTTTTCAACAGAATCGACCGTCTCCAGTCGTTCACTTTGGCTAGTCAACCTGGATCGGTTCGATCTGCACGATCTCCACTGGTCGAGGCAGCATTGATCTGTAGATGCTATTTGTCTATATTTGAGTCTATGGATTGGTGATGAGGTATTGGACATGACAGTAATCCCCCAAGCACAAGGATTTACCAAGAGCCAGTGTGTTACTGGTCTGCGAGCAGCTGTAGGCATACTCGAAAAATGGGGTGCGTCCAGCGATCAGGCCTGCCGTATCCTGCGCATTTCTCGCAGCACGTACACACGCGCCAAGCAGCGCGATCCCGGCTGGTCCGTGGGCCTGGATTCAGACCAGATGCAGCGCATCAGTTTTGTTCTCAATATCCACGCCGCTCTGCGCCTCGTCTTTGATAACCCGGAAAACGTCTATGGTTTCCCGACGATGGCGAACGAAAACGAGTTTTTCAACGGGCGTACCCCGCTCGATATTATGTCTCAGGGGGATATGATTTCTCTGTACGAGACGTTTCGGCGGATTGACGTGCTACGAGGCGCGCAATGGTGATGGTGAGCCAGCTGGCAGAGCTGGCCGGTGAGCCGTTGCAGGCCTACCGCCTGGTCAATTCGAAGTTTCCGCCTATTTCATTGTTTGATGACGTAGCGGACGCGGACGAGTTTGAGGTTCTGTATCAAATACAGGCTTTCACTAATCCGAGGCTGCAAAATGAGGTTGGACACCTTGAGTTGATTCCGCGAGGGGAGATCCCGTTCGGTATTCCTGGATGCTCTTACGCGACAGCGCCTTTTACCCACGTCAACCCGGCTGGTTCGCGATTCAGCGATGGTAGCTTTGGTGTGTTGTACCTGGCTGGCTCAATGGAAACGGCGCTGGCAGAGGTGCAGCATCACCAGAGTCTGTATTGGTCGAAAGTCCAGAGCCTCAACTATGAGCGGTTTGTTTTCCGGGGGTTATCCTGCTCCTTCGTGGACATAGCGATGAAGGATGCCGCATCCATCCCGATGACTGATCCTATCTACGCTCCTGACGATTACACGCATTCCCATCGCTTGGGGAAGGCTGTCAAGGATGCAGGGTGTCCCGGTCTTCGTTACAACTCCGTGCGTACGCCTGGCAACTACTGCTGGGCGCTGATGACCCCGAGACCAGTCTCATCAATTATTCAAACAGCCCATTACGAGATGATCTGGAGCGGTCAGATCACCAGCGTCAATAAAATCAGCGAAGCCTGACCGCGTTTTTGGGGGCGATATCAATTCAACGATGGGCTAGCGCCAGCTCAGGCCGAGAAAAACTTGTCGATTCCTCGTAGCGGTATTCAATGAAAAACCCGGCCTTATCAGCCGGGTTTTTTATGAGCGCGATTTGAGCGTTGCAGCGACTTCAGGATTGAACCCGGTGTCGACAATCAACAGCAGCGAGTCTGTCCATTGCCGCCTCCGTAACGGGCTTCCTGACGTTCGCGGAAGAACGCCTCGTAGCTCATCACCGGCTTGTCCGGGTGTTTGGTTTGCATATGCTCGACGTAGGTGTCGTAGTCGGG
>NZ_JBWKVA010000016.1:0-158517 GCF_059421425.1 Pseudomonas sp. GW821-FHT02H09
GCTGTGTGATCCCCCGCCGGCCAATGCAGAGATTTTGCCGCAGGCCAGACAGGGGAGCTACTTTTTCAACAGAATCGACCCATTGCAGCCTCTCAGGCTCCGCAAAGGTCGGCCAAAAGCGGCCCATAACCAGGGTTCGCTTTGGGCCGATACGCAAGCGGTAGGTACGGGTCGAGCCATGGCCCTGGTCGCATATATTTGAAATGTACGGCGTTGCTCGACAGAATCGCGCCCCGATCCGGCCATAGGTGCCGGACGTTCGTGGTGAAAAGGGGCTGCAGTTGAACGAACAGACATTGTCCATGCGCCTGGAGCGCGTGGCGGGGCATGTGCCAGCAGGTGCGCGCCTGGCCGATATCGGCTCGGATCACGGCTACCTGCCGGTGGCGTTGATGCGCCGTGGTGCCATCGCGGCGGCGGTGGCCGGCGAGGTGGCATTGACGCCGTTCCGCTCGGCCGAACGCACCGTGCGCGAGAGCGGCCAAGACCTGCGGATCACTGTGCGCCTGGCCAATGGCCTGGCGGCGATCGAGCCTGGAGACGGGATCACGGCGATCAGCATCTGCGGCATGGGCGGCGAGACGATCCGCGACATCCTCGACAGCGGCAAGGCGCGCCTGAACGGACAGGAGCGCCTGATTTTGCAGCCCAACGGCGGCGAGCAGCCACTGCGCCAATGGCTGATGGAAAATGGTTACCGCATCCTCTGCGAGGAAGTGCTGCGGGAAAACCGCTTCGACTACGAAATCATCGTCGCCGAGCGCGCCGGGCCGGTGATGTACACCGCCGAGGAGTTGTACTTCGGCCCGCTGCAGATGCAGGCACGCAGCCCGGCGTTCCTGGTCAAGTGGCAGCGGATGCTGAGCCAGAAACAGCAGACCCTGGCAAACTTCGCCCGGGCGCGGCAGGCCGTGCCCGAGGAGAAGGTTCAGGACGTCGCTCGGCAGGCCCGATGGATCACCGAGCTGCTGGCTTGAGCCCGGTCCAGGGTTTGTATGAAAAGTCGCCGAGCGGCGATCAGGCAAGGCGAAGACAGGCGAGGAACGGCCGGGGTCGCGCTCGACTTTACTGGTTGTAAATGAGCATTCCGATCGGACTCGCGCACGAGCCTGTTTTCAACGCAGCATGATCGCTCGAATAAGTGTGCTGGTGGTCGAAGACAGGCACGAAGTTCGGGCATCAACCATGCTGTTCAGTCTATGAACGTCGTTTCTGACATCTAAACGTCATCTACTCATCGCGGGAATGCCATGTTTCCTGAGTACTGTTCTCGCAAATGAGATCGATCTCAAGCGAGTGACAATGACTGATTTGAAAGAGGTTGCGCGGCTGGCAGGTGTTTCGCGGGCGACCGCCGCGCGCACCTTTGCCTCCCCCGAAGTGGTGCGTCCGGCCACCCGAGAGCAAGTATTCGCCGCTGCGCGTCAGCTGGGTTTTCGGCCTAATCGCCTCGGCCGCCAACTACGCTTGCAAACCACCAACCTGATCGGTGTGGTGGTGCCCAATCTGCTCAACCCGGTGTTCGCCGAGCAATTTCAGGCGATGGAGCAGGCTGCACGCTTACACGGTTACAACCTGTTGCTGGCAACTACCGACTACAGCAGCGAGCGCGAAAGCGCGGTGGTTGAGGAGTTGTTGCGGCAGAGGGTCGATGGTCTGGTCCTCACCGTGACCGACGCCGAGAGCAGCCGCGTGCTGCAAAGCCTTGCCAGCGAAGACACGCCTTTTGTGCTGGCCTATCACCAGCCCGACAATCCTGACTACAGCGCCGTATCGGTGGATAACCGCGCAGGCATGGCGCTCGCCACCCGTTATCTGCTGGAAACAGGACACTTGCAGATCGGCATGGTCGCCGGTCCAGCCTTGCAGTCCGACCGCTCTCGCCTGCGTTACGCCGGTTATTGCGACGCTATGCGTGAGGCCGGCCTCGACAGCCTGCCGGTGATCGAAATGCCCGCCCATACCCAGGCTGACTTCGCCGCCATCGAGCCGTTACTGCACGGCCCGCAGGCACCCAGTGCGCTGGTCTGCTCCAACGACTTGCTGGCGATCAGTCTGATCGCGGAACTGCGGCGCAACGGCTGGAACGTGCCTGGGCAGCTCTCGGTCATTGGCTTTGACGGCATCGCCCTCGGCACTCAGATGCACCCGACGCTGTGCAGCGTCGTTCAACCCATCGAGGCGCTGGCTTGCACCGTGATCGATCAATTACTGGCGCAGATCGCTGGCGCCGCACCGGTTTCCCATTGCCTGCCTTGCCTTATCCGGCCGGGCGAAAGTACTCAACCCTACGAGGAGACGCTTGATGATCCGCTTCAGTAAAACCCTGGCGGCGTTGTTGCTATACGGCGTGGCCAGCCTGGCCCAAGCCGCCGAAACGGCGATTTGCTACAACTGCCCTCCAGAATGGGCGGACTGGGGCGCACAGCTCAAGGCGATTGCCGACACCACCGGCGTGCAGGTCCCGCTGGACAATAAGAATTCCGGCCAGTCATTGGCGCAACTGGTAGCCGAACAAGCCGCACCGGTGGCTGACGTGGTGTATTACGGCGTGACGTTCGGTTTGCAGGCGCAAAAAGCCGGGGTGGTCGGCACTTATAAGCCAAAGGGTTGGGACCAGATTCCAGCGGGCTTGAAGGACCCTGAGGGGCACTGGTTTGCGATTCACTCCGGCACCCTGGGCATCATGGTCAACGTCGATGCGCTGGGTGGCCTGCCGGTTCCACAAAGCTGGGCCGACCTGCTCAAACCCCAATACAAAGGCATGGTTGGTTATCTTGATCCGTCCAGCGCCTTCGTGGGTTACGTCTCTGCCGTGGCCATCAACCAGGCCATGGGTGGCACCCTGGATAACTTCGCACCCGCCATTGATTACTTCCAAAAACTGGCGAAAAACTCGCCCATCGTGCCCAAGCAGACGGCTTATGCGCGGGTGCTGTCCGGCGAGTTGCCGATTCTGGTCGATTACGACTTCAACGCTTATCGCGCTCGCTACAAGGACAACGCCAACGTCGCGTTCGTGATTCCCAAGGAAGGCAGCATCAGCGTGCCGTACGTGATGAGCATGGTCGGCAACGCCCCGCATCGGGCCAACGCCGAGAGGGTGTTGGATTTTGTCTTGTCCGATCAAGGCCAGGCGCTGTGGGCCAAAGCGTACCTGCGACCAGTGCGGGCGATGAAGATGCCTGCCGACGTCGCCGCGCAGTTCCTGCCGGACAGCGACTATGCCCGGGCCGGCGTAGTCAATTACGAACACATGGCGGCGGTGCAGGAAGCCTTCTCCGCGCGTTATCTGAGTGAGGTCAAGTAAGTGACGGCTTCGCAAGTAAAAGCTCAGGAAGGCAGGTCGGGTCGGGCCATCGTGCCGCGCTTGCGGCCGACCGCTGCCTGGGCGCTGGCGCCGGCAGCAGCGGTGCTGTTCGCGTTCTGGTTATTGCCGCTGGCGCACCTGATCGTGCTGGGTGGACAAAGCCGCGACGGCAGCGACAGCGGTTATTGGCAGGTGCTGACCAGCGCGCAATATCTGGGCAGTCTGGCGCAGACCTGCATTCTTGCCCTCGTGGTGACCCTTGCGGCGCTGCTGGTGGGCGGCATCAGTGGTGTGTTTCTGGCTCGCCAGCGCTTCTTCGGCCGCTCGGCACTGGTCGCCTTGTTGACCTTCCCACTGGCGTTTCCCGGCGTGGTGGTCGGCTTTCTGGTGATTCTGCTGGCCGGTCGTCAGGGGTTGTTCGCCACGCTTGGCCTCGAGCTGGCGGGGGAGCGCTGGATTTTTGCCTACTCGTTGACAGGGTTGTTCATCGGCTATCTGTACTTCTCGATTCCGCGGGTGATCCTCACGGTGATGGCGGCTTGCGAAAGCCTGGATCGTAGCCTGGAAGAAGCAGCCCATTCACTGGGGGCGGGTCATTGGCGAGTGGTCTGCGATGTCATAGTGCCCGGCCTGGCGCCGGCATTGGTCTCATGTGGGGCTATCTGTTTCGCGACCTCCATGGGCGCATTCGGTACGGCCTTCACCTTGGGCACTCGGCTGAACGTGACCCCGGTGGCGATCTACAACGTGTTCACCAATTACGCCAACTTCGCCGTGGCCGCTGCACTGTCGGTGGTGTTGGGTGCGGTGACCTGGGCCGTACTGTTGCTGGCCCGGCGGCTGGTCAAACAATCGGGGACTGTCTTGTGAAACGCTCAACGCTGTTTGTCGGGCAACTGGCTTTTACCTTGCTGGTTTGCGCCTTCATGTTGGTGCCCGTGCTGATGTCGCTGCTGGCCGGGCTGACGCGCAATTATTTCGTGGGCCTGTCCAGCGGACTTACATTCGACTGGCTGATACAGGTTTGGCAGACCTACTCACCAACCGTCTGGCTATCTCTGCAACTGGCAGCGGCCTGCGCGCTATGTGTCTGCGTGATTGGTGTACCGGCGGCTTACGCGCTGGTGCGGATGAACAATCGCTTCAGCCGCGCGTTCGAAGAGCTGATGGTACTGCCCGTGGCGATGCCAGGTCTGGCCAGCGCTTTGGCGTTGCTGCTGACCTATGGTCAGTTCGGTGAGTTTCGTAGCAGCTGGGTGTTCATTCTCGTCGGCCATGTGCTGTTCACGCTGCCATTTCTGGTGCGCCCGGTGATGGCAGTGATGCAACGTCAGCACCTGCCAACGCTGGAGGAAGCGGCGGCCAGCCTTGGCGCCGGGCCGATCCGGCGTTTCTTCAGCGTGGTGGTGCCCAACTGCCGGGCGGGGATTCTCGCCGGGGCGTTGATGGTCGTCACCCTGTCGTTGGGCGAGTTCAACCTGACCTGGATGCTTCACACCCCGATGACCAAGACATTGCCGGTAGGCTTGGCCGACAGCTATGCCTCGGCCAGGCTGGAAGTCGCCAGCGCCTATACCCTCATATTCCTGTTGATGATCGTGCCGCTGCTTATTGCGTTGCAGGCCATCAGCGCCCGTCTTTCCCGTGGAGAGAGTCGATGACCGGAACCACCATTCGCCTGGAGGGTTGCCGCAAGGCGTTCTCTGACGGCACCGTTGCTGTGCATGATCTGAATCTGACCATCGAAGCCGGGGAAACCTTGGCGATTCTCGGCCCGTCCGGTTGCGGCAAAACCACCACCTTGCGCCTGATCGCCGGTCTGGAACGCCCGGACGCGGGTCATATATTTTTTGGCGACCGCGAGGTCACACGTCTGCCCATCGAGCGTCGCGACGTGGGCATGGTGTTCCAGAACTACGCGCTGTTTCCAAATCTGGATGTGGCCGACAACATCGTTTATGGCCTGAAAATTCGCGGCCTGTCGCCCGCTGAACGCAACAAGCGTTGCTCGGAGTTGCTCGAGCTGGTCGGCCTGCACGATCACGGCAAGCGCAGCATTCACGAGTTGTCCGGCGGCCAGCGCCAGCGTGTCGCACTGGCCCGCGCGCTGGCACCCCGGCCGCGGGTGTTGCTGCTCGACGAACCGCTGGCGGCGCTGGACGCACAGTTGCGTGAACGCTTGCGCAGCGAGCTGGATCAGTTGCTACGCGGTTTGGGAATCACCGCGGTGTTCGTCACCCACGACCAGGGAGAAGCCATGGCGCTGGGGAATCGCATCTTGGTCATGGAGCACGGCCGCATCGCGCAATTGGCCAGCCCGCGGGAAATCTATCAGCAGCCGGCCAACGCTTTCGTCGCCAGTTTCGTTGGCAACCTCAATGCTTTTTCGGTGATCGAGCGCACGCCCCATGGCTTGAAAGTCAGCGGCGGCGAACTCCCATGGCATGGCGCCAGTCTGCCCGCCACAGTGTATTGCCGCCCCGAACATTTGCGGGTGATGGACAGTCAAGGCCATCTGCGCGGGCGTCTGGTGGGTCAGTTTTTCCAGGGCGCCCAAAGCCGCCTGTTGGTGGACGTCGACGCCGCACAGCCGTTGTTGGTGGACAGCACCGACGACGTCATTCACGCGCCCGGCGCCCTGATTGCCCTGGCCATAGAGCCGCAAGCCCTGTTCACCCTGCATTCGTGATGCTGTTGTTTTCAGAGAACTTATTTTGAACTGTCCGTTTCTCATTGCGCAGATCAGCGATCTGCACCTTAAAGCCGGTCAAAGACTGACTTATGGCGTCGTCGATACCCTTGGCGCGTTGCGTCGTGCTGTCGATCATTTGAATGCCAGCCATCCGCGTCCCGACATCGTGGTGATCAGTGGCGACCTGGTGGACTTCGGTCGTCCTGCTGAATATGCCGTGCTGCATCCCGAACTGGCGCGCCTGCACATGCCTTGCTACCTCGTGCCCGGCAACCACGACAATCGCGAGCATTTGCTGGCGGCATTTGCCGATCATGCTTACTTGCCGATGTCGGCCAGCGCACCACTGGATTGGGTGGTTGAGGAGTATCCGGTGCGCCTGATCGGTCTGGACACGACGATCCCTGGCGCCCATGGCGGTCAGTTGCTGGACAGCCAGTTGCTCTGGCTCGATGAACAACTGGCATGTCGTCCCGATGTACCGACGCTATTGGTTCTGCATCACCCGCCGTTTATCAGCGGTATCGGCCATATGGACCGCGAGCCGTTCATCAATGCGTCGGCGCTGGAGCAGCTCATCGCCCGTCACCCGCAGGTGGAGCGCTTGCTGTGCGGGCATTTGCACCGGCCGATGCAACGGCGTTTCGGTGGCAGCCTGAGTTGTGTGTGCCCCGGTACCTCCCATCAAATCGTGCTGGATCTACAGCAAACCGCCCCGGCGCATTTCAATCTGGAACCGGCCGGGTATCTCTTGCATCGCTGGCATGCGCAACAGGGGTTGATCACCCATAACGCGGTGTTCGGTGAATATCCGGGGCCGTATCCGTTTTATGACGCTCATGGATTGATCGACTGATCACACAGGGACTTTCCAGGCGCTTTTCCAACGAGGCTCTTCGGAGGTTTTAACCGATATCACTCTCTGCGTAGGGTTGAAGTTTTTCTTGATGCTTAATTAATCCATTGGCCAATCGCCTGATTGGCTGAGTGCTTCCTCTTACCTTTTCAATGTGCCCGGAACATAGGTCCCGCGCTGGAGTTCGTCCCGATGAAAGCCACGTTTCAAGTATTAAGTTTTTTGACCGGCAGCCTAGGTATTGCCATGAGCCCGTTGGCCTCTGCTGATTTCATTAAAGACAGCAAAGCCCAGTTGGGCTTGCGCAACTTCTACTTCAACAACGATAACCGCGACGGTGCCGCCGCGCCTTCGAAGACCGAAGAGTGGGGGCAGGCCTTCATGCTCAATTATCAATCCGGGTTTACCGACGGCACCGTGGGGTTCGGCGTGGATGCTATTGGCCTGCTGGGATTGAAGCTCGACAGCGGCACGGGTCGTCATGTCGGCGGCTCGATGTTTCCCAGCGACGGCGACAAGGCCGTGGACCAATGGGGCCGTGTCGGTGCGACCGCCAAGATGCGTTTCTCGAAGACCGAACTGCGTTACGGCACCTTACAACCGAAATTGCCGATTCTGGTCTCCAACGATGGCCGTCTGTTGCCTCAAACCTTCGAGGGCGGGCAAGTCACCAGCAATGAAATCGATAACCTGACCTTCACCGCCGGCCAACTTGAACACGCCACCGGGCGTGCTTCCAGCGATAGTGCAGGTCTGGCCGTTGCGGGCGGCACGCAGGAAAGCAATAAATTTACCTTTGCCGGTGGCGATTACAAACTAACGAAGGATCTGACCGCTCAGTATTACTACGCCAATCTCGAAGACTATTACCAACAGCACTTCGCTGGTTTGCTGCATGTGTTGCCGCTCGGTGAATACGGTTCGCTGAAAACCGACCTGCGTTATTTCAAGACCACGTCCGATGGCAAAAACAGCAGTGCGGCCGGTCGTGCCAGTGGTTTTAAGTTCAGCGGTTTCACCAAAGACGGTACCGGTGAAATCGACAACGATACCTGGAGCGCGGCGTTCATTTATTCGTTGGGCGGCCATGCGATTACGGCGGGCTATCAGAGCGTTTCCGATAACAGCAACTTTGCGCAACTCAATCAGGGTGGCCTGGTCGATAAAGGAGAGGCAGGTGCCAGTCTTTATCTTTACACCGACCGCACCATTCAGACCTTCATCCAGGCGGGTGAGCGGACCGCGTTCGCGCAGTATGCCTACGACTTCGCTGCTCTGGGTGCTCCAGGCTTGAAGGCATCGGTGATGTACCTCAAGGGCGACAATATTCAGACTGCCAGCGGCAAGGACGCAAGCGAATGGGAGCGCGATATCTCTCTGGACTATGTGATCCAGAGCGGTGCGTTGAAGAACGTCGGTTTCGGCTGGCGGAACGCGATGTCCCGAAGTGATATCGCCCGCGACCAGGACCAGAATCGCCTGATCGTGAGCTATACAATTCCATTGATGTAAGGCGTAAAAGTTATTTACGAAACCCAGGAGCGCGAATTTATCTGACAGGCGTTGATTTGCCCTTAAAGCGAGCGACTGCTTTTGGGTCGATAGCTGCCTGTCGCGATGGGCTGCAACCGACCCATTGCGGACGATGGCAAAGGGCTGCGATAGACCCGGAGCAGTCCGCTAAGGCCGCACGGCTCGGCCTATGGGGGTTATCAAAGGCTAAAGTAATGCCGCCATGGGAATGGCGAAAAGCAGGTAAAACAAATACAGGCCACCTTCGGGTGGTCTTTTAGCATTAGCGGGTAATACTTCTCTGTATAGGCGGGCGTGTTGCTGGTGGCGCGAGCCGCTGGGAGGTGTGAGGTGAACAAGCTATCAATTGTGGGTGCCGGTATGGTGGGTGAGGCGGCGGCTCAGATCATCGCCCGGGAAGAGTTCTGTCGTGAGTTGATGTTGATTGATGTGCAGGGTGAGTTGGCACAGGGCAAGGCGCTGGACGTCTGGCAGGCGGCAGTTGAGTCAGGTTCTGATACCAGGGTTTACGGCGGGTCCAATGCCGAATTGCTGCAGGATTCTGACCTAGTGGTGATTACGGCGGGTGTGCCCCGCAAGCCTGGTCAGTCGCGTCAGGATGTATTGAGTATCAATCTGCCAATTCTCGATAGCATCATGCTGGATATTAATCGTCATGCTCCGGCGGCGACGGTGTTGGTGGTGTCGAACCCGGTCGACGTGCTGACCTATCGGGCTTGGTGTCTCAGTGGGCTGGGACGCAACAGGGTGTTCGGGCAGGCGGGGGTACTGGATACAGCGCGCATGAAGTGTTTCATTGCCGAGGAGACAGGGTTTTCTGCTCGGGATATCACGGCGCTGGTGCTGGGAGGGCATGGCGATAGCATGGTGCCGCTGATGCGATACTGTGCGGTCGGTTCGGTGCCGCTGTCTCACTTCCTGTCCAATCAGCAGATAGAGCAGATTGTGGAGCGCACACGTCAGGGCGGCGGCGAGATTTTGGGTTTGAAGAAGGTGGGGAGCGCCTGCGATGCGCCGGGCGTGGCAATTGCACAGATGGTGGATGCTATCGCCAATGGGCGAAACCGCATTTTGCCGACGGTCGCGATTCTCGAGGGCGAGTACGGGCGAACTGGTATTGCCATGGGTGTCCCCTGTGTGCTGGCGGAGGATGGGGTTGCGCGGGTGATCGAGTTGTCTCTGGATGCGCAGGAGCAGGCGATGTTCGACCGCTCTGCAGATCAGGTGGTGCGCGATATTGCTGAAATGAATGCTTTGTGAGCGGGGTTATATGAGGTGGGGCGCAACGGGGGAGTGGAGCGCCGGTCCCTGGCGCTCGGGGTCATGGTGTTACCTGGTGTAAGGCAGTGGCACTATGATCTTTTATGGGGCTGAACAGGCCGGATAGTTGCATTTCTTCAAACCGGTATACAGCTGGCGCGGACGACCGATGCATGTTTCGACTGTCCCCATACCCTATCAGGCCAATCCTGTTTGTGAATCGCCCCTGAATAAGTAGACATTCGATGGCCGCTTCTGGCCCAGAGTGTGTAAAAACACCTCCGCGAACCCTTGCTATGATTTCTGAGGATTTCATCGCAGGGATCGCCCATGAAGCGCTTCATCCAAGGTGAACATCGAGGCCAAGGCACCTTACTTCCCGAAAGCCTCGACGATTACGTCAGCGATACCAATCCGGTGCGCGTAGTCGACGTCTTTGTCGATGAACTCGACCTGGTCAATCTGGGTTTTGACGGTGCCATCCCAGCCGATACTGGCCGGCCTGCTTACCATCCCTCGGTCTTGTTGAAGATCTACATTTACGGTTATCTCAACCGCATCCAGTCGAGCCGACGTTTGGAGCGAGAAGCTCAACGCAACGTCGAACTGATGTGGTTGACCGGGCGTTTGATGCCGGACTTCAAGACCATCGCCAACTTCCGAAAAGACAACAGCAAGGCCATCCGAGGCGTCTGTCGCCAGTTCGTTGTGCTGTGTCAGCAGTTGGGACTGTTTGGAGAAAATCTGGTCGCCATCGATGGCAGTAAATTCAAAGCCGTCAACAACCGCGACCGCAATTTCACCAGCGCCAAACTGAAGCGGCGGATGGAAAAAATTGAATCGAGCATCAACCGTTACCTGACGGTACTCGATGCTGCCGATCGGCAAGAACCAACTGCTACCGAGCCCAACACCGTGCGGCTGGAAGAGAAAATCGCCATGCTCAAAACGCAAATGAAGGAGCTTCAGGCGATCGAAATCCAGCTCAATGAATCGCCGGATAAACAGGTCTCACTGACCGATCCAGACGCCCGCTCCATGATGACGCGTGGCACGGGAATCGTCGGCTACAACGTGCAAACAGCGGTCGATACTCAGCACCATTTGATCGTTGCGCATGAGGTGACCAACGTCGGTTCCGACCGAGATCAACTCAGCTCGATGGCCAAGCAGGCCCGCGAGGCGATGGCGTCAGATACGTTGTCGGTGGTGGCTGACCGAGGTTACTTCAAAAGTGAACAAATCCTCGCTTGTCACGATGCAGGCATCACCGCCTACGTGCCCAAGCCGATGACCTCTGGAGCCAAGGCTGACGGGCGTTTCAATAACGATGCCTTCATCTATGACGCGGCAAAAAACGAATACATTTGCCCGGCTGGAGAGGCGCTGATCTGGCACTATTCCTACGTTGAAAAAGGCCTGAAGTTGCATCGTTACTGGAGTTCGAATTGCCAGGGCTGCGCGTTGAAATCGCGATGCACACCGAGCACGGAGCGACGAATTCGACGCTGGGAACATGAAGCTGTATTGGAGGAAATGCAGCTTCGGTTGAGCAAAGTGCCGGAGATGATGCGAGTCCGAAAACGAACGGTTGAGCATCCCTTCGGGACGCTCAAACAATGGATGGATGCGACGCACTTCCTGACGCGAAAGCTGGCCGGGGTGGGTGCGGAGATGAGTTTAAATGTGCTCGCCTACAACAAGAGGGTGATTGCTACAGTCGCGTGACTCCCGCCTCTACCTTCAAGATCGCGATAAGCCTGATGGGCTTTGACGCGGCTTTTTTGCAAGACGAACATTTTCCGACTTTGCCATACCATCCCGGTGATCCGGATTGGGGAGGAGCTGCTTGGCTGGAGCCTACAGATGCAGTTCGATGGTTTCAGTATTCTGTGGTGTGGTTCTCTCAACGCGTCACTCATACGCTTGGAGAGGCCACGGTCAAGCGATATGCCGAGGCATTCGATTACGGGAATGCCGACTTGTCCGGTGACCCCAAAAAAAATAATGGCCTTGATCGTGCCTGGATCAGTTCCTCTTTGAAGATATCCCCCACACGAGCAAATTACTTTTTTGAAGAGGTTGGTGAATCGCCAATTGCCAGTGAGCCCACATGCCTTTGATATGAGGAGTCGGATTTCGCAAATCGCCCAACGGCCCGATGGTTGGGATGTTCACGGCAAAACAGGCACGGCCTTCCCTCGAATGGAGGACGGGAGCAGCGATGAAGCCCACGGATACGGCTGGTTTGTCGGCTGGGCGACAAAGGATGAGCACTCGCTGGTTTTCGCCCGTCTAGTTCAAGACGACCATGCGCAACCCGTACCCGCAGGACTACGAGTACGCGATGCATTGATGGAGCAATGGCCTCAGCTAGCGAACTCGCTGGTGAAATGAGATGACTGAAACGTGGCGGGGAGCAGCAATGTCCGATTTTGGCCGAACGCAGCCCGTAGAGAAGATCTCGCACATCACAGAAATTTGTCACATTACACTGTGGTCAACTTACTGAGCTTGCTCTGGTGAATGGCATGAAAGTTGGCGTTATTTCCGATACTCATGGATTGCTTCGCCCTGAAGCCCTTGCTGCCCTGGCGGGATGTGAGCAGATCATTCATGCCGGGGACATCGGTAGCCCCGAGATTCTTGGTCAACTGGCGTCTATAGCGTCATTACACGTCGTGCGTGGGAACAATGATCAAGAGGCTCCGTGGGCAGCCAATCTCCCTGATCTTCTGCGTTTCGACGTCAACGGATGGCCAGCGCTGTTGGTACATGACATTGCCGATCTCCCGATCGAACTGGATACAGGCATCAAGCTGGTGATCACCGGCCACTCCCACAAGCCACGGATAGAATGGCGTGGGGAACAGCTATTTCTCAATCCTGGTAGCGCGGGACGGCGACGCTTCAAGTTGCCAGTGACCCTGGCTCTGCTTGAGATAACTCCAACCTCAGTTGAGCCTCTACTGATCCACTTATTGGAGTGAAGAGCGAGGGGTTGCTATCGAACCCACGCGGACGTGATCTATTCCATGACCGGTGCGGGTTCTTCATTCGCCTGAATTTTTGGGGCTTTGATAATCAGCAGCAGCGGCATGACCGCCAGTGACAGCACCATCAGCAGCTTGAAGTCATCCACGTAAGCAATCCAACTGGCCTGCACTGTGACCATTGTGTCCAGTGTTGCGCGCCCGGAAGCGACCATCGGGTCCAGAAAGTGCTTGATCGGCCAGGCGTCGAAGGCCCGGTTGAAGGGCGTGACGTAGGCCCCTATTTCCGCGTGGTTGGCCTGGATGTTCTGCGTGAGCAGCACCGTCACGATGGAGATCCCGACGCTGGAGCCGACATTTCGCGACAGGCTGTAAAGCCCCGTGCCTTCTGCCCGCAAGGACGTTGGTAAGGTCGCGAAGGCAACCGTGGTCAAGGGCACAAACAGCATGCCCAGGCTGGTGCCTTGAATGAAGCCGACAACGATGATGGTTTGTATCGAGACATTGGGCGTCCAGCCCGTCATCAGCCACATCGACAGCGCTGACAAACCCAACCCCGTCAGCAGTAACAGGCGGGTATCGACTTTACCCAGCAGTTGGCCGGCGAGGAACATGGTCAGCATCGTGCCCAACCCGCGTGGGCCCATCACCATGCCGGCAGTCAGCACCGGATAGCCCATCAGGGTTTGCAGGTAAGGGGTCATCAGCGCCAGCGAGGCCAGGTAGGTAATGCCGACGATAAAAATGAAAATGACGCTGATCGAAAAATTACGGTCCTTGAACAGCTTCGGGCTGATGAAGGGCGAATCAGTGGTGAAGGTATGGACCAGAAACACGTACGCGGCGACAGCGGCCACCACCGCTTCGATCAGGATTTCACCGGAAGAGAACCAGCCCAGTTGTTCACCTCGGTCCAGAAACAGTTGCAGGGTCATGATCGCTACGCTCAACGAACCAAAGCCGAGCCAGTCCAGCCGTGACGAGGTGTCGGTCGACGTTTCGCTGACGTAATAGATGATCCCGGCCAGCGCCAGCAGACCAATGGGCAAATTGATGAAAAACACCCACCGCCAGCTGAAGTTCTCCGTCAGCCAGCCGCCGAGCATCGGGCCCAGCACTGGGCCGACCATGACCGACACACCAAACAGGGCCATGGCTGAACCGCGCTCTTTGAGGCTGTAGATATCCAGCAGAATGCCTTGGGACAACGGCACTAGCGCCGCACCCGCAAGCCCCTGCAGCAGACGGGCCAGGATGATTTCCTCCAGCGACTGCGCCAGGCCGCAAAGGATCGACGAGACGACGAAGCCGACAATCGCCCACAGCAGCACGCGTTTGCGCCCGAAGCGTCTGGCCAGGAAGGCAGAGGGCGGCGTCATGACGGCAGCGGCGACGATATAGGAGGTCAGCACCCAGTTGATCTGGTCCGAACTGGCCGAGATGCTGCCTTGCATGTAGGGCAGGGCGACGTTCGCAATGGTGGTGTCGAGCGCTTGCATGATCACGGCCAGCACAACGCAAGCGGTGATCATCCCGCGATGGGCCACCGGTTGCGTCGTTGCCGGATTACTCATGGGCGGGGGCCTTGCTCGCAAACAGCCCCGAGAACATGGACGGAAGGCCGCGCGCCGAACCTGTATCAATCTGCGCTTCCACACTCATGCCGGTGCGTAGTGGCGGTTTTTGTCCGGCATCATCGATGCTGATGCGCACGGGGATCCGTTGCACGACCTTGACCCAGTTGCCCGTGGTGTTTTGCGCAGGCAGCAACGAGAAGCTTGAACCCGACGCCGGGCTGATGCTTTCGACGGTGCCGTGCCACCGGACGCCGGGGTAACTGTCGACACTGATATCCACGGGTTGACCGGGCTTCATGTGGGTCAGTTCCGTTTCCTTGGGTGACGCGGCGACCCACAGGTGATCATCCGACACCAGGCTGATGCCTGATTGTGGTGGTTGTAGATAGGAACCGACTTGCAGCGAATCAACGTTGGTCACGACACCGTCGAACGACGCCCTGACGACTGAGTTGTTCAGGTTGCGCTGAGCTTCGTCGACGGCGGCCTGGGCCTGTAGAAACGTGGATTGTTGTTCGACGGGCGTCTCGATATGCCCACCCAATTGGGCCAGCACCATTTGTGCGGTGGCCTTGGCAACGGCGATTTTTTGCCGGGTGCTGTCCAGTGCGTGCTTGGCATCGTCGTAGTTGGTTTTGGACACCGCAGAAACGCTGACCAGGGTTTGCTGACGCTGGAAGCTGGCCTGGTAGTACGCGAGGTCGATTTGTGCCTGATCGATTTCGGCCAGCGCCTGGTTGTAGTTGGCCTTGAGGTTGAGGATCTGATTGCGCACGTTGTCCCGTTGCGCCTTGGCACTCGCCAACGCTATCTGAAACGGCTCCGGTTTCAGGGTGAACAGTATTTGACCTTTGACGACCCGCTGATTGTCTTTGACATCCACCGAGGCGACCAGGCCCGAGACATCCGTGGAAACGCCGACATGATCAGCCTGTATGTAGGCATTGTCGGTGGAAATGATCTGCCCGCCTGTCACATACAGGTAACCGGCGACCAGAAGCGCCACGGGCAACAATGTAAAGAGAGCTTTGCGTACAAGCTGCCGTTTTGGACGGGCAGGGGAAGCACTGCTCTGGCTGCCGTCGGTTTGCCCAAGGTCTGGTTTGCGCGCCTCGGTTGAAGCGGGGCCTTCCAGTCGTGAGGTCACGGGCAGCACAGGAGTCTGTGTAGGTGACTTCAGGCGTTGATCAGCCATGGCGGCGCGTCTCGTCGTCGATGGGAAGACTGCAGGCTTCGATCAGGTTGGACCTCATCCGCTTCATCATTTGCAGCAGCAGTTGTTCTTCCTCTTCAGAGAATCCGTTCGTGGCCTCCAGGCGTGTCGATCGGCCCATGTCACGCATGAGTTCCAGAAGCGGATGAGCCTGCTCCGTCAAAAAAAGCAGGGACAGGCGTCGGTCCGTAGGATGCCGGCGCCGTTCAAGCAGTCCGCGTTCCTCCATTTTGTCCAGCAGACGCACAAGGGTGATCGACTCCAGCTCCAGTAAATCCGCGAGGCCTTTTTGATGGATCCCCTCGTTCTTCGACAACATGGCCAGTACTTGCCACTGCGAGCGGGTGAGGCCGACATGCCGCGCCCGCTGCTCAAATCGCTTGCGCATCAACCGGGCGCTGTCATGCAGGGCAAAACCAAGTGTCAATGTGTCAGTCATGTCGAGGTCTGCGGCTAAGAAGTTACCTCATCATAGTTTAGCTTGTGATTAGCGTGCTATCTAAATGTGCGGATTGTTCGACAAGATCGGCCGAAATCAGTCATTCCGGCAGGTTGAGCCTCAGCAGTGCCAGCTGCCTGGCCCGTGCCTTTCGCCGATGGCAAAACAACCCCCCCGGGAATGATCGGCGGCAAATACTTGGCTGAAGGCTGAAACCGGGAATTGGGTTGCGCAATGGATGAGCAAGTGTCGGCGCAGATGTTCGTTTGGTGCCTGCTTCTGGTCGATAGTTGCCTTTCGCGAAGGGCTGCTATCGACCGATTCTGTTGAAAAAGTCGGCTTCAGTTTCCGCGACAGAAAAGTACGCGTCTGAGATTGAAATCCGAGTTTTGCGCAGAAGGTTCAGGACTCAGATTTTACGTAGCAGCGCGCTGAAAACGCGTTTTCACCGCTTAATACATGGGTAGCCAGGCCGGGTCGACTTTTTCAACACAATCGACCGATTGCTGTCTGTCGTGGAAGAGGTTCGGGGAGGAGTCCATACACGGACATTGAACTCACAGAGTTGCGTTTGGTGTTGTGCTACGCCTGTAAACGATCAGGCTGCTTGATGTAGCGATAATTAAGGTTTGGCCAGTATAGGAGAACCCGAAAGCTCTCAGCTCGATCTCGATCGCCAGTTTGTGAAAGGCGCTGGCCTGTTTATATCGGGCGCCATGCAGCCATGAACCCGGCTCGATCAGAAGTAAATGATGGCACGGCCAATTCAAGGGAACGTTCTCGATCACCCAACCGTCGAAAGCACCCACAGGCAGGCTGCCTCCATTGATACCGGCCATGGGGATAGTCCTGCCTGCCAGCGGCCCGATACCTTCAGCCTCCAGGTACTGGTTACTTTCGACATCCTCCGTATAGTCTCTTGCGATCTTCTGAGCGGTCAGGCAATCGATAACGCTACGTCCTGCGCTGGAGTTCACCAGTAACAGTTCGGAGTCGCGGTCGAAACCAACTTCAAGAAGTCCTCCCACGGCAAACTGAGCGGCGATTTCCCAAGGGGACGGTGGTGGGGAGATGGGAAGCTGACCGATAGTCTGACGCAGTGGATCAAGGTATGAAGTATTCATGTCGGTCGAACGAGCCTGAAAATTTCGTTGTACGTTAGCACAGGTGATGTGAGCGTCCGCTTTCGACCTAGGCTGTGTGAAAACGCATGCGCCGTTTTGAAGTCTGCGTTGCTACGTAAAATCTGCCAGCGTTTGGTTGATTAGCAGGCCAGAAATTTGCTTAGGAACGCGATTTTCGTTCCAGTCCTGACTGTCAAACCTGCTCTAAAACGTTTTCACACAGCCTGGACCCATAGCTGCCGGTGGTGACATGCAGAAAACGGCCAATAGCTGCCTGTCGACTTCGCAAAGAAATCACAGGCGTTCCACCAGTTGCGGCGCGTTGTTGTTTGGCTTGGACTTGTCTACAAAACCATAGGCTATTCAGTCTGCTACTGTTGTATCGGGAAGCCCTATTGAAAATTGGATGAACCAGTCATGCGACGATGCCGAAATCTCCTCAATAGATTCTTATCAGGAAATGCAGTTAATGCTACTGCTGGTTTTGGGGAGGGCGTTCCTGAGTCGTGGTCATCAGGTAGTGGGCCTGCAATAGGAGTTGGATTGGTCACTCCACAACCAGGTGTTAGTGACAGTTATTCCTTCCGGGAGGCTGGGAAGGTTGGATCAGGATGGTGAGAATGAAAAGCGTTGGGTTGTTAGTCTTTATTGTTGCGCTGTGCTCACTGGGAGTAATGTGCTTGTTTTTTTCTGAGAAAACGCAAGGCATTATAATTAAGTTAGTTGGCTGGGCATCCACATCAAAAAACCACCCACTAAAGAGTCTGTTTAGGTCAAGCAGTTACTTGAATATTCTTAGGGCAGTGGGTGCATTAGCTCTTCTGATGTCTTTTTTCTTAATATGGGGACTCGTAAAATCAAAAATATAATAATTGGATTGGGTATTTTCATACCGTGCGCGATTTCCTACTACGCAGGTGTATTCATAACGTCTTTCGACACAAACATGTGTTACTCCGAATTAATTGGCAATCTTTCCGATCAAGCGCAAGTCGTGGCCATTTCCAAGGACCCTGCCGCGATGGAGAAATATGCAAAAATAATTAAGGATTTGCCAATACAAGGATATGAGTCAAACTGTTCGGTTATTCGTTCTTATGTCCAAAAAACATCAATTTTTCTGCCTGCAAAATAGAGTGTTTTAATACGCCGCGAGTATCCCCGCCGGGGCGGTCTCGGTCCATGGTGACAGGCAGAAATCGGCCAGAAGCTGCCATCTAGCAATTTCTCAGATAACTGCCGTTCGAGTTCTTCCAAATGCAGATTTGTTGCTGATGATGCAATCTTCACATACACCGTCGCGACATGGACTGGCACCAAAGGTGTCCGTCTTTCTCGGATTTTTATGTTTCCTGTTAAATCGGCCGATCTCCCGCACGCTAAGCCCCAAGCGGCTTGTCATCCGATCAGCGTCCGTGCATGGTGGACAGGTCAAGCCTGTGAAATGTACAGTTAAATTTCAATATGCCGCTCTACACATACATCGTCGCTTTTAAAGGCTCAACGTATGCTGCGCAGGGCAGCTACAGCAATTTCAAAGGGTTTGTTTCGAGTTGGTCTGGAAATTTGCCGCCAAATGCCTTGTCAGGTCTTACTCCGGCATTAAAAAGTGAACTGTCACAGAAAGCATATCGAGGCGAGTTTTCAGAAGTGCCGAATCGAAAGCACGTGTGGAAAAAGACTATCGACTTGAGTGGAGAAGAATTCGTCGTCTATGCAGTTCAGACCCAAATTTAACTTGTCACTCGACGCCGTCACGCAAGCGTGCCGGTCAGCTCGGCGTTAGACCTCAGAAACGTACCATAGGCCGCATACATGTCAACCGAACACCATCACGCAACATCTGTGTCGCTTCCTCCAGAGTCGGCGATTGCTAAAGCCTACGCATCGATGAATCTCGCCGACGCTTACTCGATCGAGCTTCCCACCGGAGCATCAACCAATCCCGAATTGTTGGCGAGGTTCATCTTCGCTCACCAAGCGCCTTGGGTCAGCAACCTCCTGACGGTTCGAGACGCGCTCGTAGCCGGTTTCGGCCTCAAGACAGCTAAGCATCTCGCATCACTGGATGCGGAGAGCGGAGCGGGCCGACTCGGCATCTTTAAGATCTACAGCACAAGTCCAACTGAAGTTGTTCTTGGAGAAGACGACAAGCACCTGGACTTCAGGCTCTCTGTTCTGTGTTCCGGTCAGTCGTCGCTGGGAGCTAAACGTCACTTGATTCTGTCGACCGTTGTTCATTGCCACAATCGCTTAGGTCGTCTCTATATTTTTCTCATTGCCCCGTTTCATCGCTTAGTCGTTCAGTCCAATCTTCGTAGTGCGGCACGGATCGGCTGGCCGTCGGCGACGGAGGCGTAAGCCAAAGTCCAAATCATCATGCGCGGCCAACTGAGGTCTAACCCTTCCCTCAACCCGGACCGCAACCGAAGACTGCCGCTGCGCGGCATAGGTTGCGGCCTGTTAGCTCGGCGTTGAACGACAGCTTCCGGGAAGCATGACCGACGGCAAAGGGTCGTTTTTTGCCTGTCACGACTGACCGAAATCGACCCATAGCTGCCCATCGCATGAGGCAGAAAACGGCCGATGGTGTTGAAAAAGTCGACCCGGCCCGGCTACCCATTCATTGAGCAGTGAAAGCGCCTTTTTTACACGCCGCTACGTCAAATCTGAGTCCTGAACCTTCTGCGCAAAACACAGATTTCAATCTGCGAAGGCAGCAGCGCGCACCTTGAGGAACTGATCAATGAAGGGCGCGTAGACATGGCGCTGCTTCTACGCGAAGCCGATGTGTAACCTGGAAGAGTCGGTGCTGGTACACCCCCAAACTCATGCTGGTCGGTCGCGCCCAGGATCCGGATGTCACGCAGCCAACCGTCGAGTTATCCAGCCTGCAGGGGCTGCCCCTGGTGCTTCCATCGCGGCCACATCCATTACGCGCGCGGCTTGAAAAGCTCTCCAAGTCGCACGGCATTCAATTCGATTGTGCCGTGGAGGCAGACTCGATCCGGCTGCAATGGGAAATCGTCGCTGCCGGTGGCGGCTACGCAATCACTTCGGGGTTGTTTGAACATGTCGACGACCCGCGCTTCTCGGGCGCCCGTATCGTCAAGCCGGAACTCATGCGCAGTGTGGTGCTGGCCAGCTCACTGCGTCGCCCAACACGCTGGCGGCCCGCACGGTTCAAAAGCTGCTGGAGCAGGAAGCCCCCCTGTTCTGCGAGTACCGGTAGACCTTTTTCCTGTCGAGCGCCAAAACGCTGATCATCGCTGGCTTCTTTGAACTAGCGCTCGATGTCATACAGTTTGTTGATCAGACTCAGCGCGATGTCGGCTCGCCCGGTCTTACCCTTGGGCTGCACTTTTTGCGCATCGACGAACTTACGTCGCGCATGTGCCCAGCAGCCCAAACGCTCGACACCGGGCTGCGCGCCCCCAAGGCGTTATAGCCGGCGTAATCGTCGGTCATCAGGTAGCCGCGATAATCGGCAAGCAGGCGCAGGGGCACCTCCTGCGCGTGGCTGGTGGTGTAGTCAAACAGGACAACTGGGCGCTCAGGCGGGCCGCTGGCTTGGACCCACATCCAGGGCTGGCTGGTCGGGTCTCGATCCGGCTCCCTCAACACTTGTACCCGCGTTTCGTCACAGTGGATCACCCAGCGCGCCAAGGTTTGACGGGGGATATCGACGCCGTGTCGACCAAGTAATTTTTCGAACCGATACAGTGGCAAACCATCGACGTATTTGGTGGTCAGCAGCATCGCCAACACGTGGTGGTGCGCCATGAGTAAAAAGCCCGCCTTCGTGATGAAGCGCGGGCTTTTTTATCCGTGTTGATGCGTGGTGGTTATGGGTGTTGCAGTCGCTGTGCTCGCTTGTCCGCCAGATGCTGCACCACCAAGCGGCCAATCAGCACCAGCAGCGTCAGGGAGATCAGTAACACCGAAATTGCTGCCACGCTCGGGTCGACGTTGTCGCGCAGGCCGCTCCAGATGCGTTTGGGCAGGGTGTCGACGTTGACGCTGGTGATGAACAGCGTCACTGCCACCTCTTCCCAAGACAGGGCAAAGCCCAGCAGGGCAGTGGAGGCCAGGCCCAGTTTCAGGTTTGGCAAAATCACCATGAACGTGGTCTGCATCAGGCTGGCACCGAGGTTGCGCGAGGCCAGTTCGATGCGCCGGTCAATCTGGCTCAACGCAACCAGCATGGTCACCACGCCGTACGGTACCACCATGATCACATGGGCAATCACCACGCCGGTCAGGGTGTCATAGCCCATGCCCGGCGCGAAGCGACCGAGCTTGGTTTCCATGAAGTACAGCACCAGCGCGGAAATCACCGGTGGAATCGCCATCGGCAACAACACCAGGCCAATCAACGCCGTGGCCAGTTTGGAGCGCATGTACCAGATGCCGAGGCTAAAACTCGCCGCCAGCAAGGTTGCGATGATGCTGGTGGTGAAGGCGATGGCCAGGCTCTGGCTGATGGCGTGGAACCAGTCAGGGTTGCTGACCAGCGCCTCATAGTGACGCAGCGACCAGTTGCCTTCGGGCATCGACAGGAAGCGTTTGCTGGTGAACGACACCGGGATGACCGTTAGCAGCGGGAACAGCATGAAGGCCATGGCGACCACGGCCAGCAGTCGGGTACTCAGGCTTGTGCGATGGGTGTTCATAGTGATCTCAGCCTACCAGTCGATTCACGCGGGTCATTTTCAACAGCACCCAGATCAATGCGCTGACCAAGGCCAGCAACACTACGCTCAGTGCCGCCCCCAGGCCCCAGTTACTGGTCTGGAACATTTGCAGGAACACGTACTCGGCGATCATCACCGTTTGCCCGCCACCCAACAGCACCGGGGTGATGAAGAAGCCCAGGCAGAACACGAAGACCATGATGAAGGCGCCCAGGATGCCCGGCAGGGTCTGCGGCAGCAGCACTTGCCAGAAGGTGCGCAAGGCACCAGCACCGAGGCCGCGCGAGGCCATGAGCACACGCTGATCCAGTTGGCGCATGGTCGACAGCAACGGGAATACCGCGTACGGGATCATCACGTGGAGCATGCCGATGACTACCCCGATTTCATTGCGGCTCAGTTGCAGCGGCTGATCGATCAGGCCCATGTCCATCAAACCGTTATTGAGCACACCGTTGCTGCGCAGGGCGATCAACCATCCAAAGGCCCGTACCAGCACCGAAATCCAGAACGGGATGAAGATGCAGATCTCCACCACCCGCTGCCAGAACGGCGGGCTGAATACCCAGCAGTACGCCAGCAGATAGCCGATCACTAGGGCCAGGCAACTGACCGTCATACACAGGCGCAAGGTGCGCCAGAGCATCTCTTGGATCGCCGGGTCCGTGGCGATGCGCTGGTACTGTTCGATGCCCGGCGTGGGCAGCGAGAAGCTCCAACCGACCACGCCGACAAACGGAAGCACATAGAAGACCAGCAGCAACACCGGCAGCGGGAACAGCAGCAAGCTGCGCTCCAGCCCCGGCGAACTGAAGCGGGGCTTGGGAGGGGTCAGGGTTGAGGTCAGGGTCGTAGTCATGGTCAATGGCTCACTTGGACAACCGCGTCAGATACTCTTCCAGTGCTTTGGAGTAGTTGTCGGCGTACCACTGGGCATTGAGAGCGATCTGCTTTTTCAGGTTCTCTTCGGACGCGCAGTTGGCTTCCAGTTGCTTGGCCGACATCATTTTTTCCGTGGCGCTGTTCGATGGCCCGTTGCCCAGCAATTCAAACAGTTTGAGCTGGCCTTCAGGCTGCAAGGCTTGCTGGATGAACTGCATGGCCGGTTGCGTGCCGCCCGGATTGCCGTTCAGGACTGCCCAACTGCTGGAGTTGATGAAACCGTTGTCGAAGGTCCAGCGCACGCGATTGTCGGTGTCTTCGCTGAGCAGCTTGGCGCGGGTGTGCCAGATCGCGCCCACCGACACTTCACCGTCGACCATCAATTGCTGGCTCTCGGCACCCGAGCTCCAGAACGACAATACGTGAGGCTTGATCTCATCGATCTTCTTCATCGCCCTCGGCACGTCCAGCGGGTACAACTGATCTGCCGGAACGCCGTCGGCCAGGAGTGCCGCTTCGAGCATCCCGTTCATCCATTTGTACAGCGTGCGCTTGCCGGGGAATTTCTTCACGTCCCAGAAATCGGCCCAGGTCTTCGGCCCGTTGTCGCCGAATTTTGCGCTGTCCCAGGCCATGACATAGCTGAACTGGTAGCTGGCGATACCGAAATCGGAGGCGAGCGCCGGGGCCACGTTATCGCGCTTGATTACGTTGTAGTCCAGCGGTTGCAGTATCTTGTCTCGGCCCAGCACGATGGCGCTGTAGCTCTCGACGTCGACCAAGTCCCAGCTCGGTTGACCGCTGGCCAGTTGCGAGCGGATTGCGCCCTCGGTCGGGCCGGCGCCGTCGATGCGCACCTGGATGCCGGTGTTCTTGGTGAAGGTGTCGGTCCACGCCGAACGGAACGCGTTGAGGGCATCACCGCCCCAGTTGACCACCACCAGCGGCTTGTCCGCCGACCAGCTGATGCCGCTGCGCAGCGCCAGCGGCACTGCGGCCAGCAGGCCCATAGCCTGGATAAAGGTGCGACGGTTGATCTGACCGTCGCGGGCCTTTTCGATAAGCACTTCGATGCAGTCTTGTTGGTGATCCTGGCGCATGGGCAAGTCCTCAGGCGGCGGGTGTCTGCGTGGACACCGGCCTTTTTGTTGTCATTGGAAGAGAGCTTTGTGACGCAGTTTTTTTGGGGGTCAGGCTTGTAGCAGGAAGCTTTGCTGCACCGGCCAGCTCAGCCACACTGGAGCACCGCTGGTCATCGACGCGCCCGGGTGATTGCCGGGTACGGACAGGTTGATCGGTAATGTATCGCCGCCGACCTTGAGCGCCAGATGGGTACTGGAGCCTTGATAGACCTTGTCGGTGAGTTGTGCGGGCATCACGTTGTAGCCGTCCCGGGTCGGGCACTCGCTGTGCAGTTCCATGTGCTCGGGGCGCACGGCCAGCACAATCGGCGCCTGGCTCAGTGCGCTCGGGACCTGGGCGTGCAATACGCTGGTGCCGCAACGGCCGCTGGCGGTCTGGCCATTGCGGGTCAGGTTGTCCAGCGGGAACAGGTTCATCTTGCCCAGGAACTCGGCGACGAAACGACTCTCGGGGCGGTTGTAGATGTTTTCCGGGGTGTCGACCTGAGTCAGCTTGCCGTGGTTGAAAATCGCGATGCGCGATGACAGCGCCAGGGCTTCGTTCTGATCGTGGGTGACGAACACGAAACTGGTACCGACCTGACGGTGGATGCGTTGCAGCTCGGTTTGCAGCTGTTCGCGCAGGTTCTTGTCCAGGGCCGACAATGGCTCGTCGAGCAACAGCAGTTCCGGCTCGAACACCAGCGCCCGGGCAATCGCCACACGCTGCTGCTGACCACCGGACATCTCGGCGGGCTTCTTGTGCATGTGCGCACCGAGGCCGACCACTTCAAGAATATGCTTGACCCGGCGATTGCGCTCTTCGGCGGGGACCTTGCGGATGCGTAGCGGGTAGGCCACGTTGTCGGCCACGCTCATGTGCGGGAACAGCGCGTAACCCTGGAACACCATGCCGTAGTTCCGCTTCTCGGCGGAGCGCTTGATGATGTCGACGCCTTGTTCCATCAATTTGCCCGACGTCGGGCTGAGGAAACCGGCAAGGATCATCAGCATGGTGGTCTTGCCCGAGCCGGACGGCCCCAGCAGGGTAAGAAATTCGCCCTGGCGAACGTCGAGATCGACGTTATCCAGCGCCGCGAAACGACCGTAATACTGGCTGATACCTTGAGCGCTGAGCTGAATCGCTGAACGGCTGGACACTATGGAGTTCCTCTTTTTATTGCCCATATGACGTACGAGGACGGATGCAAATCCGAAATGGGCTTTGGGCCTATTATTGTTAAAAATATCGCTACATCAATGGAATTATTTTGCCGATATTGGTTAGTTTTATTGAACAAATAAGCTGTGTATTTCGCCTCGGCCAGAGGCCCCGAAATAGAGCTTCTACCCTGTGGGAGCGAGCTTGCTCGCGATAGCGATTTATCAGGCGACATCAATAGTGACTGTGGTGGCCTCATCGCGAGCAAGCTCGCTCCCACAGGGGGAATGTGATGTGCTTTTACAGCGTGTCCTGCCAGGTCTGATGGGATGACTGAAGCTGCGTTTTGACCCAGCTACTGAAGGCCTGGACCACCGCGCGCTCGGCTTTTTGTGGGTCGGCGACCAGGTAATAGCCACGGTGCAGGTCGATGCTGATGTCGAACGGACGCACCAGCAAACCCTTGGACAAGGCATCGCCGCTGATCAGGTTGTCGCCGATGGCGATGCCCTGGCCGGCAATGCAGGCGGACTGCGCGCAGTGCGCATCGGAAAACAGAATGCCGCTCGTCGCTTTGACCCCTGAAGCACCGGCAGCGGTCAGCCACACGCGCCAGTCCGAGTAGTCGGTCATGTGCAGCAGCGGGTAGGCACTGAGTTCCTGCGGGTTTTTCAGCCCGCTCAAGGCGTTGATCAGACGCGGGCTGCACACCGGGAAAAAACGCAGCGCCACAATCTCTTCAACGACCATTTCCGGCCAGTCGCCGATGCCGTAGGCAATGAACAGATCGGTGTTGGGGTTGTTGGTGTCGTCCGGTGTCCGCGGCGAGATCAGCTGCAATTGCACTTGCGGGTACTGCCGCAAGAAGGCGCCGATGTGATGGCACAACCAATAGGTGGCGAACCCCGGCGCGCAACTGACACACAGCCGTCCGGAAATCTTCTGGTCATCGACCAACTGCCCGGCATCCAGCAGGTTCAACAGAATCCCGTGCACTTCCCGCGCATAGCGTTCGCCCTGATACGTCAGGCCGATGCCCCGGCCAATGCGCTCGGTCAGGGCGAAACCGACACATTCCTCAAGCTTGCTGATCTGGTGGCTGATGGCGCTGCGGGTCAGGTTCAGTTCACGGGCTGCGATCGACACGCTGCCTGTGCGGGCAACCGCATCCAGCGCGCGAAGGGCTGTCATCGAAGGAAAACGCATAAATCATCCCGTTATTGTTTTGAGTGGCTCATATGGTGACGTAAATCGAACAGTCAGGCCAAAAAAAATCGATTGTTGTATTGGTTGATTCAACAATACTAGCCCCATTCGTCGTTGGGCCACTGTGGCCCTTTATCCAGGAGGTGCTGCATGCCCCGTTGTGCCCAGGCGCTTGTTCAGTTGCTGGAAGGCTATGGCGTTGAAACTGTCTTCGGTATTCCCGGCGTGCACACTGTCGAGTTGTATCGCGGCTTGCACGGCAGCCGCCTGAAGCACGTCAGCCCGCGCCACGAGCAGGGTGCCGGGTTCATGGCTGACGGTTATGCCCGGGCCAGCGGCAAGCCCGGGGTGTGCTTCATCATCAGCGGTCCCGGCATGACCAACATCATCACCGCCATGGGCCAGGCCTATGCGGATTCGGTGCCGATGCTGGTGATTTCCACCTGCAACCGTCGCGAACACCTGCGCCTGGGGCATGGTCACTTGCATGAACTGCCGGATCAGCGCGCGCTGGTCGCCGGGGTCTGCGCCTTCAGCCATACGTTGCAGCACCCGGCGCAATTGCCGGAAGTGCTGGCGCGGGCGTTTGCCTTGTTTGGCTGTACGCGGCCGCGGCCGGTGCACATCGAGATTCCGCTGGATGTGCTGGAAATGTCTGCCGGAGGTCTGGACCTGCGCCCGCGTCCGTTACCGGCAGCGCCTGCCCCGGCGCCGGAAGCCATCGATGCTGCGGTGGCCCTGATCGGCAACGCGAAGCGTCCATTGATCCTCGCCGGTGGCGGCGCGCGCCGTGCCGCTGAAGTCCTGGCCGCGCTCGCCGAACGTCTTCAGGCCCCCGTGGCATTGACCACCAACGCCCGTGGTCTGCTGGCTCCCGAACATCCTTTGCTGCTCGACGGTGTGCAGTCGTCGACCCATGGTCGCGAACTGTTCGCCGAGGCCGACGTGGTATTGGCAATCGGCACCGAACTGGGGGAAACCGACTATGACTTTTTCGGCCTCGGTCCACTGGCGTTCAAGGCGCCGCTGATTCGTCTGGACATCGACCCGATGCAAGTGCTCGGCGTGCAAACAGCTACGGTCGGATTGCTTGGCGATGCCGGACAGGGCTTACGTTCGCTGCTGGCGCGACTGCCACAACGTCAGGCTGTTGCCGGTTGGGCGGGCGAGCGGGTGAGCCGGGTCAACGCCATCGAACGGGCGGGCTGGAACGCGCAGCAGAACCGCATGCAAGCCTTGCTCGATACGGTCCGTGATCACTTGCCGCAGCCACTGATCGTCGGTGATTCGACTCAACCGGTTTACCAGGGCGCCCTCGGCTACCGTGCGCCAACCCCCGACAGTTGGTTCAACGCCGGCAGCGGCTACGGAACCCTCGGCTACGGTTTGCCCGCCGCCATTGGCGCTAAACTGGCCCGACCACTGCGACCGGTGGTGGCGTTGGTTGGCGATGGTGGCTTGCAGTTTTCCTGCGCCGAACTGATCGCTGCCAAAGAGGCGGGTGTCGGCGTGATCCTGCTGCTGTGGAACAACAGCAGCTACGGCGAAATCCGCGACTACATGAATGCCAAGGCGGTGCCGTTGCTGGGGGTGGACATCCTCACGCCGGACTTCGCTGCGCTGGCGCAGAGCTGCCACGTCGCCCATCACCGGGTGAGCCATCTGCACGGCTTGCGCGAGCTGCTCGGGCAACTCGGCAATCGCCATGAACCGGTGATGATCGAGGTCGACGCCACAACGTTTCTGGCTGAGTAAAACAACAACAATTTTTTCAGGTCGCCGACATGCACAACGCCCGGTGGACCTTCCAATCTCCCTGAACTCAAAGGTGGCTACCATGGCTGAGTCCGATAACTTTTCTTCTACCCATTCCGTGCAGGGGACCTACGCCGACCTGATCCTCGCCAACGGTCGTATCTACACCCAGGACCCGGCCAACCCGTGGGCCGAGGCCGTGGCCATCCGCGACGGCAAGTTGATCGGGGTCGCCAGCCTCGGCCAGATCGAGATGTACAAGGGGCCGAACACTCGCGTGCATGACCTGCAAGGCGCGTTCTGCATGCCGGGCCTGCACGACATGCACACTCACCCCGACCTTGCGTTGGCACCACGCTACGCCGATGACCTCGATGTCGGCATCGAAGACCCGACCCCGGAACAGCTGCGTGAAAGCATTCTCGCCTACGCCGACAGCCATCCCGGCGACGGCTGGATCTACGGTCAGTACTGGGTGCGCTACACCTTCCGCGAAGCCGGTTTGACCCCGGGCCGCGAGTGGCTCGACAGCGTCATGCCGGACCGTCCGGTGGCGCTGCTCGACCGCATGTGGGGCACCATGATGGTCAACTCCAAGGCCCTGGAACTGGCGGGCATCGACCGTCACACGTCCGACCCGCGCAACGGTTATTTCGAGCGTGACGAAGTGACCGGCGAACCCACTGGCCTGATGATTGACGGCGCCTACGCGATGATCCACGCCGCCATGCCACCGACGCCGGTCAGCGTGTTGCGCCGCGCCTATCGCGATGGCGTGCACTTCCAAAGCTCGCGCGGCGTCACGGCGAGCAAATACGTGCACGTCTGCGAACAACGTTTGCAAGCCTTGAAGGAACTGGACGACAGCGGCGAACTGACGGTGCGCATCGAAGCAGCGATCAGTTGGCAGGACGACATCTTCCCGGTGCGTCGTCGCTGGGAACTGCTGGCCGGCGAGCGTCACTACTACCGCAGCGCGCGCTTGAGCGCCAACGCGGTGAAGTTCCATTTTGACGGTACGGTCGAGCCGAAGTCTTCATACCTGCTGACGCCATGGCCGCAGGAATCGAGCTGGCGCGGCAAGCTCAATCTGACCCCGGAACACATCACCGACATGGTGGTGGACATGGACCGAAAGGGCATTCGCGTGATCGCCCACTGCACCGGTGACGGCGCCTCCGACGTGTTCCTCGACGCCGTGGCCGAGGCCCGTCGTCGCAATGGTTTCAGCGGTGTGCGCCACCAGTGCGCCCACAGCACCTTGCTGCATCCCGGCAACCTGCCGCGCTTCAAGGAACTGAATGTCATCGCCGAGTTTTCCCCGGCCGCCTGGTACCCGACACCGTTCGCCAGCGGCGCGCGTTCCGGTTACGGTCAGGAGCGACTCAAGCGCATTTACGACTTCAAAGGCGTACTCGCCGCGGGCGGCACAGCGGTAATGGGCACCGACTGGCCGGTGGCATCCATCGACCCGTGGCTGGCGCTGGAAACCATGATCACCCGGCAGAACCCGTGGAACGACGACCCGGCCTGCTTCGGTGACCCGATCAGCCTCGAACAGGCGGTGACCGTGATCACCAGCAACGGCGCCGTGGCCATGGGCCTGGAGCACAGCACCGGCAGCCTGCAAGTGGGCAAGTCGGCGGATCTGATCGTCATCGACCGCGATTTGTTCGCCGCACCGGCGCGCAACTACATCCACAAGACCCAGGTGCTGCTGACCTTCGTTGAAGGGCAATTGGTTTACGACCGCCATTCGACACTGGAAAAAGTCGGCCTCAAGGCCGTCTGGCAGGGCGAACCACCGGTGTTGGAGGGCAAGGCAGAATGACTTCCCCACGTATCTCCGTGACCGTCGTTTCGGGGTTTCTCGGCGCAGGTAAAACCACGCTACTCAACCGCATGGTGCGCCGTGCCAAAGGTAGTCGGCTGGCGGTGATCGTCAACGATTTCGGCGAGCTGAACATCGATGCGGCCATCGTTTCCGAAGTCACCGACGCCGTATACAGCCTGCAAAACGGCTGCATCTGCTGCACCGTGCAGGAAGACCTGCTGGCGCAACTCGGCAGTCTGGCGCAATTGCAGCCACGACTGGAGCGCATCGTCATCGAGTGCAGCGGTGTGTCCGACCCGCAGCGCATCGTGCAAACCCTGGCCTACCCGCAACTGCGCAGCCAGATGCAACTGGACATGGTCATCACCGTGGTCGACGCCACCCGTCATCTGCAACTCGATGGTGAGTACGCACGCCTGGCTCGGGCACAAGTGGCCGCTGCCGACTTGCTGTTGCTGAACAAGACCGATCTGGTCGACGAATCACAGCTGCAGGCGCTGCGCGATGCATTGGGCGCCAGGACCCGCGTGCATGAAAGTGTACAGGCCGAGTTGCCCGATGCACTGTGGCTGGATACCGACCTGGACCTTGAGCCCCGGGCGCTGAAACCGCTGACGCGGGTTTCCGACGGCGATCATGGCGAGATGTTCAGCAGCTGGTTGTGGCAGAGCAATGCTGCCCTCGACATCGAATGCTTGCGTGGTTGGTTGAAGGCACTGCCCAGCGATGTATTCCGGGTCAAAGGCTTGGTGCTGCTGACGCCGGGCAGCACCGCGCACTGGCTGCAACATGTCGGTGCGCGCAGCCAGTTTCTGCCGATGGTGGATGACACCCAGGCCAGCTCTACACGCCTGGTGTTTATCGCTCGCCGCGGCTTCGATGGCTGGGAGGCATTGGGACAAGGGCTGGAAGATTGCACCGTTAAAGAGGTTACCGAGGTATGACATTGACAGAGCAACGTCTGCGTGAAGAGTTGGCGGCCTGCTACCGCTTGATTGCGCACTTTCGCATGACCGACCTGATTTTTACCCACATCTCGGTGCGCATTCCGGGGCCGGAGCATCACTTTCTGATCAACCCTTACGGGCTGATGTTCGACGAGATCACCGCGTCCAATCTGGTGAAAATCGACCTCAATGGCCACGCTGTGGAACCGTCGCCATACCCGGTCAATCCGGCCGGTTTTGTGATTCACAGCGCCATTCACGGCGCCCGTGAAGATGCGCAATGTGTGTTGCACACCCACACCCGATCCGGTTGCGCGGTGGCGGCGCTGAAATGCGGGTTGTTGCCGGTGAACCAGATTTCCATGGAGTTCTACGGTCGCGTCGCCTACCACGACTACGAAGGCGTGGCGCTGGACCTGAGCGAGCAACAACGGCTGGTGGCGGACCTGGGCGACAAGCCGGTACTGATGCTGCGCAACCACGGATTGCTGACGGTGGGTGAGACGGTAGGACAGGCGTTCATGCGCATGTACTACCTGGAAAAAGCCTGTGACATCCAGTTGGCCGCGCAAGCCGCCGGTGAGCTGGTACTACCTTCGGCCGAGGTGTGCGCGCACACCGAGCGGCAGTTCAACGATCCGGGGCGGCCGCTGGATGAGGGGGAGTTCGATGACCCGGATGCCATGCAACTGGCCTGGGCGGCGTTGTTGAGAATGCTGGATCGAGTGGCGCCGGGGTATCGGGACTGATCGCGGCGGGGGTATTCAGATTCATCGACCGCACCGCTAAGGAAGGTCTGAAGTAGTCAGCGATTTTTGATGCCCTCCTTGGTTGAGGTTTTCCCCTTCTTCGTCTGATGCATTTCGGGGGCGCGTTTGCCGTCTTTATTCTTGGTCGAACTCGGCGCGTGAATGATCGTCGCATCGACCACCGTACCGTGGCGCAATATCAGGCCACGGTCGTCCAGATAACCATTGATGACCTGCAAAGTCCCTCCGGCCAATTCATGTTTTTCCAACAAGCGTCGGAAGTTGAGGGTCGTGGATTCATCGGGAGTCCGATCCAGATGCAGCCCCAAAAACTGGCACAGGATAGTGGTCTTGTACAGTGCTTCTTCCATCGCCAGATCGCTGTAGCCGAACCAGTTCTGCAGTAGATGGACCCGCAACATCGCCATCAACGGATACGCCGGACAGCCACCGTCGCCTTTCGGATAATGCGTGCTGGCGCCGACACCGAATTGACCTAGTTGCCGAGATGTCAGTGACCCAGTCTGATACCTCGATAACTATTACCTTTTGCTGGATTTGTGCGGATTTGGAGATGGGTCAGTCTTGCATCAGCACGTGGTTCAATTCGGCGTGAGCGCCAACACAAGTGCACCACGGGCAAGCCAAGGCGCATGCCGAGGGCGCGGGCGAAGGTAGATTTGCCGCTACCGGCATTGCCCAGAATTACAATCCGTTGCACGGCCGGACTTCCTGTCGCGAAAAAAGCCGGCAATTGTGCAGGTTTCGGGGCATCAGTTAAAGGCTGATGTAGGGCGACCACGCCACAGGAATGAATTTTTTGTTGTCTGCTGCGCTATATGCAGATGAGAGCAAGATACTGCCCCCTCTTTGTCACATTGAACGTCTGCTTCTGGCCCAGAGTGTGCAAAAACACTCTGACCTCATCGTCTTGGATTATCGACCTTCGTTGGCTGAGCGATCGCACGGTCAATGCTGCGGGTCGCATCGGTCGCGACCTGGAACACGTCAGCGCTGTTTTTACAGCCTCTGGGATGGGCCAAAATCAGCCTTTTTCAGGCCGTCAGCGCTTTCATCAAACCGTTGGCACCGATGATTTTCATAACCCGTTTCAAGTTGTAGGCGAGCACATTCAAACTCATCTCCGCACCCACCCCGGCCAGTTTTCGCGTCAGGAAGTGCGTCGCACCCATCCATTGTTTGAGCGTCCCGAAGAGATGCTCAACCGTCCGTTTTCGGACTCGCATCATCTCCGGTGCTTTGCTCAGCCGAAGCTGCATTTCCTCCAATACGGCGTCATGCTCCCAGCGTCGAACTCGTCGAACTCGTCGTTCCGTGCTCGGTGTGCATTGCGACTTCAACGTGCAGCCTTGGCATTTCGAACTCCAGTAACGGTGCAACTTCAGGCCTTTTTCAACGTAGGAATAGTGCCAGATCAACGCCTCTCCAGCGGGGCAAATGTATTCGTTTTTTGCCGCGTCATAGATGAAGGCATCGTTATTGAAACGCCCGTCAGCCTTGGCTCCAGAGGTCATCGGCTTGGGCACATAGGCGGTGATGCCTGCATCGTGACAAGCGAGGATTTGTTCGCTTTTGAAGTTACCTCGGTCAGCCACTACCGACAACGTATCTGACGCCATCGCCTCGCGGGCTTGCTTGGCCATCGAGCTGAGTTGATCGCGGTCGGAACCGACGTTGGTCACCTCATGCGCAACGATCAAATGGTGCTGGGTATCGACCGCTGTTTGCACGTTGTAGCCGACGATTCCCGTGCCCCGCGTCATCATGGAACGGGCGTCTGGATCGGTCAGGGAGACCTGTTTATCCGGGGATTCGTTGAGCTGGATTTCGATCGCTTGAAGCTCCTTCATTTGCGTCTTGAGCTTGGCGATTTTCTCTTCCAGCCGCACGGCGCTGGGCTCGGTAGCTGTGGGTTCTTGCCGATCGGCAGCATCGAGTGCCGCCAGGTAACGGCTGATGCTCGATTCAATTTCTTCCATGCGCCGCTTCAGTTTGGCGCTGGTGAAATTGCGGTCGCGGTTGTTGACTGCTTTGAATTTGCTGCCATCGATGGCTACCAGATGTTCTCCGAACAGTCCCAACTGCTGACACAGCACGACGAACTGGCGACAGACGCCTCGGATGGCCTTGCTGTTGTCTTTTCGGAAGTTGGCGATGGTCTTGAAGTCCGGCATCAAACGCCCGGTCAACCACATCAGCTCGACGTTACGTTGAGCTTTTCGCTCCAAACGTCGGCTCGACTGGATGCGGTTGAGATAGCGGTAGATGTAGATCTTCAGCAAGATCGCGGGGTGGTAAGCAGGCTGGCCAGTATCGGCGGGAATGGCACCGTCAAAACCCAGATTGACCAGGTCGAGTTCGTCGACAAAGACGTCGACTACGCGCACCGGATTGGTATCGCTGACGTAGTCGTCGAGGCTCTCGGGAAGTAAGGTGCCTTGGCCTCGATGTTCACCTTGGATAAAGCGCTTCATGGGCGATCCCTGCGATGAAATCCTCAGAATTCATAGCAAGTGTTCGCGAAGGCGTTTTTACACACTCTGGGCCGTTAACTGCCTGCTAAGAACTGCCATAAGCGCCCATTCATGGCTTGAAGGTCGCCTGTTGCTCACGTCCCCAGGGCCTGATCCGCACTTTTTCGCCTCACCTGCCACTTTCGCCACAATCGGCGTGGATCTAAAGTCAGGGGCGCACCTTCAGGGGACTTCCAGTCATGTACAGCTCGCTTGCCATACCGAGCACCGCTCGCCAATTGCATGACCGGATCTATGCTGGCGAGATCATTCGCTTCACTGACCTGCAGCCCATGACGGCGCTGGTGGAATATACGCGTGCGCTCCTCGAAGACGCGCTGCATCCCTGGTCGCCGCAACAGATCCATCGCCATTTGAGCCACCCTGAGCAGACTGAGCGCTTTGCGAAAATTCAGAACGACTTCGCAGGCTCGGCTGAGGTCCAGCAGCGCTGGCAGGACGTCGTGCAAAGCCTTGGCATCGCCCCCGATACCCTGGCGTGCGATCGCCTGCATTTGCGTTTTCAGCCGCATTGCGAGCCAGGGCAGTCGACGCCGCGTGCCCGCACGACGGCCACCATCGCGTTTCACCGCGATACCTGGGGGTCGAATATCTATGCACAAACCAACTGGTGGGCGCCCATCTATCCCATCGCGGCAGGGCGTACCGTCGCCTTGTATCCAGGCCTCTGGCAACGACCGCTGGGTAATTCGAGCGCAGATTTCGATATGCGCGCCATTTTGCAGCGATCCCATCGAGACGGCCGCAATGCCGTGGATGCCGACGAAGCCATTCCGCATCTGCTGGAAGCGATCGACCCGCAGGAGGGGATTGCCGTCGATATCGCTCCGGGGAGCCTGATCGCCTTTTCCGGGGCTCATGCCCATGCCGGCGTCGGCAATAGCACCGGGCTGACACGCATCTCCTTCGAGACCCGATCAATACTGATCGCCGACCTGTTGGCCGGATTGGGAGCGCCCAATGTCGATGGTCACGCGCCGTGGAAGACTATTGGACTTTTTCGCCGAATGAACGATGCGCAACGCCTGAACGAGATCCTTGGCTGCGGCTTTATCGAGCCCTATCTGCGGCCAGCAGAGCCCTAACGCTGGCGCCGGTAGTCGCTTGGGGAAAGACCGGTGTGCTTGCGAAATACATGGGCGAAGTGACTGGGGTTGGAGTAGTCGACTTCATTGGCGACAGTGACCACGCTCAGTTGTGTTTCGCGCAATAAGCGCCCCAACGCCTTGAACGAACAGGCGGCTGGCCACGGGCCGTTCGGCTTCTTCGCGCAGGCATTGCAGCAATTCGACCAGCTGCGGATCCTCGAAGCCGGACACATCCCGAAGCGTGGCGTGTGCGGCGTTTGCCCCCGAAGACGTCCTGCAGTGCCTCGTCGAATAGTGACAGGCCCTGCAGCACCATGACCACTTCGAAAGGTTCGGGGCTTAACCGTCTCCAGCGAAAGTCATAGGGCGCATTGGCGGCGGTGAGGAAAAGCGAGAGTCCGCTCCCACAGAACTGCGGTGCTATTCCAACGACAGCTTCTGGCCGATTTCTGCCTGTCACCAATGGCCGCAGTCGGCTGTGGATTCAACCGGTCGATGCAACACTCCTTCTGCGTACACAGAATTTAGTTGTGTTGCATCGACCGGTTGAATCCACAACCCAAAGCTGCCGGTGGGAACCGGCAGAAACCGGCCAGGAGCGGAAGCGCGGGAAGTTGCATTGCATTTGAGTATCTACGGACTAACCTCAGTGCATCATGCCACCGCGCGCAGGGGGACTTGCCGCCAAGGTGTCATTTCCCAACTGACCTCCATTTCACGTTGGCCAAGGAGCCTTATGAAGACCTTCTTGCTAAGGACGGCCCTGTTCGTTGTTTTATTTTTCTTTGCCTTGCTCTGCCTTCTCGTGTCTCTTTCCTCGTACAAGGAGGTGGACGAGACGAAGACTTGGCAGAAGTTGAATGCCACTGTCGCCACTGTCTCCATTTCTGAGGAGATGCGCAGTAAGGGTATGACCTATTGCCCTCTGGTTAACGTGACCTTTGAGTTGAACGGACAGCAATACACTTATCCGCTCGAAATATCGCTGCGGCCCTGCAGGACCAGCCTGGAGTCGGTCGAAAGATCAGTTGCAACATTCAGGGAAGGAAAAGTGATCGAAATTCTTGTCGACCCTGCAAAGCAGGGTAGAGTGAAGCCAGGTACTTACTCACTAGGTGGGGGGTTTTACATCGGCGTTTTCTTGGGCGCGCTAACCTTTATCGGGGCCGTAGCTGTCCTGGTGTTTCCTGCTAAGAAATCTGTCAAGTTGACGCAAAGAGAAAGCATTTCACATTCAACTTTGAGCAAGAAAGAAGTTCAGGAAAAAGTTCGCGAGCTACTCGCCGCCGGCACTGCAAAGTCGGAAGTGTTTTCACAACTCTCCGGGCGGGGTGTAAAAGACAGTCAACTTGCTTACTTTATAGCCTCGTATGCAGATCCAATTCGTTGTGACGAGCACGATCGCAAGGTCAACATTCTCATCACGATAATGCTCGCTCAGGCTTTGATTGCATTCATTCTGGGATTGGATATCGGCGCCAGGATGGGACCAACGGCCAAATGGGTTATGGGTGTTTCAATGACCTTGATTCCCTTGTTTTTGGTATGGGGCTTCTACAACCATCGCGTCGGCGCCTACAACGCGTACATACTCCTTGCGCTTCCCCAATTCCCAAGATCGCTTGCGGGGTTTACATCGAGTCCGGCAACAACCGCTATCGCATTAGCTATAAGTATCGCTATCCTGGCTTTTGTTTGGTACGTCCGAGGAAAAATCTTTCCAGACTTCGTCTTCGTCACCCCCAGGAAAATCAAAGGCAAGTACTTATTTTCGGGCTGACCCATCATGCCGCCGGACCTGCCCGAACGGCTGTTCAGGCCTGTGAGTTCAATCGTTAGCGAAGACTGCTTCGGGTCGATTTCAGCCGGTTCCAGCAGGCAGCTTTTGGCCGATTTCTGCCTGTCACCAAGGGCCGCAGTCGACCCTTAGCTGCCCTTCGCAGAGGGCAGATAAGGGCCATAAGCAGACATTACCGATGTACGATGGTTACTTTCTGGCAAAAGGACTTTTCCCTCATGATGCGTCGTGTCGGCTTTTTGCTCATCGGAATTCTCGGACTCGCGCTCATCCTGCCTTGGGGTGCCTATTGGGTCGGTCTGTATAGAATTTCGCAGTACCCTTTGCCCCCATCTCAGGCTATATCCGCCCCGCAGCGTGAGTGGGTATGGAGCCTCGCCAAAGTCTCAGGCGAGCCGGTAATAGTGCCGTTAAGTCCGTATTCGTATCTGTACGACCTTTTCATTTTGAAAGGGAAAACCGATAGGAATATGCGGGTCGCCTGGTGGGTGGCTTCTGATCACCTGATCAAACAGAACACAAGTCAACGAATGCTGTGGTGGCACCTATCCGGCGCGTCTCTGACCATATGGTTAACCAGGAACTGGACAGATCAACAGATAACAGCAGCCGCTTTCGTCGCCCTTCAGCACCGGGGTGAGGTATATGGCGGTAACTAGCTGAACTTAACAAATGCGAAGTCCTTGATAGCTCCGCATGTGGAATGGCACGTTTGCCAACGTTTGCTTCTGGCCGATACCTGCCGGTTCGGATGCCCTGCGCGGCGTCCGGTTTGATCTGCATTGAGTAGTTGGCCACCGCAAACCTGTGCGGGCGGGTCAAAATGGCTGTGGTTATTTCACCGAGCCTCCTTGCCTGATATCCCCGCAAAAAATATCTACGTTGCCATCTGTTGGTGCAGTTCGCACAACAATGGAGTACTCACCGGAAAGCAGGACTGGCATTGCGACAGGTGCGCCTCTTGAAAAACTCCAGCCGCGTATAGCTTGGCGTTTGGTGTTGACCTGATCATTCATTGCGTAGGCGACTGGCCCGGGTTGCTGGCAGCTGCCTTTATTGATGAAAGTGTAGAGGCGCAAGGGCAGCGAGGCTCCGCTTGGAACACCACTGATGAAGAAACTGAATCCGGTTTGTTTGTCCCAGCTTGTCAAAGTTGCATTGCCGATCTGACCGAGGTTGCGGTGGGTGGCTACCAAAGGAACGCTCACTCCATGGTCTGATGAAGTGGTGCAGCCGAAGAGGCTTGCGGTGACCATTAGCGCTGCAAGTGAGTTTCTGAGCTTCATTACCAACCTCCTGCGTTGAAGAACGGTAGCGGGTATAGCTCATTAATCGCCTTCCAGCCGACAGCTACCGGTCTCGAAAGGCTGCTAACGACCCAAGCTGTGTGAAAACGCATGCACCGTTTTGGGTGGCAGCTGTGCGCGGGTTCGCAGACCGAGGAGTTAAGACCCGGCGATACCCCAAACTACCCGCAACGAGCCAGTGAAACAGGAGGGGATTAGTCTTGTGCCTGCGGATACGAAAAAGCCCGCACAGGGCGGGCTTTGAAAATCAAGTAGGTGGCCGGTGCTGGTCTCCGGCTTACAAGGTTTATCAGGCGTCTCACAGAACAGTTTTGTGCTCTTCTGCTTCACACGGCATAAGGGCTGGATCTCATCACGGAGATCTTTCTAACCGTGTACCCTTGGGAACGCGCCCCACGTTTCCTTGCTATCCTCTTGTTGCGCATCAGTCTGCGTCTTCACCTACATCTTCAGAATAGCAAAAAGTCTGAAGCGCTGGCCGGGCTTTTTAGACCGATTTTATTCAAGGGGAAGAGCGGCAGGATGGAAAAATGCTATCGCCAGCCGGACATTTCTGGTGCCGTTCGAGTGGGGTACCGACATCGCCTGGAAAAATGCTCGCTGTGCCGGCAGGGGGTAGACAAGTGGTCCCCTGAGCTTGCTGTTATCTACCTGGAGTCGGTGAGAATTTACCGGGTTTCACGGGCAAGCTGAATGCACTTCATTGCCAGAATGGTTGTCGGGTCGATCAACGCCACTGTTTGGCCTTTGATCATGAAAGCATCGCTGTGCTCCAGAACCAGAGGCAACTCTGTACATCCCAGGATCAGCACATCGGCGCCCAGTTCACACAGGTGCTCTGCGGCGGTGAGGAGCTGGTCCTTACAAATGCCCTCGGTGAATCCAGCCTTGATACCACGCTCCCCATAAATGGCATCCATGACCAACGCTTGGTAATCCACACCCGGTGCGATTATTTGCAGCCCGGCTCGCCGGGCTGCCTCGTGGTAGACCAGACTTTTTATGGTGCCCGACGTCGCCAGCAGCCCAACTGTTTTGCCCGCACCGTACTGTTGAACGATAGCCTCTACCGTCTCGGTAAGCATGTTCACAATGGGTACACGCAAGTGTGCCTGGATACGCTCAACGAACGCGTGAGCGGTATTGCATGGAATCGCAATAGCATTGGCTCCAGCGCTTTCAAGCCGTTTGCAGGTTGCATACATCGCCATCGTCGGATCCGTCTCGTCATACAGCAGGTTGGCTGTGCGATCAGGAATCTGGGGGTTTTGTTCGACCACCATTTTGATGTGTTCCTGATCGCGGCCGGCCGGGGTATGCGCAACGACCTTACCCATGAAGTCGACCGTTGCGGCAGGCCCCACCCCACCGACAATCCCGAGTTTGAATGGAGGTCGACTCGATTGACCTTTTTCCAGGGTGGCGAAGCCAGCATAAATCTCGTTGATATCCAGTACAGTGACACCCCGACGCTGCAGGTCGCCACAGACCAGCGAGAGCTCGGTCATGCCAGGCAAGACGATCGTGGCGCCTTGCTCCTGAAGCGAAAGGCAAGCCTGATACACACACTCCAGCGGTACTCCGTCAAGGTACCCATCTTTGATACCGTTGACCCCATACATCGCCTCCATCAACCCTGACTGCTCGTCATCACCTGGATAAACCAGCTTGAAGTCAGTGCCGAAATAACGCTCGAACAAACCGGAGTGGCAAACATAGTCTGAAGCGATAATGCCCAATGTAGCGCCTGGTTCGCAGACATGGTCAATGTGCTTGCGTAACGCTGCCATCATGTCCAGAACAGGTATGCCAATCTCCTCCTGGATCTCCTCCCGGAAGGTATGGCTGGCAAAACAAGGCAGTACGACCGCAGTGACTGCGCTTTCCTCGAATGACTGACAAACCTGAAAAACATAGAACTTTCTGGAGGTCATGCTTGCGCCCTGGTCCAAGGGCATCAAGACATCCTTGAAGGGGTGTTGCTCAAACAGAAAGTGATAGCGGCCTTGATCCTCCAGTACAGTCCTGGACTTCACCAACTTGTAGAAAAGATCGCCGCCGGCCAGCGAGCCAAGCCCACCCACAATGCCTAGCTTGCGTACAAACGATGACCCACGAGACGGCTTCGATTTAACTTTCATCGTAATAGCTCTCAGGCGTTGGCTACAGTTCGATTCGCAAGTGTGGAGGCCTCGGTTTCAGGTGCGTCGTCCGGCTCCTCATGAGGCTCTGATTTGGCGACTACAGCCGTTGCGATGCTATTGCCAACGACGTTGGTGGCGGTCCTGGCCATATCCAGGAACTGATCAATGCCAAGGATCAGCAAAATCCCCGCTTCTGGCAGATTGAACATGGGTAGCGTCGCTGCTACGACAACCACCGAAGCTCGGGCTACACCTGCCATTCCCTTGCTGGTGATCATCAGCGTCAGCAAGATCAGAAGCTGCTGTGTGAAGCTCAAGTCAACATTGTAAGCCTGAGCAATGAACATGATCGCGAACGCTTGATACATCATCGAACCGTCGAGGTTGAATGAGTACCCCAATGGAAGTACGAAGCTGGATATGCGCTTCGGTGCGCCAAATTTCTCCAGGGCCTCCATGGTTTTTGGATACGCGGCCTCACTGCTGGCAGTCGAGAACGCCAACAGAACAGGCTCACGAATGAGCTTGCCAAGGGTGAAGACTGAACGACCCAGGAACAGGTACCCGGCAGCAAACAAGACCGCCCACAGGATCAGAATACCCAGGTAGAACTGGGCAATCAGTTTGCCGAAGTCGACTAACAGGCCCAGACCCTGGGTGGTGATAGCGGCAGCGATTGCAGCGAAGACGCCGATAGGTGCAAGCGCCATGACATAGTCGGTGATCTTGAACATCACCTTCGCCAACTCTTCAATACTGTCGGTGATCCTGGTGTAGCCGGCGCGCTTGACGCCTGCCAACGCGAATCCGAAGAACAGCGAGAACACTACAATTTGCAGGATCTCGTTGTTTGCCATGGCTTCAGCAATGCTGCGAGGGAACACATGGCTGATAAACACCTTGAGGCTGAAGTCACCCGTGTTTACGGCTATAGGCGCCGCTGCGGCCTGAGTCACTTGCAGATCCAGACCTGCGCCTGGCTGGAAAAGATTCACTAGCATCATGCCAATAAACAACGAAATCAGTGAAGCGCAGACGAACCAGGCCATGGCTCTTGTGCCGATCCGTCCTACCGACCTGGAATTTCCCAGGCTGGCAATGCCTGCGACGAGGGTGGCGAAAACCAAAGGAGCGATGATCATCTTGATCAGACGCAGGAAAATGTCTGTCACCATTGAGAAGTAGGATGCGATCTCTTTTGCAGCTTTTTCATCAGCTGAAAAATGATGGCAAGCCCAACCTGCAAAGATGCCCATGGCGATGCCGAGAGCGATCTGGCGGGGTAAGTTATTTTTTTTCACGGTGCTTTCCTCAAGTGGTGTTGTTGCTTTTCTACTTGGCAGGAGACAAGACAGGAATGACCCAATGCTCTACGGCAGCGGGGCTACGGCACCGATTCTAAGGACGCTGTTTGCGCAGGATGATGAGTAATCACCATAGGGTGATGCGTTTTTGGAATAGTTTTTGAAATACCCTCAATGGCGCCACTGCACCGCAGTAAACTCTTCGTCAGAGGCTGAATGAGGAGCCAGCATGCAAACCAAATGGTTGGACGATCTTCTGGCGATTGCCGAATGGAAGAACTTTTCTCGAGCCGCAGAAGTACGCTGCGTCACTCAGTCCGCGCTGTCTCGCCGCATTCGCTCACTTGAAGAATGGGTGGGGGCCGAACTGGTCGATCGCGGCACTTATCCTGTTCAGCTGACTCAAGCGGGTCGTAGTTTTTGCGAAGAGGGTCGCGAGGCGCTGGCTGCCTTGCTTCAATTGCGATTGGCCCTTCGTGAGGGAGAAAGAATGCCTGGCCGCTCCATTCAGGTTACCGCCGGGCACAGTCTTTCCATGACATTTCTGCCTAAATGGCTTACCCAATTTCAAAAGCAGAATGAGCACTTCAATGCTCGCGTTGTGGCCGCGAATATCCACGATGCGGTCATAGCGCTAGAGGAAGGCAGCTGCGACTTGATGATCGTTTACCATCATCCCCTCGCTCCGATCCAGCTCGACCCAGAGAAGTTCGGCAGTTTGATCCTGGGGCATGATTCGTTTGTTCCACTTTGCGCACCTGACAAAAACGGCAAACCGATGCATCGGTTACCGGGGGCGGCAGGTAAGCCGGTGCCGTACCTCGCTTATACGGCGACGACTTTCCTGGGGCGCGTGGCCGATATCGTCATCAAGAATGCGTCTACCACTTGCGTTCTTGATCGTTGCTATGAGGCGGATATGGCGATGCTGCTGATGAGGATGGCTATAGAGGGATATGGCGTTGCCTGGTTGCCTCTGAGCGCCGTGACTGATGAGCTGGCGCGAGGGCAATTGGTGATGGCAGGCGCTGATGAGTGGAGGACTCGACTGGAGATACGCTCGTATTGTTCTATCGCCAATCAAAACCCCACGATGCGAGACCTTTGGAAGACGCTTGAAGCCGCATCGCGAGGCCTCCCAAAGCTTCAATAAGAGTGACGTACGACGTTGCTTCTTCTTTAAAAATGAGCCGCCCAATCATCTGATGAGAGTCACGCATAGGCCCATGCCAAATTCGCATCAGCCATTTTTTTTAGCGTGATAGAAAAACGTGTACGTTGCGCTGACCGGTTGAGCCCGCCACGGATTTTTAAGCGGAGATCTTTTGGGTGTCGAAAAAACGGAGGAGGAACAGGCAATAAAAAACCCGCGACAATGCGGGTTTTTTCGACTGAAATGCGGTCACTGACCCTTGGGCGTATCGAAACCACGCTGTTCAATCACCCCAAACACATCAGCCACATCCTGAACCATGACCCGCGCGATGTTGGTGACAGTGTTGATGTCGGTCTCGGCGTAGTCGGGCAGGTTGGTGCAGGCCATCAGGTTCAGGTATTTGAGGACGGCGCTGAGGCGTTCGCTGACGCAGGCGTGAAGGTCGCGTAGCGGGGCGTCGCTGTCGATGTGCAGGATGGGGTGGTCGGTGGCGAAATGGGAGCAGGGGGTGAAGCGGTGGGGCGGGTGATTCATTGTCATAAGGATAGATTCTTTTTTATGGGAAAGAACTGCCACCTTTTTGCTGCGAAACAAAATGGGTGGCAACTGTGCGCGGGTTCGCAGACCAGGAAGAATCAAACCCGGCAGACCCGAAGGTCTCCCACGCACAGCCGCCATAAAGTGAAACGCAGGCGTAGCTCGCCTGGGTGTCTTATGACGGTGCAGGATGATTCTATTCTGTAGGGCTGCGAAACCCTGTCGCCGACCAGTGTCAGCGACGGGGCGAACTATAAGCGGCGACTTTGGCGACTGCAACCGGGGTGTAGGACGGTTGCGTGGTCATTGTGGCGGGGGGGGCAAGCCCTCATGCCGGTCAGTTAAGTGAATGCAGCCTTTGTAGGAGCGAGCTTGCTCCGGGCGGCGTTCCGACGATGGACTCAAGGGCAACGCGTTTATTCAGAAAACACTCGTTATCGTTAACGTCCATCGCGAGCAAGCTCGCTCCTACAGAGACCTCATTTCCTTAACTGACCGGCATGAGGGCTTGCTCCCTCGCCATAATGGGGGGATTCCTACGGGTTTTGCAGACGTCAGGATCAAGTGGTCGCAACCTTCTATCGTTCAGTGGAAGTCCGTCGCGGGTTGGCTCAAGCTCAACATCAACGTGAGCAACCACTACGGCCTGCAAGCCAAGGACAACCGAGATGACTCAAACACTGGAACGTGCCATCGCCATCGCTGCTGCCGCTCACGAAGGGCAGGTCGACAAGGGCGGTTCGCCGTACATACTGCACCCGCTGAAAGTGATGCTGAAGGTCAGCACCCTGGAAGAACGGATCGTGGCGGTTCTGCATGACGTGGTCGAGGACTCCGGCATCAGCCTCGATGATCTGCGTAAAGAAGGTTTCAGCGAAACGGTACTGGCGGCCATTGAGTCTGTCACCAGGGTGCCTGGAGAGTCCTACGAGCTGTTCGTCGAACGAGCGGCGCAGAACCCGATAGGCCGGGTGGTCAAACTGGCTGACCTTGAAGAGAACAGCGACTTGTCCCGAATTGCCCAGCCGTCCTGGGAAGACCTGGAGCGAATTGAAAAGTATCGGCGGGCGATTGGCCTGCTGCGCTCCTAATAAGCCAAAAGCCCGGCACTGGGCCGTAATGTTGTTCAGTTAAGGAAGTTGTAGGAGCAAGCTCGCTCCTACAGTGGACCACATTCGCTTAACTGAACGGCATTAGGCACTGGGCCGGGCTCTATTAGCGTTTGAACGTTGTTTAGCTCAAAAGCCCGGTACTGACCGCGACAATCAGGAAAATACCCAGTGCCGCCCGGTAGATAACGAAGGGCCAGGTGGAAAACCTTTCCAGGAACTTCATCAGGCCCCAGATGGCGCAAAATGCCGACACACTGGCGATCACCAGCCCGAAAATCAGGTGCGACCATGCTTCGGCCGGGATGTGTGCATGAAACAGCACCCACAGCTCTTTCAGGCCGGCCAACGCGATAGCGGGCAGCCCGAGCAGGAATGAGAAGCGCGCGGCTTCTTCGCGTTTGAAGTTAAGAAAGAGCGCTGCGGTGAGGGTTGAGCCGGAGCGGGAAACACCGGGTATCAGCGCACCAACCTGGGCAATGCCGACGATCAACGCATCGCGCAGGCGCATCTCGCCCACTGTGCGGCGATGGCGGCAACTGAGTTCGGCCGCAGCCAGCAGAACGGCCATCACCACGCATGAGATACCAATCACCATCAGGCCTCTTAATGGTGAGTCGCACGCATTGAGTATCGAGGACAAGGCCAGGCCTGCGATGCCGATCGGGATGGTCGCAAGCACAATGGCAACGGCCAGCTTGAACGACTGGTTGTTGAAGTCACGTTGTCGCACGGCGCCGATGCTTCCAGTGACGACTTCCCGTACGTCACGCCAGAAATAGCTGACTACCGCGGCCAATGCGGCCAACTGCATGGCGGCGGAAAACGCCGAGCCGGGATCGCGCCAGCCGAGAAGGGCCGGTACGATTCGCATGTGCGCAGTGGATGAAATGGGTAGTAACTCGGTGATGCCTTGAATGATGCCCAGGATGCCAATTTGCATGTAATCCAGAGAAGCAAAGCCAATATCAAGGCCGCTGGAGCAGACGTTTGTCAAAATTTTATTCCTAGAGAATAAGGCTTATCCACTACCCTCGAAAACACCAAGCGAGGCTCGGAAAAACCAGGTAGTGGACAAATGTTCCTGAACTGAACCGCTATATGAGGCGGTCGTGTGTGGTGACTGCGGGCTGAATGATGGCCCTATTTCTGATGATTTTCTACCTGCTGTCGAGATCATTATTGTTCGCCTGGAGCACCAGCGAAACCCATCTGTATACGGCGCCGATCACCTGGTGGTCAGGCTGCGCCTCGCGACTACGGCGGGTTCAGGATGCACGTCGGATCGATAACCTCGGTATCAACGTACACCCCCACGACCGGATTGTAGGAGCGGATGAATACGCGGGGTTTGGCGTCAACGACCGTGGGCCACCTGGAGTTGTGGAAGTCATGCCGATCGGTGATCAACACAAAACTCTGGGGTGAAGTCGATAGATAAGGCTGGGGGGGTGTCGAGTGAAACTCCTCCGGCTCGGGATTGGCGTAACGCTGGCCTTGCCCATAGTCGACAGCGAAATCGCCACCCAGCATCAGGTTGCCGGCACGGGATTGGACGCTAGCGGGGACTATCGTGCAGCAGACGAGGATCAGCAGCATCTTGTTGAGGTTTCGCATGGCAGCACCTGCGAATCGAATCCCCCGTGTGCCCCCAAGACTTTTAATTATAGCACTACCGAACTTCGGCTCGGTGAAGGCTACCCGGTACCCGGCATCCTTCGCCTCGAAGGGCATTTCACAGAGCCTCCAGGTAAAAGAACTTCAGTGATGACGAATGGTTGCGCGATGAGCACTCTGACCTAAGCTTCAGAGCAACACAACGGATGCGGCCCTGAGCTTGAACTCTCACGGATGAAACTTTCAATGAACGATGCATGGACATGAAAAGGTGGTACACATGCTCATTCGGTCACTGACCCTCGTCACCTTGCTTGCTGTGATCAACCCCTTGTTGGCCGCCGACAGCGATGCCCCTCTGGCTCAGGATCAGGGAAAACTACGCCCGCTGATCATCATCGCTCCCAGCGCCATGGATCCGACGCTGGTCAATCTGAAGAAGGCCCTGGAGGAGCCGGCCAACCACGCAGCGTTCGCCGAACGCAACATGGTGCTCTACACCGTGGTCAATACCATTGGCCAGCGCAACGGCAAAGACCTGGACGCGCAGACCACCATGGCGCTGATTCGCGAACTCAAACTGGGTGCCGGCGGCCAGGCCAAAGTCATCCTGGTGGGCAAGGACGGCGAGAAGAAACTCGAACACTCCGGCCCCATCGAAGCCAAGGAAATCTTCAGCACCATCGACCAGCTCCCCCAACAGGAAAAAGAGACTGTAGCGCCACCTCCACCAGAGCCCGAGGCCACGCCGGGCCCTGCGGGCAAAGCAGGCAAAAAAGGCAAAAAAGGCAAAGGAGGCGAAACCAGGCCGGAGATGCCACCCAAACCGCTGGAAGACTGACAAGGGATATTGGGCCGTTGGAGTCGTGCCGGTATTGCAAGCAATGGGCACGACTCGTTTTCAAATCCACACCGACGACACCTTTGGCATAGACCCGGGCACTGCACCGCACTCATTTTTTTGGCGAATGTCATCGCCCAATTCTTCGGCAAACAGTCAGTGCATCGCCGTATCAGGGTTTTCGGACGATGCCGAGCACGTTTTGGGTGCGCGCCATTCAAGGCGATGGCGCGTAGAATCGCGCAGTGAAAGGCAGGTTCTTGAGGTTGCAGTGGTGGATTTACAGCAGGGTTTTGTCCTGACCCGGCATTGGCGCGATACGCCCGCGGGTACGCAAGTCGAGTTTTGGCTGGCGACCGACGACGGTCCCCGGTATATCCGTCTGCCTTACCAGCCCTCGGTGGCCTTCATTCCTGCGCAGCAACGCGAGCAGGCCGAGTTGCTGCTGCGCGGCGAACGCGATGTCGAACTTCGTCCGTTGGGTCTGTGCGACTTCCAGAGTCGTCCCGTGCTCGGTCTGTATTGCCAGCAGCACCGTCAGTTAATGCACCTCGACAAGCTGCTGCGCACCGCCGGTGTCGACGTCTTCGAAGCCGATATCCGCCCGCCGGAACGCTACCTGATGGAACGCTTCATTACCGCGCCGGTATGGTTCGACGGCAGGCCGGATGGCAGCGGTATGCTGCTCGAGGCGCAGATGAAGCCCGCGCCGGACTATCGCCCGCCACTCAAGCTGGTCTCTCTGGATATCGAAACCACCGCCCAGGGCGAGTTGTACTCCATTGCGCTTGAAGGCTGTGGCGAGCGTCAGGTGTACATGCTTGGGCCCGCAAACGGCGACGGCAGCACGCTCGATTTTCAGCTCGAGTATTGTGATTCCCGGACGCTGCTGCTCAAAAAACTGAACGAGTGGTTCGCCCTCCATGACCCCGACGCCATCATTGGCTGGAACCTCGTGCAGTTCGACCTGCGGGTGTTGCACGAGCATGCTCGACGCCTGGCCGTACCGTTGCGCCTCGGGCGCGGTGGCGAGGAGATGCAGTGGCGCGAGCACGGCACGAGCAAGAATCACTTTTTCGCCACCGCTGCCGGACGTCTGATCATCGACGGCATCGAGGCGCTGCGCTCGGCAACCTGGAGTTTCCCCTCATTCAGTCTCGAAAACGTCGCGCAGACATTGCTCGGCGAAGGCAAGTCCATCGATAACCCGTACCAGCGCATGGACGAAATCGACCGCATGTTCGCCGAGGACAAACCCGCGCTGGCGCGTTACAACCTCAAGGACTGCGAACTGGTGACGCGGATCTTCGCGAAGACCGAGCTGCTGACGTTCCTGCTCGAACGCGCCACGGTGACAGGTCAGCCCGCCGACCGCAGCGGTGGCTCGGTCGCGGCCTTTTCGCACCTCTACATACCGCAGATGCATCGCCAGGGTTTTGTCGCGCCGAACCTCGGGGAACGGCCGCCAGAGGCAAGCCCGGGGGGCTTCGTGATGGACTCGCGGCCCGGGCTTTACGAGTCCGTGCTGGTGCTCGACTACAAGAGCCTGTACCCCTCGATCATCCGCACGTTCCTGATCGATCCGGTGGGTTTGGTGGAGGGCATGCGACATCCCGAGGACAGTGAATCAGTACCGGGTTTTCGCGGTGCGCGCTTCTCGCGGACCCGGCATTGTCTGCCCGCCATCGTCGAACGTGTCTCGCAAGGTCGCGAAGTGGCCAAGCGTGAGCACAACGGGCCGCTCTCACAGGCGCTGAAGATCATCATGAACGCGTTCTATGGCGTGCTGGGTTCCAGCGGCTGCCGCTTCTTCGATCCACGCCTGGCATCCTCGATCACCCTGCGCGGCCACGAGATCATGCGCAAGACCCGCGAGCTGATCGAAGCAGAAGGTTATGCGGTGATTTACGGTGACACCGACTCCACTTTCGTCTGGCTCGGGCGCACGCATTCAGAGGACGATGCGACGCGTATCGGACGGGCGCTGGTGCAGCACGTCAACCAGTGGTGGCGCGACCATCTGCTCAAAGCGTTCGGCCTGGAAAGCGCGCTTGAGTTGCAGTTCGAGACGCATTTCAGCCGTTTTTTGATGCCGACTATTCGCGGTGCCGAGGAGGGCAGCAAGAAGCGCTACGCCGGGCTGGTCACGCGCGCCGACGGTAGTCGCGAGATGGTCTACAAGGGGCTGGAAACGGTGCGCAGCGACTGGTCGCCACTGGCCCAACAGTTCCAGCAGGAACTCTACCTGCGTATCTTCAATCGGCAACCGCATCAGGATTACGTGCGCGACTATGTGCGCCGCACATTGGCCGGTGAGCTCGACAATCTACTGATCTACCGCAAACGCCTGCGCCGGACACTGGATGACTACCAACGCAACGTGCCGCCGCATGTGCGCGCGGCGCGTATCGCCGATGAATACAACGATAGCCAGGGCCGGCCGCGTCAGTACCAGAACGGTGGCTGGATCAGCTATGTCATCACCACCGCAGGTCCCGAGCCGCTGGAAACCCGGCATGCGCCAATCGACTACGACCACTACGTCACGCGCCAGCTACAACCGGTTGCGGACGCCATCCTGCCGTTCGTGCACGACGACTTCAGCACATTGATCGGCGGCCAGCTCGGCTTGTTCTGAGCCGGGCACATGTTGTGCGTAGGTTTACATGGGCACGGCGATGAGCACTATCGCGGTGCCGTGTGCGGCCGTGGCAGCGATCACGCCGTAGCGCATGCGGACCAAGGCGCAAGCCAGTCCTTCGAACAGTGTGAACGCCAGGATTGGCCATCCGATCCGGGTGACGGTCAACGCCAGGAACGAATGGCAGGCGGCAAAGGCGACAGCGCTGATCAGGGCGGCGCGAAGCGCGGTTGTGTGGTGTTCAAGATGACCTTGCAGGAACCCGCGAAACAGCAACTCTTCCAGTGCATTTCCTCCATAGGCAAGTACCACCATTGCTGCCAGCCAGGACCAGTAGCTGACTGTTTCACCAGCATCGATGCCCTGATAGAGCCGCAGCGGAATGCCGATTGCACATCCGGCAGCGACACCTAGCGCTAGCCCGACGGCCGGATTGCCCTTTGTCCAGACGACGAGTTTCCACAGCTGCGGGGCGATCCATGCCAGCGCGGCGATGATCGCCACTGACAGAATGCCTAACGAGGCCACGACAAACGGATTCGAAGTAAAGCCGATCTGCACGTCGTCGCTCAGGGACCATAAACCCAGCGGGGTCATCACATCGCGCATCAGCACAAACGTGAGCAGCAGGATCATGATGCGCAAGCCAGGCTGCGTTTTGGGCGTCAGCCAGAACCAAAGGGAACACAGGCTCAGGCCAGGCAGCAGATAAACACCGTAGTCGATGAGATGGGAAAGTCCTTCTGTGAGCATTGGCTACCTGCCGGTGTTCTGGTTTTCATAAAAAGATCCGGGAGGCGTCAGCACACTGCCTTTGTGTCATTCCCATATCCTGCGCGTGCCGATTCGAACGCTCGTCGACAGCCGCGGCGATAATAAGCGGATTCTGGTTGAGTGTGTAATGACTCAGAATATCGGCGGGAAGAACCCGGCCTTTGAAACGACGGCAAGAACCGATTGCGCCGTCTCGACCGAGGAGTAATCCCGGTTAGTCAAGCGAACGCCGCCCTCTGTAGGAGCGCAGCTTGCTCGCGATGGACTCAAGGGCGGCGCGTTTATTCAGAAAACACGCGTTATCGTTAACGTCCATCGCGAGCAAGCTGCGCTCCTACAGAGGGCAGCGTTGGGCTTGCCCCCGTTGCTCGCCACAGGTCCTGCGCCTGACGCTCAGTCTGGCGTTGACGCTGCTGACACGAGTGTTATGCGGTCGGACTCGTCGCTTTCGCATCGCTCGACTGATGAGAGGGGTGTGCCTCCACTGCGTCGCTCACCAGCGCAATCTCCTTGCCTTCGGCGTCGAAGAGTTTGCCGCCGCTGAAATAATCGCCTTCACGCAGCGCCGCGATATCCTGAAAGTGCAGGCTACGCTCGGTGCCGGCGACGAACACCGACTGTTGATCCGAGTTGCCTGTGGTGAAGTGATTGAATGTCAGGTTCAGGACAATCGCCATGATTGCCGAAGAACTGATGCCGGAGTGGAAGATCGTGGCGAACCAGCTTGGGAAGTGGTCGTAGAAGTTCGGTGCCGCGATGGGAATCATGCCAAAACCAATCGAGGTAGCGACAATGATCAGGTTCATGTTGTTGCGGTAATCGACCTTCGACAGCGTGCGGATGCCGCTGGCAGCGACGGTGCCAAACAGCACGATACCGGCACCACCCAGCACGGACGTCGGTACGGCGGCAATCACCCGACCCATCACCGGCAGCAGCCCGAGAATCACCAGAAACAGCCCGCCGGTGGCCACCACATAGCGGCTCTTGACCCCCGTGACGGCGACCAGGCCAACGTTCTGCGCGAAAGCACTCTGGGTGAAGGAGCCGAAGATCGGCGCGATCATGCTCGACAGCATGTCGGCGCGCAGGCCGTTGCCCAGACGCCTGGAGTCGACCTTGGTATTGATGATTTCACCGACCGCAAGGATATCTGCGGAAGTTTCGACCAACGTCACCATAATCACGATGCACATCGAAATGATTGCGGCCACGTGAAAGGTCGGTACACCGAAATGCAGGGGGGTAGGGAAGCCCAGCATCGGCCCTTCGCTGACCATCGAGAAGTCAGCCATGCCCAGGAAAACGGCAATGACAGTGCCGATGACCATTGCCAGCAGAATCGACAATCGCGAAATCGTCGCACTGCCAATCTTGCTTAGCAATAACACCAGCACCAGGGTTATCGCGGCCAGACCGATGTTCGACATGCTGCCGAAGTTCTCTGCATGGCTGTTGCCACCCATCGCCCAGCGTGCCGCAACGGGCATCAGTGTCAGGCCGATCGTGGTAATCACAATCCCCGTCACCAGGGGCGGAAAGAACCGGGTGATCCTGGAGAAAACCGGCGTGATCAACAACCCGATCAACGACGCTGCGATGACCGCCCCCAATATCGACTGAAAACCCCCGCTGCCGTCGCTGCTGACAATCGCCACCATGGTGGCGACACCGGAGAAGGACACCCCCTGCACCAACGGCAACTGGCAACCGAAAAATGGCAAGCCGAGGGTTTGCAGCAATGTCGCCAGACCACCCGCGAACAGTGACGCGGCGATCAACAGACCAATGTCGGCAGGGGACAGCCCGGCCGCTTGCCCGACGATCAGCGGTACCGCGACGATGCCGCCATACATGGTCAGCACATGTTGAAGGCCATAAGCCATATTCGCGCCGATCCCGAGATTTTCATCCTCAGGCCGTTGTTGTGAAACAAGAGGCGTTTTCATGGTGAAGGGTTCTCTGTTTTTATTGTTGGCGACACTGTATTCAATAAAACAAAGAGTTGTCCATGAAATTGTATACAAGTTTTTACTTGAAACTCGTCAAAGGTTGCTTCGGCCATGAGCCGACGGTCTGCACCCCGACATGACGCCAAGTGTCGTCAGCGCCATGCCCAAGGTGTGGATCTTCCGGTTACTTGCGCGCCTCGAGGATCAGGTTGAACGGCGTTTGTGCAGCGCGGCGCAAATGTGTGAACCCAGAGTCGTCTCAAACCAGCAGACGCAATGTTTCAAAGAGTTGTCGATCTTCTTTTTTGGCTGAGCGGGCGTGACGCCGAATGACCTCCAGCAGGCAATCGGTAAAACAGTTCGCCGCATTGCTGAGCGCGCCATTGCGGCGTGTGACGATGCTCAGTTGCCTGGGTTCGAACTGCTCGATCAGGGACAAGGGAACCACTCGACCCAGAAAAGGCGGGGCGATACTCAAAATGGATGGCCCCCAGGTGCACATGTCGGCGCGCTCGACCATCATCTGCAATATCGCCAGTGAATGGGCTTGAACGATTCGTTCCTCGTTGATCTGCGCGCCATGCTTCCAGAACAGCTCGCGCATGAGCGCATCGTGTCCATCCGGCGCGTAGTTCAGTGTCCAGTTCTGGTCGAGCAGATCAAGGATGGTTCGAGCCCCCTGTCGTGCATGGCCCTGGCGGACCAGAACCGAGGTCTGGTAATCGAGCAATGTTTCGCAGGCAAACTCTTGGGTCGCTTGCGAAGGATGAAGCTGGCCAATCGCAAAATCCATGCTGCCATCGCGCAGAAGAGGCTGGGCGACCGCCATCAGGCTCTCGAACAGTTCCAGTTTGACTTCCGGCATTCGCTCTCGAAATGCCAGGACCACTTCGGGCAGGAAGGTCAACGCGATCCATGGCGTTATCCCGACGCAGAGTCGCCCCTTGGCTTTTCCACGCAAGTGATCGAGTTCTGTTTGGGCATGTTCCAGTTGCTTGAGCACCAGTCTGGCGTGAGTCAGCAACACCTTGCCATATTCAGTGAAGCTCAGGCCGCTGGGGGTTCTCACGAACAGCGGCAGCTGTTGAGACGTCTCCAGTTCGCGCAGCGCTTTGGTCACGGCAGCCTGAGAAATGTCGAGCGAACGGGCGGCGGCCCGGATGCTGCCCGTTTCGGCGCAGGCAATCAGCGCTTTTAATTGATGCAGTTTCATCAGCTTACCTTGATGACAACAATTGGTTGTCATCATAACCAAATTGAGCCTCCCCGGCACCGCGTCGGGTCCCTAAGATCAGCCCCAAGCAGCGCCTCGAAGATTCGCCTCATGGATCCGGGTGCCTGATGGATCTTATTGAGGAGCAGCGCCATGAATGTCGGCCACGTACTACCAGCCATTGCCGAGATGCAGGATGAGATGATCGCGCTGCGTCACAGTATCCATGCTCACCCCGAGCTTGGGTTTGAGGAATTCATCACCAGTGAACTCGTTGCGCAGCGGCTGACCGAGTGGGGGTTTGAGGTCAGTAAAGGGGTGGGCAAGACCGGCGTGGTCGCTACCCTGAAAAATGGCGAGGGGCGCTCGCTTGGATTGCGCGCAGATATGGATGCGCTGCCGATACAGGAAGCCACCGGGTTGCCCTACGCCAGTCATATTGACGGCGTCATGCATGCCTGCGGCCACGATGGCCATACGGCAACCTTGCTTGCGGCGGGCAAATACCTTGCTCAATCGCGCGCCTTCAAAGGCACTCTTCATCTTGTTTTTCAACCCGCTGAAGAAGGCCTGGGCGGCGCCAGGAAAATGCTTGAGGATGGCCTGCTCGAACGATTCCCCTGCGACGCCATTTTCGCGATGCACAATATCCCGGGTTATCCGGCAGGGCATTTTGGATTCTACAGCGGACCGTTCATGGCCTCGGCCGACACCGTGACGATCAAGATCATCGGCACCGGTGGCCATGGTGCGGTGCCACATAAAGCGATCGATCCAGTCGTCGTCTGCTCGTCGATCGTGATTGCGCTGCAAAGTATTGTGTCGCGCAACGTCAACCCTCAAGAAACGGCAATCATCACGGTGGGTTCCATACACGCCGGGACCGTCTCGAATGTCATTCCCGCTTCTGCCGAAATGATCTTGAGCGTGCGCGCGTTGACCCCCGAAATTCGCCAACTGCTCGAACTCAGAATTACCGAGCTGGTACAGGGGCAGGCGGCGAGTTTTGGTGCCCATGCCCATATCGACTATAAGCACTGCCATCCGGTATTGATCAATCATCCCGAGGAAACCGCGTTAGCCCGTGAGGTCGCCCGAGAGTGGTTGGGAGAAGAGCAACTGATCAACGACCTGCGGCCGTTCACCGCAAGTGAGGACTTTGCCTTTTTCCTGGAAAAGTGCCCCGGGAGCTACCTGGTGATCGGCAATGGCCAAGGGGAGGGCGGTTGTCTGCTGCACAACCCCGGTTACGACTTCAATGATGCCTGCCTGCCGATTGGTGCGAGTTATTGGGTCAAATTGGCTGAACGTTTTCTGAGTTGAAGCAACACCCTTCGAGCGTCAGCGTCTGTACAAAAGTCGTCAGCAACCGGGCTCTGCGGGCCTATAGAGGAAAACAATAATGAATAAAATGATTGCGGCTGTTTCACTGGTGTTCTTGACTGTCTCCAGCATGGCCGGGGCGGCCGATTGGACTGGTAAGGAATTGAGGCTGGGCGTCGATCCGACGTATCCACCGCTGGAGTACAAAACACCGGATGGCAAGTTGACCGGCTTCGGTATCGATATCGCCGAAGCGCTTTGCGAAGAGCTGCACGCCCACTGCGTCTGGGTGGAAAGCAGCTGGGACGGGATGATTCCAGCGCTGCTGGCCCGCAAGTTCGACGCCGTTGCATCGTCGATGACCATCACCCCAAAACGCATGGAGCAGATTGCGTTCACCGACAAGGTTTCCAACGCGCCGGCACGATTGGTCGTCAAACGGGGATCGGATCTGTTGCCAGCGGTCGAATCGCTGAAAGGAAAACGCATCGGTGTGGAGCAGGGGTCTACCCAGGAAGCGTATGCGAAAGCCGTTTGGGGCTCCACAGGGGTCGATATTCTCTCTTATCAAAATCAGGATCAGGTTTACGCCGACCTGGTGGTGGGGCGGCTCGATGCCTCTTTGCAAGGCTCTATTCAAGCCAGCTACGGGTTTCTGAATAAACCGGTGGGTAAGGACTACGAGTTTGCGGGCGCCACGCTCAGTGACCCGAAATTCTTTGGCGTCGGTGACGGCATCGGCGTACGCAAGAGTGATGTGGCGCTGCGCGAAGACTTGAACAAAGCCCTCGCGACCATTCTCGCCAACGGCACTTACGCCCGCATCAACAAGAAGTACTTCGACTTTGACATCTACGGCGCTCAATAAAACGCACCTTGTCTTTTAAGCAAAGCAGTGGCTTGGACAGCACTGCTTCAGCATCACCTTTGCGGTGGTCAGCAACAGCGCGTCGCCATTGCTCGAGCGTAGGCCATGGAGCCGCAAGTGATGCTGTTTGCTGAGCAAGGGCCGCCCGGCAGCGTGCTCGACCATCCCCAAAGTGAGCGTCTGAAGCAGTTTTTGGCTGGCAGCCTCAAGTAACAATAAACACGAAGGCGTGGGCAGATTTCAGCTGGCAACGCAGACTTCAAAGAAGCCCGTCAGCCAGCCACCCTCAAAAAGGCCGCCTGAGTCGCAAATCCGTGTCCGGACTATCTGAGGCGGTACAAAACTTGACAGTCGATTGCTGTACCTGCGCCATGTTTGTGGTCTGCTATCATAAAAAAGTTGCCGAGGCGGATGGTTGATGTGTTGACCAAGAACAAGACGCGGTCTGGTCGATAGTGCAAAAAAAGCACCATACGCCGCAATGTTCGTAAGACACTACTTTGGGAAGATCGGGTCGCAATGGACATTAAAGCCGCCTTGCTCGGTACCATCTCGCTGTTGACCATCGTCGTGATCGCCCTTCTCATCGAGCGCGTCAATCCAGCCCAGGTGCAACCATTAAAGTCGGCTGGCTTTAATCTGGTCTACACGCTGTTGAACACCTTGGCGCAGGCCGCAATTATTCCGCTCGTCTCCGTTGCCACGGTTGTCGCCGTCAATGCTGCAGGCGGTGGCTGGATCGATCTGCCGAACACTGGATGGGGGCTACTGTTAGGTTTTCTGCTTTATGCTTTCACGCTCGATTTCATGGAGTACCTGTTCCATCGTGCGCAGCATCGCTTTGCGCTGATGTGGGCCATGCATTCGTTCCACCACAGCGATACGGCGCTAAACGCAACGACAACCAACCGGCATCATTGGGCTGAACACGGAATCAAGTTGCTGACGATCTACATGCTGGCTGGGGTGATCTTCAAAGCAAATTCCGCCATCGTCGGCCTATACGCGGCCATCAGTTTCTACAACGTGTTCTCCCACATGAATATCCGAATTGGCTTCGGCCGCATGTCGTTCGTTCTGAACTCGCCGCAATATCATCGCATTCACCACTCGGCGCTGCCTGAGCACCACGACTGCAATTTCGCAGGGCTGTTTCCGATCTTCGACGTGCTGTTCGGCACCTACCGCCAGCCGCGCGCGGGGGAGTTCCCACCCACCGGCCTCGACGACAGGAAACAACCGTCCGGCCTGATCGATGCAATCATCTGGCCCGCCCGGTCGAAGTAGCACGGATCAGGTGCGGGCGAACACGAAGGCGCGTGGACGGTTCGCGATCCAGCTGATGCATGTTGACCTCGCAAAGAAAAATCCGCCGAAGCGGGTAATGCCAGTCAGTTAAGGAATTTCAGGTTCAGCACTGTCCCCCGTAGCAGCTGCCGAAGGCTGCGTCCGGCGGCGAAGCCGTCGCAAATCCTGCTTCCACGATTTGTCTGGAGTACCGCAGTGACTGTTTTACGACTGCTACGCAGCCGGACGCAGGCTTCGCCAGCTGCTACGGTTCGCGTAATGTCTAAACTGACTGGCATTAGCCGAAGCGGGTTCATTAATTTATGGATTTGTAAAATCTTATGCGTATCCAAGCGCTCTCAAAAAGCTCACCTCGTTCGAGCTGGCTACCGGCCGGCACGCTTCTGCTCGTCGGTGCGGTGATTGCGTCAATAGCGGGTTTCGATATTGTCTTCAACGCCATCACTGGCGACATGCCGTGGATTCGCGTCGCGCTGTTTCTTGCACTCACTACCCTGGGGATTTTTTTTGCGCAGCGCACCGGCCTTCGACTGGCTTCCCATGATCTTGATCATCCTATTGCTGTCGCTTTTGGTATCGGGCTGCTCGTCGCAATATATATCGCAACCATGGACGTCGTAGTATTCAGGCACCTGCTACCGCTGCGCTAGTTGAACAGGCAGGCCGAGAACACGCGCCAGTATTGGGCTGCCTAAAACATCCATTTCAACGCTTTGTAACGCGTGCTGCCCTTTGCTCCGACCTGGCGGGTTTCCCCCTGGCTGACTCGTCAGTTTTTCCAGGCCCTCCATTCATGCGGAATCTGTCAACAGTGTTTGTCCAGTGGGCCGCTATATGGGGAAGGGATAAACACTTAGCATCGTCTCTACCCAGTGAGCAAATGGAGTAAGTATTAACCCGCTCGCGAGGTGAAAACCAGGAAGTTCAATGTGAGCTTTACGATCATCTCGGTCGCAAAGTAACCCTGAGACGATACGGTGAATATAATGAAATTTTCAAAAGTTGCGATTTTTCTTGCTCTTGGCTTTGTAGGAGTAAACGCATTTGCAGACGAGAGCCATTCAACTACCGCGGCCAGCAAGGCACCTGTTGAAATTTACACTTACGCAACAAAACTTGACATAAAAAAAGTCATTACACTTACAGATATTCCGGACCAGTGCGGGGCGGTCCCGGCGCAAATGACGTATGAAGACTCTCACGGTCAACAACATGTCCTTCAGTATCTAGTAATGGGAACTGGCTGTTCAAACGGTTGAATACTGTGCGGACGATGGAGGGTCGACACTCCATGCCTGCAGCACTAGCGAATTCAAAAGCTGTTATCGTTTTTTTGATGAGCCTACGATTTTTTCATCGGCTGCCAACAAGCCCGGAATGTAAACCTTAAGAAACTCTACCCATGTCCTTATTTTTGCATCCACGAACTTTCGTGATGGGTATATTGCAAATAAATTAAACTCTTCAAAATGATAGTCTGGCAGTACGCGCACTAACGTGCCCGCCCTGAGGCCGGCGACTGCAGAAGCAATAGGCTGAACACCGATACCCATCCCATTTGTTATAGCGACGGTCATGCCATCGGCGGTGTTGATGTGCAAGGGAGACAATGGGATGTTGACTGTCTCTACGCCTTCGGGCCCCTCAAATGCCCAGTTTTCAACCGGCATTATCGTATTAACAATTCTCAAACAATCATGTGAGCAAAGGGAGCCCGGAGAATCGGGGATCCCGCGTTTCTTCAGGTATGCTGGCGAGGCGCAGAGAATACTGTAAGTGATGCCGAGCCGCTGAGCTACAAACCCTGAATCGGGTAGATCCCGCGCCAAAACAATCGATATGTCATATCCTTCCTCCAGCAAGTCAGGTAGCCGATTAGTCAGTGTCAAATCAAACATTACCGAGGGATGAGTCTCTCTATACTTGGCAATGGCGTCGATTACATAATGATTACCAATGGCTCCCATAGCGTGAATCTTGAGCCTGCCAACCGGCATGACGTGAGCGGTACCCGCTTCCTCATCGGCTTCACGTACCTCGTCAAGAATTTTCTCGCATCGTTGCAAATAGCGCGCACCTGCTTCGGTCAACGCCAGGCGTCGGGTCGTGCGGTTGATCAGGCGTGTTTGAAGCCTGGCCTCCAGACTGGAGACAGCTTTGGAAACGTTGGTTGTGGTGGTGTCCAATACCTCAGCCGCCGCCGTAAAGCTGCCGCTCTGAGCGACAGCAATGAAACAACGCATGGTTTGGAGAATATCCATCGTTTCCACCTCAGGTGGGTCAGTAAAAAAATATCAGCATGCTCTCTGAGCATGTCTCGCATGAAGACTTATTCGCATTGGATAAAAAAGGGCGGCCCTGCAGCAGACCGCCCCTCTTGTCGAGCGTTACTTTTTCCGTGGAATAAATCCAGGCACACCGGTTTCCACTACCGAGTTAAACCGTACCCTGGTCGTAATATCTTCCTGAATTTCACGCATGGCTCTATGAGGCAGGGTAGAAATATCAAAGTTTTCCTTGATATGGCTCGGGTTTGCAGAAGTGGTCAGGAAAGCGACTCCGCGCTGTACAGACCAGGCCAATGCAACTTGAGCCGGGGTCTTCTGCAAGCGCCGAGCGATCCCTGTAATCACGGAATCTTCCAGTACGTTCGGTTCCATGCCATGTCCGAGTGGCGCAAAGGCAAGGACGATGATTCCATGCTGCTGACAAAATTCAAGGAGCTCCCACTCAGGCAGATAAGGATGGGATTCGACCTGCACGACGGCGGGCATTATCCGGGCCACTGCGACAATCTCTTGTAAAGCCTCCAACGTGATATCAGACAGGCCGATGGACTTGCACCGGCCTTCATCCATGAGGCGCTCAAGTGCTCTCCAGGTCTCTATCAACGTCACGCCTGAGTCGTAGATGACTTGACCCTGTTCGTCTCTTGGGTCCTGGTTCTCACCGGGTTGAAAGGCAAAGGGCGTGTGGATGAGATAGCAATCGATATAGTCAACTTGAAGTCGTCGGCAGCTTGCTTCAAAAGCCGGTAAAACCCGCTCGGGGCGATGGTTGGTGTTCCACAGTTTCGTGGTAATAAACACGTCCTCTCGCCGGACCTTACCCGCCCCCAGAACTTCCTGTATAGCAACGCCGACCATCTCCTCGTTTCGATAGCGTTCTGCACAATCGAAATGACGAAATCCTGTTTCCAGCGCGTGCTTGACTGCTTGGGTTGTAACGGTCAGATCCCGGAATAGCGTGCCAAATCCAACGGCCGGCATCTCACCCGATCCGTGTCTAAGAGGAAATCTTGTATCGCGAAGTGCATCGTGAAACGCTTCGTATGACATGTCTTTACTCCGATGTCTGGGGCCACAGCCGCAATGGCGGTAGTGGCCTCTCGTAAAACGCAGGTGGACAGATAAAAAACCAGTGAACGGCGCTAGACAGGTTTTGAAAAAACGCCGCCGTTATTGATAGGAGGTTTTGCGCTCTCAGCGACTGGCAACTCGTTGCTCAAAAACACCGACGCTATTACCGCCGAGCGCCACAAACAGCCGCACCGTGTCGAGATACTGCGCGGTCTTCACTTTGATTCGACCCAGTAACGCCTGCTCATAGGCACGTTCGGCCTCCAGCACCTGGAGAATGCTGTTCTCGCCTTGCGCGTAGGCTTGTTGGTTCAACCGAAAACTCGTTTCGGCCGCTCGTAACGCGTCCTCCTGCGCCTGGTTTTCCTCGGCGTCATGGTTTATTGCCTGCAGTGTGTCTGCGACCTGACCGAACGATGTAATGACGGTCTGTTGGTAGCCGGCAAGAGTCGCCTTGTAGCCGTCGACTGCAGCCTGACGTTCAGCTTTGAGTGTTCCACCATCGAAGATCGGACCCGCCAGCCCCGCAGCCAAGCCCCAGAGTGCGGCGCCGCCATTGCCTGAAGCGGCCTGGACAAGCGACGCGGACAGCGTTACATGGGGATAGAGGTTCGCTGTCGCGACGCCAACTGCAGCGCTGGCCATGTGCAGCTCAGCCTCTGCTTGCAGTACATCGGGCCGGTCGTGGGCCATTTCCGAGGGCAAGCTGACTGGCACGTTTGACGGCAAGGCAAACTCGGCAAGATTGAAGTCAGGCGCGATCCAGTCCCCAGGGCCCTTTCCCGTCAGAATCGACAGAGCGTGTCGGGCCGAATCACGTTGCTGGGCGAGGGGCGGCAACAGCGTGCGGTCCTGAGCGAGCCGCGTCTCGGCCAGCGAAACATCGATCTGCGTGGTGGTGCCATTGATGTGCGCCATGCGCACGAGTTCGAGGTTCTTTGTGTCATTGGCGAGCAGCTTCTCGACGGCTTCCATCTGCGCGTTTGCAGAGGCAACCAACAACGCCTGGCTCGCGACATCGCCAGTCAGGGTCAGGTACGCCGCTTCGTATCGATGCTTCTGCAGATCGGTAAACGCTTCCTGCTGCTCGACCCGCCGCTTGTTACCGCCGAACGCGTCAAGGTCAAAGCCGACCCGGGGCCCAATCGCATAGAAATTGGAGATGGAAGGCTCTTTCGCGTTGTGTACCCGTTGCCGGCCAGCCTGAGCGCCAAAATCGACCTGCGGATAAAGTGCACCTTCCGCCGCGGCGACGGAGGAGGCCGCTTGCCGGATCGTCGCGTCTGCAGCCACGAGCTCAAGATTGCCGTCGATTGCCCGACGTACAATCTTGTCCAGCTTCTGCGAATGAAAGGCAGACCACCAGTCACCGCTGACCTTTTTCCCAAGCTCAATGTGCTGTTCAGCGGGCTTGTTGCCGCTCTGGCCAAGACGCTGCTCGGCCTGTTGATCATAGTGCTGCGACAGGCTCTGCGCAGGCGTTTTATAGTCAGGGCCGACGGTACAGGCGGACAGCAACATAAGAGCTAACACCGCACCGACCTTCGTTTGGAACAGATGTCTGTTGATTACCAGCGCATTAGATTTCATTTGGTAGACTCCACGAAAACTAGTTGGTCGGAACGGGTTTGCGAAGAAAGATAACCAGCGGGCTCACCACCAGCATCGCCAACATCAAAATCTTGAACTGGTCGTTAATGGCGATAAAAGCCGCCTGGCCGGTAATCATTTCGTTGAGCCCCGCCAGCGCCGGCAAGTGCGTCGAGGCTGTCACGGAATGTGCAGCGGCGCGATAGGGCGTCAGATTGCTTGCAAGCGCCATGTGCATCGCTTGCGTATTGTTGAAGAAGAGCGTTTGCACGACCGCAACGCCGATGGTGCTTCCGTAAACACGGGCCAGGTTGAAAAAACCGGTACCTTCCGGGCGGAACTTGGGATCGAGCGTGCTGAACGCCACCTTGCTGATCGCCGGCATCAAGACACCGAGGCCGACACCCTGGAGTGCACCCGCCACCGCCACGGGCCACCAGTCCATCAACGGCGAATAGCCGACCATCAGCCAGTTGGCATAAGCCACCACCGCTACGCCCGCCGCAACGAAGAGTCGCGAGTCGACACGAGCGGGAACACGGCCCATCAGGATGAATGCACCTACGAGCCCCACACCTCGCGGTATCGTCATGCAGCCTGTGGTGACAGGCGGGTACCCGAGCAGTTCATCCAGCATCGGGGAAGTCAGTGCCATAGTCGGCAACAGCACGAAACCGAGTGCGAAAAAGATGACCGTCGACAGTACGAAGTTACGGTCTTTGAACAAACGCTTGTTGAGGAAATGCACCTTCGCGGTCAGCACATGTACAAGGAACAGGTAGAGCCCCAGCGCACATGCCAGCGCTTCGATCCAGATCTCGGGCGATGCAAACCAGTCCAGGCGCTCACCGCGGTCGAGCAGCATTTGCAGGCCGATCATGCCCAGCGTGAAGGTGCCGACGCCGAAGAAGTCAAAAGGCGGACTTTTCTCGGCCTTTTTCTCGGCAAGCAAAAACGCCACCACGAGGAAGATAAACGCCGACAGCGGAAGGCTGATGTAGAAGATCGAGCGCCATCCGTAATACTCGCTGACCCAACCACCGATACTCGGGGCGCTGGCGATGCCCAAGAGCACGATGGCCGTGAACACCGCGCCAAATTTCGCACGCCGCGCAGGTGGCAATGTCTCCATTGCGATCGCCATCGAGAGCGGTGCCAGCACGCCACTCGCGGCGCCTTGAATAATACGCGCGCCGACAAATTCCAGTGGGGTCGTTGCAACCGTAGCGAGCAGCAAGCCAAGGACGAAGATGGCTATCGCGGCTTGATACACAACCTTCAAGCCAAAGCGTGCGGTGAGCCACTGCGCAATCGGCATGGTGATGGCGCTCGCAGCGAGGTATGACGTGAATACCCAGCCAGCCTCGTCGTCGGTCATTGACAAGGTGCCCTGAATAAACCTGAGTGCCGCATTCGGCACAGGCAGGTTCGCAGACTGCATATAGGTCGCGAGCAGAACGGCGAACCGCAGCGTGCGCGCACCATCTCCCCCCGGGGTCCCGATAGCGTTGGCGTTCATCAGAAGTTACCTGCGGTTAACAGCGCTTTGAGCGGGTGCCACCAGGGCGTGCGATACCCGGTATCGACCTTGACCGTGGCGCTGATGCCAGAGAAAAGGGGCAGGGCAGGATCCACCTCATCGAGTTCCAGTCGAACCGGTACCCGCTGGACAACCTTGACCCAGTTTCCGGTCGCATTTTCGGCCGGCAGCAGTGCGAAGTCCGATCCGGCACCCGGGCTCATGCTGGTAACGTGGGCTTTGAATACGTGATCAGGATAAGTATCGATACTGATAGTTGCTTCCTGGCCTGGACGCATATGGGTCACCTCCGTTTCGCGGAAGTTGGCCTCAACCCAAATCTGGCGATCAGAGAGCAGAGCAAAGGCTGGCGCACCGCTGTTTACATAGTTGCCAACCTGTAAATCGTCGACCTTGGCGACGATGCCATCATCCGGCGCATACACCGTCGCATAAGAGAGGTAAAGCTGGGCCTCGTCGAGCTGAGCCTTGGCCTCACGAACCGTCGGGTGGCTATCGGCTTCGATGTCTGGATTGCCGTTCAGTGCAACGACGGTACTTGCGATCTGCTGTTCGATAGACGCTATTCGTTGCCGTGCAACTTTAAGGTCTGTGTCTGCGCGCTCGTAAATGGCGCGCGAGACGAACTCGGTAGCGACCAGCGCCTTCTTGCGGGCGAACTCCCTTTGGTCGAAATCGGCCGACTCTTTGGCCGATTGCAGTTCGGCCTGCTGCTGCCGGTAGCTGGCCTTGAGCCCATCGATGCGAAGCCGCGCGACGCTCAGCTGTGCTTGTGCACGGTTAACCGCGATCTGGAACGGCTCCTGGTTAATCCGAAACAGAACCTGGCCCTTGCGAACAGGCTGATTGTCCTCGACGGCGATTTCGACGACTTGTCCGGAAATGCGAGCGTTGATCGATGCCTTCGCCACCCGGGCGTAAGCGTTATCGGTCGAAACAAAGGGCTCACCCGCCACATAGTGTGCGTACCCAACCGCAGCGAAGAGGACAGGGAAACCCACCATAAGCAGTGGTCGTAATTTCTCTTTGAGCGGTTTCTTGATGAGCGTGTCAGTCGGGTTCGGCCCTGGGTGCTCAAAGGTCTGCGAAGCTGGGATGTCGAACTGTTTAGTCATGATCGAGTACACCTATAACCGGGAAGTCGTGCCTGCAGAAGTCGCCTGCGGCCCTGATGTCAATAATTGCTGTGAGAAAGCAAACCCGTGCGCGGTCAGGAGGATCGCCCCGCCGCACCTGTTTCGTCGCCGCAACACCCGGTTCGAGCTCCGCTACAACAAACCTGAAATTTAGGAACTTCTGGTTCCTTGATTTTGTGCGATTATGTAAGAATATCGACTGGCTAACCTTCATTCAAGGATTTTGTACAACATGGCACAAAAAAAGATTGCAGAGGGGAAAGGCCGAGGCCGCCCCCGCGCGTATGACCCGCAGACAGCGCTGCAGCAAGCGCTGGGTGTGTTCTGGAGCACCGGATATTCCGGCGCTTCTCTGGATAGCATCGCCACTGCGGCCGGAATGAATCGCCCAAGCCTCTATGCGGCATTCGGTGACAAGCACGCGCTCTATATCAAGGCGCTGGAGCAGTATTGGGAATTTGCCGCTGCTGCCATGCATGAGGCGCTGACGGACAGCGATCTGACATTGCGCCAGGCGTTGATGCGTTTCTATGAGGGGCAGTTGTCGATCTACTTTTCAGGTGACGGCCAAGCGCGTGGCTGCTTTGCGATCGGCACGGCGACGACCGAGGCTGTCGAGGATTCTGAAATACGAGAGGTTCTTTCGGATCGGCTCAGCAGGCTCGATGCCGATCTCGAAACGCGTCTACGAGCAGCAATCGATGCCGGCGAGTTGAAAGGCGATGTCGACCCTGCGGCCCTTGCCATACTCGCGTCATCCCTGCTGCACAGCATTTCGATACGTGCACGGGCGGGCAAATCTCGCGCAGAACTGACGGAGCTTGCACGCAATGCGGTCGGCGTGATCTGCGGATGAGAGGCTTTTATGGTGGGTGAAAGACTCGAAGATATTCTTGACGAGCATCTTGCAGTGATTTTTTGTGGCATTAATCCCGGAGTGGCTGCCGCAGCCCTTGGGCATCATTTTGCGGGCAGAGGCAATCGCTTCTGGCGCACACTCCATCTCGCCGGCTTTACGCCGCAGGAAATACGCCCGGAAAACGATCGGACGATCTTGCAGTATCAGTGTGGATTAACGGCAGTGGTTGAACGGCCTACGGCGCGAGCGGATCAGCTGTCTTTACATGAATTTATCGCTGCCGCTGCCGATTTTGAACAAAAGATCGCGCGCTATGCGCCACGCTTTGTGGCTTTTCTCGGTAAAGCTGCGTATTGCGCGTTATCCGGCCAACGAGAAATTACCTGGGGGCTGCAGTCAAAGACCTTTGGTAATGCCTCGGTATGGGTCCTGCCCAATCCTAGTGGACGAAATCGTGCGTTCACGCTTGATCAACTGGTTGGCGCGTACCGCCAACTCTGTTTAGCAGCAGGCGAGAGTCGCTTTCCCCGGCTCTGAGAGGTGGGGGGGGGCGGCTAGATGATTCTAAGATGACATAAGAACGCCGGGCCGGATCGGCTTTGGCGTTCCCTGTAAAGACGATCATCCTGGACTCGCGCAATACCTGCCGGCTGAGTTACACCTGGATGACTATAAGGAAAATGGCAGGGGCGGCTGGATTCGAACCAACGCATGGCAGGATCAAAACCTGCTGCCTTACCGCTTGGCGACGCCCCTGTATCTGTTGCTACGAGTGGCCAGCACTCTCTTCCTGACTTTGCGGCTCGCGAGCAACATCGAGATGTTGCTTCCTTTCGCGACAAGCCCTGTAAGGGCCTCTGCAGGAGTGCGCGGAAATTTATCAACTTTCGCTTCGTCTGGGAAGACCCAAAACACACAAATTGGTTTGAAAACAGCCACTTATTGTTGATCGAGGTCAGGCGCGATCCTCTCGGGGGCTTTTGAGCTTTCCAGTGGGAGCTGGAACGTCATCAGGAATCACGAAGGTTTCAAGGCGCTCTTGCCTGCATGAGAGTCCTGCTGATCAGGCTCAACGCTATGCTGCACGATGGAACAGAATGGAAAACACCGTGAGCCGATCAAGACCGCTGCGATGGATAGTCAGAAGTAATCCCCTGTGCTGCCAGCCATGGCGCTATGCGTCGGGGCAGTCTGCGAGGAGTTTCACGTGTTCGGTTTCACACGGATGTTCTTGCAGATATTTAACGTCTAGATAGAAATGTGCCTGGCTCCTGGACTGAATCGCTCCTGGTTTCATAGGCACTTCGGACTGTCCGCAAAGGGTCGAGGACGACAACCATCATGAAGAAGGCGGCAACCACCATGAAGACGCAGAAGATCGGCTCAAAGGAAGGAGAGGGGGAAGGCTCTGCCTCTCAGCTGATAGATGCGAGAATCGAGGAGCTGCGTGATTGGCGGGGCGAGACGCTTGCCCGGGTCCGAACGCTCATCCGGCAGGCCGACCCCGATGTGGTCGAGGAATGGAAGTGGAGGGGGGTTCCGGTGTGGTCGCACGGTGGAATCATCTGCACCGGTGAGACCTACAAGAATGTCGTGAAGATGACCTTCGCCAAGGGCGCCTCGCTGGAGGATCCTTCAGGTCTCTTCAACTCCAGCCTCGAAGGCAACACCCGACGTGCCATTGATGTCCATGAGGGCGACAGGATTGATGAAGACGCGTTGAAGGCGCTCATTCGCGCCGCCGTGGCGCTCAACACGTCGGTGCGAGCGGCCGCTCGCACCAGACCGGCTGAATGAGCTGCCCAGCGAAACCCTGATTCGGTCTCGCCGACATACTATTCCTTTAGAAGTGAGCTCAGGGACTGGTCCTCTTGAGTATCAACAAAAATCGAATATCCCGGGTGGTGATCGCTACAACTACACACCACCCGACGTCTTATGCCTGAGAGGCGCTTTTAAGGCCAGGCAACAAGGCGCTGGCTGCCGTCGATGAAGGCGCGGCGATGATGTCTGCCTGTACCGTCTCGGGCTTGTCCTCTTCTACCTCCCGATTCAGCGCCTTGTTCATCTTCACCGTGTCCAGCGCTCCGACCCATTTGGCGATGGCCATGGTGCCGACGCCATTGCCGATGGTGTTGGTGATTGCTCGCGCTTCCGACATGAACCGGTCGACGCCCAACAGTAGCACCATACCCGCCACCGGAATGGTACCGAGCGACGCTAACGTGGCTGCAAGAATGATGAACCCCGAACCGGTTACACCCGCAGAGCCTTTGGAGGTGAACATCAGCACAGCCAGTACGATCAATTGATCAGTGAGAGTGAGCGGTGTATTCGTCGCCTGGGCAATGAAGATTGCTGCGATGGTGTAGTAGATCGCCTGACCGTCCGGGTTGAAGGTCAAGCCGGAGGGAATGATCATCCCGGCCACAGGCTTGGAAACACCGGCCTTTTCCATCTTGGAAATCATCTGCGGCAGCACCGACTCCGAGGAGCTGGTGCCCAGTACGGTGAGCAGCTCTTCCTTGATGAATCGCAGAAACTTCCACAGGCTGAAACCGCTGTAGCGGCAGATCGGGCCCAGCACGAAGATCACGAACACCGCGCAGGTCAGGTACACGCAGGCCATCAGCTTGCCGAGGGAGAACAGCGAGCCGAAGCCGTATTTGCCAATGGTGAAGGCAATCGCTCCGAATGCGCCGATAGGTGCCAGGCGCATGACCATGTTGACGATGCGGAACATGCCCTGCATCAGGCTATCCAGCGCATCAACGAAAACCTTTCCGCGTGGCCCCACCTGTGCCAGGGCAATGCCGAGCAGGATGGAAAACAGCAAAATTTGCAGCACATTGCCTTTGGCGAACGCGTCCACGATGGTGTCGGGGACGATGTTCATCACAAAGTCCATGAACGAGGTGTGTTTCGCTGCCGTGGTGTAGGTCGCCAGACTTGAGGTGTCCAGCGTGGCGGCATCGATGTTCATGCCTGCGCCGGGCTTGAACACATCGACGACGACAAGACCGACGACCAGTGCCAGTGTGGATACCACTTCGAAGTAGAGCAGCGCGCGAATACCGACACGGCCCAGTTCCTTCATGCTTTCCATGCGTGCAATGCCCGTGACCACGGTCAGGAAAATCACCGGAGCGAGGAGCATCTTGATCAATTTGATGAACGCGTCGCCGAGGGGTTTGAGCGCTGTCCCGGTTTCGGGAACGAGCACCCCGACGATTGCGCCGAGGATGACGGCGATGAGGACTTGTACGTACAGTTTGCCAAAAATTCTTTTCATGACAGGGCCCTGATTTTTTATTGTTGTCAGGAAATGCCAAGGGGTCGGATCGGTGATCGGCCCCCTGGCGTTGTGCCGCAGTACTACTTTGAATCCGCGAACAACATCAGCGGTCGATCAACTCGATCACCGCATCGGTGATCTGCCGGGTAGTGGCTTTGCCGCCCAGATCAGGGGTATGCAGACCGCTTTCGGTCACGGCCTCGATGGCAGACATCAATTGTTTCGCCGCTGCCGCTTCGCCGAGGTGTTCGAGCATCATTGCCGCCGTCCAGAACGTTGCGATCGGGTTGGCGACGCCTTTGCCGGTGATGTCGAAGGCCGAGCCATGGATCGGTTCGAACATCGAGGGGAATTTGCGCGATGGGTTCAGGTTGGCGGTCGGCGCGATGCCCAGGCTGCCGGACAGGGCTGCGGCCAGATCGGACAGGATGTCGGCGTGCAGATTGGTGGCGACGATGACGTCCAGCGTCGACGGTTTGAGTACCATGCGCGTGGTAACGGCGTCGACCAGCTCCTTATCGATCTTCACGTCCGGAAAATCCTTGGCGACTTCGTAGAAGATCTCGTCCCACAACACCATGCCGTGACGCTGGGCGTTGGACTTGGTGACCATGGTCAGGTGCTTGCGTGGACGGCTTTGCGCCAGTTCGAAGGCAAAACGGTGAATGCGCTCAACCCCGGCACGGGTGAACACGGACACCTCGGTGGCGACTTCTTCGGGCAGGCCTCTGTGGACGCGACCGCCGTTGCCGGAGTATTCGCCCTCGGAGTTTTCACGCACCACCACCCAGTCGATCTGGTCACCGTTGTGCAGCGGGCTTTTTACCCCAGGCAGCACCCGAGCCGGGCGCACGTTGGCGTACTGGTCGAAGCCCTGGCAGATTGGCAGGCGCAGGCCCCAGAGCGAAATGTGATCCGGTACGTTGAGGGCGCCGACCGCGCCGAAGAAGATGGCGTCGAAGGTTTTCAGTTCTTCCAGGCCACCTTCGGGGATGTAGTAACCGTTTTTCAGGTAGTTATCGGAGTTCCAGTCGAAGTGTTTGAAGTCCAGTTCGAAACCGGATTTTTTCGACAGGGCTTGCAGCACCTCAACGCCTGCGGCGATCACTTCCACACCAATGCCATCACCGGGAACCGCAGCAATTTTGTATACGCTCATCAATCAACTCCACTCTCGTTACGTTCTTGTTGTGCCTGTCGAACCGGTCTGTCCAAGCAGGGTGTGAAGGGAGTATATGTAGTGAGCAAAGAGGTGTGAGTTACTCAAAATCACTACATACATAACTTTGAGTTACGAATGAATCAGTCATTGGATTTGTCTTTTTTCTACCTGCTGGCCAACCAGGGCAGCCTGGCTGCGACCGCTCGAGAGCTGGGTGTTACGCCGCCGGCGGTGAGCAAACGCCTGACGGCGCTGGAAGCCCGGCTGGGGATACGCTTGGTCAACCGCACCACACGTTCGATGAGCCTGACCTCGGAAGGTGAGCTGTATTTCTCACATGCCGCTCGCATCCTGACGCAGATCGATGAGGTCGAGCAGCTGATCAGCAGCAGTCGGGCAACCCCCAAGGGCCTGATTCGCGTCAACGCATCGCTAGGGTTTGGTCGTCGCTACATCGGCCCGGCATTGGCCGCGTTCTTCGCGCTCTACCCCGAGGTGGAAATACAGCTGGAAATCAGCGATCACCCGCTGGACCTGGCGACTCACGGGTTTGATCTGGGCATTCGTTTCGGCACGCTGCCGGATGCCGCCTTCCACGCCCGAAAGATCGCGTCCAATCGCCGTTTGTTATGCGCCTCGCCGCTGTACCTGGAAAAGCACGGCGTACCTCAACGCCTGGCGGATTTGCAGCAACACAACTGCATATTCCTGCGGCAAAACGAAACACCGTACGGTGTGTGGAGTTTTACCAACGGTGGGCGCACGCAAAACATCAAGGTGCGTGGCGCCTTAGGCTGCAACGACGGTGAAGTGGCATTGAATTGGGCGCTGGAAGGCTACGGCATTCTGCTTCGGGCCGAATGGGACATTGCTCGTTATGTGCGTAGTGGTCGCCTGCGTCTGGTGCTGGAGGATCAGACACCGACCCGCGCGGATGTCTATGCGGTTTATCCGCAACAGTTGCACCTGTCCGCGCGGGTGCGCTGCCTGATTGATTTCCTGGTCGAACGCTTCAAGCACATCGACCACCTGGATGAGTCGGAATCGACACTCGACTGAAATACAAAACGCCCGATGCAGTGCATCGGGCGTTTGAGTGAAACAGGCAAACCTGTTTCAGGACTAGACATAGCGGCCTCGTTCTTTGCAAAAGGTTAGCGCTATGCATTGTCGAGTCGTTCGCGCAGAAACTCGATAAATCGCTGGGTTTTCGCCGGCAACAGCCGCGTCTCGGTGAGGGCATAAACCGAGATAGGTGTGGCTTGCCACTGCGGCAAGACTTTGCGCAGTGTTCCATTGGCAAGGTCTTGCGCAGCGATACCTTCCGCTAGTAACGCGATACCCAGATCAAGCGTCGCCAAACGTCGAATCATTCCCACACTGTTGAGTTCGAATCGCCCACCAATCTCAACTTCCACAGCCCCTTCATTGTTTGACAGCGTCCAGCGGTCAGCATGCGTCCCGCGCAACCGCAGGCATTCGTGGTTGGTCAGATCCGAGGGATGAGCAGGCTCACCGGACAGTTCCAGATAGTGGGGCGAGGCGTAAAGACAGCGCCGAAAACTGGCGAGCTTACGGGCGATCAGGTTCGAACTCGCAGGCTCTCCCATGCGAATGACCACATCGACCGGCTCACTCACCAGATCGACCTGACGCGGGGTCAGATCGAACTCGAAGCTGATACCGGGATAAAGCCGGGCAAACTCGGCAATCAGCGGCGCCAGGTAGATATTGGCGAAATCCACCGGGAGCGAGGCACGCAGTACGCCACTGGGTCGGGCAAGCATTTCCCCCAGCTGTTCATGGGCCAGCCTGGCTTCGTCGACGATGCGTTTGCATCGATCAAAGTACAGCTGACCCGCCTCGGTCAGTTCGATCTTGCGCGTTGTGCGGTGCAGTAGCCGTAATCCAATGGCCTTTTCCAGGCCACTTATTCGACGAGACAGCGTCGAGTTCGGCATCCCCATCGCCTCCGCGGCTCGGCGGAAGCTGCGAGCTTTCACGACCTCGACGAACAGAGCCATATCGTTCAGAAATTCCAATGCTATTGCTCCATCAGTGGATCAGTCATTTCAATTTTACCCGGTTTATCCCGGATTCAGATTGATCAATGATAGCCACATCGTTTACAGAGGAGCACCGCAATGAATTCGCTTTTTTCTCAAGTCCGTGTGGGTCGCTATAGCTTGTCCAATCGTATGGTCATGGCCCCGATGACGCGCTCGCGTGCCGACGATGCCGGCGTACCAGGCGAACTGGTTGCGACTTATTACGCACAACGCGCCAGCGCCGGCCTGATCATCAGTGAAGGCGTGTTCCCCGTTGCGCTTGGCCAGGGCTATGTCCGTACCCCAGGCATCGAAACCGCCGAGCAGGTCGCCGCGTGGAAGCAGATCACCGAGGCCGTGCATGCTCGCGATGGCCGGATCTTCATGCAACTGATGCACTGCGGACGCATTTCGCACCCTTCGCTGTTACCTGATGGCGCCCAGCCACAGGCACCCTCCGCGATCAAACCCGCCGGCCAGACCTGGACCGCGACCGGCCTTCAGGACTTCGTCATCCCCCATGCGCTGAGCGTGGTGGAGATTGCCGCGGTCATCGAGGGCTACCGGCAGGCGGCGCGCCTGGCCATCGAGGCCGGTTTTGACGGTGTCGAGTTGCATGCCGCTTCCGGGTATCTGCCTGAACAGTTTCTCTCGACTGGCAGCAATCAGCGCACGGATGAGTACGGCGGATCGGTTGAAAACCGTGTTCGCTTTGTACTGGACGTGCTGGCCGCGGTATCGACGGAGATTGGTAGTGATCGGGTGGGCCTCAAGATCTCGCCTGAAATGAACTTCAACGACATCCTTGATGCCAAGCCGCAAGAAACCTACACCCATCTGGTCGAGCAACTTCGTGGGCTCAATCTCGCCTATCTGCACGTCGCATTGTTCGGGGCCAGCGTCGACTACCACGCGTTGTTGCGCCCACTGTTCGACGGCAGCTACCTGATCGGTGGCGGACTTGACCACCGCTCCGCCGAATCCCTGATCGTTGAGGGACGGGCCGATGCGACAGTTTTTGGCAGCGCATTCCTCGCCAACCCCGATCTGCCCGAGCGCTTTCGTGCAGGCGCCGAGCTTAATGTTCCGGACAAAGACACGTTCTACGCACCGGGCGCGCAGGGGTATATCGATTACCCGGCCATGAGCCCGGCACAAAGCGCCTGAGGAAACAGCCATGACGACCGTCGCACGACTACAGCGTATGAATCACGGCAACCACTTCCGTGCTTTCACGCTGCGGGGAGGTCAGTCCGCCGAGCCCATCGACCCCTTCCTCGCGGTCGACCATGGCTGGATCAGCGGGCCAACTTTTCCACCACACCCGCATGCGGGGTTTTCAGCAGTGTCGTATCTGTTTCTCGATTCCGAGACCGGGATTGATAACCGGGACTCTCTGGGCAATCGCAACCTGATTCAGCCTGGAGGGCTGCATTGGACGGCGGCGGGTAAAGGTGTGGTGCATGAGGAAGTGCCCGCCGAGCCGGGCAAGACGGTACACATGCTGCAAATCTTCATCAACTTGCCGCAGGAGCGCCAAGCGGACGCACCGTTTGCGCTCAGTCTCGAAGCCCAGGATGTGCCCGTGGTGCGGTTGCCAGGGGTCAAGGTGCGCGTGCCACTGGGCAGCTTCGCCCAAGTGTCATCGCCCATGTCGGTGCCCACCGAAGTGAGCGTGCTGGACATCTCTCTCGAGAACGGCGCTGAAGTCAGCGTGCCGATCCCCGAAGGCCATGTGGCGTTCGTGATGCCGATTGACGGCGAAGTGTGGGTCGATGGCGACCCCTTCAGCCTCATCGAACCCGCGCTGCCGGTGAAACTCCCGCAGCGTGACGATCGCGTGGTCAGGTTGAGCGCACCCAAGGGCAACGCCAAGGCCGTGCTGTTTTCCGGTGTCCCGCTGAATCAACCAGTGTATTGGCAAGGGCCGCTGGCGCTTGCCTCTTCAGAGGCGCTGGCCGAAGCCATTGACGGCTACCAGCGTGGCGCGTTCGGAAAGCTGCAACCTCGTTGAATGATCGAAACAGTCCCAAACCCGGGGCGCTAGAGCCCCAACCTTACTGCCAGGAGAATCATCATGCCGTACGAAAAATTCAGTGCCGACAATGCCGCCCTGCTGTTGATCGACCACCAGGTGGGGACCATGGGCTGGGTGAAATCCATTCCCTTCGAAGAGCTCAAACGCAACGCGCTGATGCTCGCCAAGGCGGCCAGCATTCTGAAACTTCCGGTGGTCCTGACCTCCAGCATGGAGGAGTACGCTCAGGGACCGCTGCTCAGTGAACTGGAGCAGATCCTGCCCGCCGAGTTCGCTTCCCGCGTCAAACGCCTGGGTATCGTCAACGCCATGGACGATGAAAACTTCGCCGCCGCCGTCAAGGCTACGGGTCGTAAAAAACTCATCATTGCCGGTGTCACCAATGACGTCTGCACGGTCTATCCGGCCCTGAGCCTGGTGCGCGACGGCTATGAAGTTCAGGTGGTGGCCGATGGTGGTGGCTCACCGACCGTAATGGCCGATGACATCGCCCTGCGTCGGATGGATAAAGGCGGCGTGACGCTGACCACGACCAACCAGCTGATTGCGGAACTCGCCGGAAGCTGGGCGACGCCAGAAGGCGGACAATTGGTGCAGGTACTGATGGAGGCGCTTCAAGGCTAAAAACGTGCCTGGATGTGTCCGGTTTCCCAGGCCAGGTCCAGGCCGCCACCATCAATCATTGCAAGCAATTTGGTATTGCGCGTGATCCTTACCTCAAGACTTACCGCCGGCCGCCCCCGCGATAACACGACGAAACAGCGCTTCTTTCATCATCTGGTCGAGAAGTTGAACCAGGCGCCAGGCCTTGATCCAGAGGCCGTTGTGGTGGTTATTAGCACGACCGCGGCGGATGAATGGTCCTTCGCCGGTGGGCGGGGCAATTAGTCCTGGGGACGGATATCGGGCAGGTTTGGCTCAGGGCCTGTTCTGAACCTGCTCACCAATAAGCTGGGCCAGTATCCTGACTGGCTCGGTGAAGCTTTGCCGAGACCGATGCACGAGACCGATATCACGATGGAAGGTGTGCTGACCCAGATCAAGGGCGCGCACCCCGGTGGGCCAGTCTTGATGAGTCGCGGTCTGAGGCACCAGGGCTACGCCGACACCATTGGCGACCAGTTTGACGATGGCCTCCAGTTCATCCAGCTCGCATACCTCACGCAAGGTGAAATGCGTTTGTCGCAGGAAGCGGTCGACTTGCCGGCCGCCGAATGATGATCGGTCATAGCGAATGAACGGCTGGCTGGAAAGCAGTTCCGACCAATCCTCTCCAGGAACATCGCACGGAACGATCAGCCGATAGGGTTCGAGTGTCAACGTCGTCCAGCGCAGATCGCTTTGAAGCGAGAAAGGGGGGCGAATGATCGCCGCCATGTCGATTTCGCCCGCATCCACCAGGTTGACCAATTCCATTGATAGACCCGGGATCACACGGGTTCGGCATTGGGGGCATTGTTGGTGAAATTTGGCCAGCGCGTCCGGTAAAAAAGAGCGCTGCACGGAAGCGATTGCGCCGATGTTCACCAGGACACTGGCGGGGAGCCCGACCGTGGTGGAGCCCAGGCTGTCATAAAGTCGAAGCAACTCCTGCGCCTGCAGGAGTATTTGATGGCCCATCCGGTTGAGGTGGGCGGAGCGTCCCTTGCGGTCGAAAATCTCGAAGCCGAGCTCGGCTTCCAGGCGTTGCATCTGGGCGCTCACTGCGGCCTGGGTAAGACCAATCTTGTTCCCGGCAGCGGCAAAGGTGCCTTCCCGCGCGACGGCTATAAGTGTTTTCAGTTCTTTGATCATTCACAAATATTAATTGTGTTTCTAAGAAAAATATATTGATTTTTTTGCTTGGTCTGTACCTCTAGGATGACCCCATCCACTCCGTTCAAAACCCCGAAGTTTTTGGACGGTGCTCAAAACCGTCGGACGGCCTTAATTCGCTGTTCCGATTTTATAAACCTATAAAAACACCGCAATTGGAGTTCTGATGAGCCTCTCTCCCTTTCACCTGGCAATTCCTGTTTATGACCTCGCGGCAACCCGCACCTTTTACGGTGAGGTGTTCGGACTGGAGGAGGGTCGTTCCAGCACGCAATGGGTCGACTTCAACTTCTATGGCCACCAACTGGTCATTCACGAACACCCCAAGACGGCTTCCCAAGAGAGCGTCCATAGCAATCCGGTAGACGGGCATGACGTTCCTGTTCCGCACTTCGGCATTATTCTGGGCTGGGAACAATGGGAAGCGTTGGCCGAGCGCCTGAAGTCCTTTGGTACCGAATTTGTGATCGAACCCTACATTCGTTTCAAAGGGCAGGTTGGCGAGCAAGCCACCATGTTTTTGTTCGACCCGTGCGGTAATGCCCTGGAATTCAAGGCCTTCAAGGATATGAGCCAGCTCTTCGCCAAATAACAAAAGTAATGGCACAACAGCGTTGTGCCATTTGATCTCAAGTGAGCTGGAAGCTCATGAATCTAGCTACTGCCTCGTAACGCAGAACGTTCATTCCAACAAGAAGGCTAGACATGAAACGTATCCCTTTGGTTTGGCAAATAATTGCCGGGCTTTTGCTTGGCGTGCTCGTCGGTTGGTACTTCAATACACATCCGCAGTATCAATTGTGGGTCAGTACTGAAATCCTCAAACCGCTTGGCGATATCTTCATCAAAATGATGAAGATGGTCGTTGTTCCAATCGTGTTCTGTTGCATGATTCTGGGCATCGCAGGAGGCGGTGATAACAAGTCCTTTGGTCGTATGGGCCTGAAATCGCTGGGTTACTTCTTTGCGGTTACCGGTCTGGCCATTGTAATGGGCTTGTGCTTCGCGAATATTTTCGAGCCTGGAACAGGCACTGACATTTCGGGAATCTCGCACAGCAGCGCCTCGATGAACCTGGAGCCTTCCAAGGGCGCCCTTGTTATCTTGCAGAACATCGTCCCCGATAACGTTTTTGTAGCGATGTCGGAAGCGAAGCTGTTGTCGGTGCTGTTCTTCGCGGTGCTGTTTGGCCTGGCATTGAACTCGCTCCCCAGAGAGAAAAGTGCGCCGGTGGTTGCGGTGATTCAAGGTATCTCTGATGCAATGTTCAAGGTCGTCTCAATCGTCATGGCTTATGCGCCGATCGGTGTATTTGGAATGATCGGTGCTACCGTTGCGACCTTTGGCTTTGCCTCGCTGTTGCCTTTGCTCAAGTTGATCGGTGTGGTTTACCTGGCACTGATTCTCTTTGCTCTGGTGGTGCTCGGCGGTGTCTGCTACCTGATTGGCGAGAATATTTTCAAGCTGATCAAGTACTTCAGGAATGAGCTGATTCTGGCTTTTTCGAGTGCAGCATCGGCGGCCGTAATGCCGCAGTTAATGAGCAAGCTGGAGAACTATGGCGTTCCACGTCGCATCGTCAGTTTTGTGGTGCCTGTAGGGTATGCATTCAACCTGGATGGCGCGTCTATCTTCCTCGGCGTGGCGACCATTTTTGTCGCACAACTCTATGGTGTCGACCTGTCGCTGTCTCAGCAGATTCTGCTGGTGGTCACGATGGTGCTGACGTCCAAAGGTGCTGCCGGGGTGCCGGGGTTTGCCATCATCATCCTTTCCGCCACATTGGCGTCTGCCGGTCTTCCATTGGAGGGGGTAGCACTTATCGCGGGTATCTTCAGGATTATCGATAGCGGCACCACCACGCTGAACGTGCTGGGCAATGCGATTGCACCCTTGGTCATTGCCAAATGGGAAAGAGCAACGCTTGAGCCTTCAAGAGTCGAGCGAGTAGCGCAGAAAGCATAGCTGCCCGTGAAGAGCCATCGGCCATCAAACGCCCATGGCTCTTCTTGTATTCGTAGGCCGACAATAAATCTTTATGCCTTTTCTCTTTGCCGGGCTCTGAGCTATGCAGTCGGATTTTCAGAAGCTGATTTCGTGCTTCAAATACCCGAAGGACTTGACCCGGCGGGTGCCGCTCCGACTACGAGGCTTCAGGCGGCACAACCTGTGCTCCACGAGCGCTCAGCAGTTCGCGTAGCACCGAGCGATGGCAGTGGCGCTCATCCTCGCAGTAGCAGCCGATGGCCAGCGATGTCTGATGGGACAAGGCGCTCAACAGATCAAGCAGTTGGCTGGGGGCCGAGTGGTTCATCTCGGCCTTGAACTTGCGCCGAAAGGTTTCCCAGGCTTTTTCGTCTGCTGCGGCTTTAGCTTGCGCTATCAGTTCTGCGCTGGGGGACAGGAGGGGGAGCCAGGTGTCGTAAAAGTCGCGGCTGGCGAATTCGCCCTTCGGTACGCCACGCGGTGGCCGGCGTACTGTACCCAGGCGCAGACCTTCATGAGGTGTTCGGGGTGAACCGAGTCGCACGATATGGATAGGCATGAACGCTCCTTTACTCACGGGATCCGTCGAACCCGTCCAGGGCCGTGCGCCAGATGCAGACCCCCAGAAAGTAAGCCGACATTGCGAGCCACAGCCCCATCACCAACGGGTTGATGGCGGGATGGTTGAGCACCAGTGACAGGCTGCACAGCATCCAGATGGACGTCACGGCAATGTTGATCGGCATGAACCGGCGCACGCGGAACGGGTGAAGGAACTTCATTCGGGTCACCGTCAACAGCGCCAGGCCGATGATGGTGAGCAGCGTCAGCCAGGAAGGTGGGGCAACGATGTAGAGGCACAGGGCGACGACGTTCCATGTGGCGGGGAACCCCTGGAAGTAATTGTCGTTGCTCTTCATGTTGACGTTGCAGAAGCAAAAGAGCGACGAGACCAGGATCACTGAAGTGCTCGGCAACGGGGTGTAGGCGGGCAAGTCGATGTAACGGTAGATGAACAGGGCCGGGATGAACACGTAGGTCAGGTAGTCGATGACCAGATCCAGCACGGATCCGTCGAAATGCGGCAGTACCGTCTGGACATTGACCTTGCGCGCCAGCCAGCCGTCCACACCATCGACGATCAGGGCTACGCCCAGCCACAGCAGGCAGGCTGTGGGCTGATTATCGAACAAGGCGAGAGTCGCCAGGAAAGCGATCACCACTCCGGTGGCGGTAAAGCCGTGGGCACCCCAGGCTTTGAGCCTGGCCACACGTCGCGTCGATATCAAGGGGCGTTCTCCAGCGAATGAAACAGGCCGGTTACCACCACCGACGGGGTCACCGGCAAATCTGGATGGGGTGCGGCTATCGACCGGGTATCCGGCGACAAGGTTTACCTGCGCTCAAACGACCCGAAGTCGACACTCAGTAAACATAGCCTACCTTTTGCCACCCTCTGATCCATCGGGCATCACATTAATCGCTCGCCCACTGCACGCCTGGGATTCGGCATGGCGGGTCCTTCTCGCCTGCATCAAATCCTGCGCTGGAATACGCCCAGCGCCAATGGCAGCGACCTACGGTGCAGGAGTGGGTCAAACTGCAACGTCCTGCGATGTAGTCGGGATACGCGTCGTTTGAAGCTACCTTCAATGGGAAACGGGTGCGCCCATTAGCCGGTCTCAAGTGCTAATGGGTGCCCCTTTTTGGTCAGCGCCTTTTCAGCCGCAGATTATTGCTTGCCGATTGCTGCTGCCAGTAGCGGAGCTGCCTGCTCATCGGTCAGTGCCGGGAGAATCTCCATACTGATGAGGTCACTCCACTCCAGTACCCATTTCTGTATCAGCGCAACATCACTGGCCTCTGCGACGCCAAAACCAGTCATGCGTCCTACGGCATGCCAGCGTCCCAGCATGGTTACGCCTGCGGGTGGAGCTCCACCTGTTTTGAGAAAACGCTCGATTGCGCTATTGCGACGTTCGGGACTGATCGACCAACTGACGATGTATAGCATCTGCCACCTCCGGATAGGGATTGGCACCTGTTCTTCTTTTCGCGTACCGGGCGGGCGCCGCGACCACGGCCACGCGTCTGTTCCCGGCCCGCACCCTGGCCAGCCTGAAATGACTTCTCCCATGGGAAGGAATAGCAGCCTCCGCAACCCCGCGTATGACCGCTGATCCTCTTTCCTTTCATCTGAAACAAATCCCGAGCGCACCCATCACGCTTCAGTGCTCCATAGCCGTTCGCTGTACTGTGCCCATCGGTAGGGGCTACGAAGCCCGCAGCGATTCAGGATGAGGCCGCTGCGTCTCACGGTCGGGAAGGGTGACGTTCAATCTCTCGCCATCTGCCGGAATGCGTAAGCGTGATTCAACCCCCGCGTGTCGTGCCGCATCGGCTAACGTCTTGCGGGTCACGGGGCAATGGCTGAGTGCTTCCAGATGGTTGGCGATGACGAGGCCCGGCACCAGTCTGGTGAATTCGAGAGCTTCATCGAGGCCCATGATGATGTCGCCTCCCAGATCGAATCGGGCACCGCCGGCGGGAATGACGCTAATGTGCGGCTGATGCCGCGCCACGAACTCCCTGACAGTAGCGGTCAATAATGTATCTCCACTGAGGTAGAGACTGGGTTCGTCCGGTACTTCGATCAAATACCCGACACCATGCTCCATCAGTTTGCCGACCAGCCCACTTCCATGGGTGCAACGGACGGTTCGGATCTGGCCGCCGAGAAATGGATTCGGTTGCTCATGATCTTTCGGCAAGGATTGGACGTTCAATCCGCGATCGCTCAGATAACCGGCATCGTGCGGCGTACAGATCACCGGGATTCGTTTCTCTCGTAACCACTTTTCCGCTGCTCGATCGAGATGGTCGAAGTGGCCTTTCTGGCAGTGGGTAATCAAGCAATGGGTCACCGATTCAAGCGCTGGCGCTGCCGATTCCGGCAACTCGACCATGGGGTTGCGTTGCCTCGCGCCGAATAGACGCAAGGGTGGCAGTCCATTTTTGGGGGCGAGCATCGGATCGATCAGAATTCGATGGGGGCCCAATTCCACAATGATTGTCGCGTTGCGAAGTTGATGGATATGCATGGCGTGGCCTCTTGGAAGAGGCTTGATTGTGTCTATACGTTTAACGGCGGAGAATGGCGCGCCAAGACATAATCAGTTCATTTTATGCCATGACCAAAATATATCGAATCGGCTTGCTGCTTTTCCCGCGCTGCATGCCAGCAGGGTTGTTTGCATTTTCAGACTTGCTTAACGCCGCCAATCGCCTGGTAGGTCACACGCTTTTTGAAACTCGCTTTGTCGCGTTGCAGACAGGGTTGGTCGAGTGCGCTCAAGGCGTCTCGTTGCAGGTGAACGAAACGCTCGGGCAGGCTGATCTGGACGCGATTCTGGTGCCCGGTTTCTGGGCTGAATCGGCATCGCAGGTAGACGCGATGATCGGCGAAAGCGGGGCCCTGATATCGGCATTGGCGACTCGCGCGAACACCTTGATGCTCTGGAGTTATTGCAGTGGCGTAAGCCTCTTGGCGGCGAGCGGTGGGCTCAACGGGCAGTCTGCAACTGTGACGTGGTGGCTGGCAGAGTCGATGGCCCAGCGTTATAAAAAGGTGAAGTGGCAGACTGAGCAGAACTGCATTGTGAACGACCGTACCGCCACGGCATCTGGCGTGAATGGCTACCAGCCAATCGCACAGGCATTGGTAGAGCGCTATGTCAGTCCGGACGCGTTGCATCATCTGATCAAGTTAATGGTGCTCCCACGCCCCGTGCAGACCCATGGCATCTTTCAAGCCATGAGCATGATCGAGCAGTCCTCGGTGTTGTTGCGCAAGTTGCATGGTCTGGTCGAGCAGTTGCCCGCGCAAGAGATTACGGTGCAGCGGCTGGCTGAGCGACTCGGTATGGCTCAACGCACCCTCGCGCGCAAGGTGATGGGCAAAACCGGGGTTCCGATTGCAACCTATGCGCGCCGTATCAAATTGAATCAAGCCAGCGAACGTCTCATTCTCACCTCATCGTCGGTCAGCGCTATCTGCGCCGAGCTGGGATTCAGCAGCGATTCGAACCTGCGGCGCATGTTCAAGGAGCTTACGAAGCTGACGCCCCTGGAGTACAGGCAGCGGTTCGGGCGCTTATGACCCGGGTTGTGGCAACTGGTTTTTGACCACGTTGACCCCAAGGCAACGTCCAGGAAAGGTGGGCCGATTCATTAAACGTGTCAGTGCCCATCGCTACAGGCAATAATGCCGCGCAATTTTAAATTCAACTCAACGGAGTCCTGCAGCAGTGATGTTCGAGATCAAGCAGATGAGTCCTGAGACCTATCGACGGCAAACGCGCCGCAGCACACTGATCATTGCCCTGATCTTCGTGCTGCTGGCGATGGTGCTGTCCAGCGTTGCCGTGATGCTGGCAGGCGAACCCGGTGGCGATAATTTCCGTTTGAATCTGGGCGGGGTTGTTGCCGCGCTGGTGCTGAGCGTGGCGCTGATTCGGATCAAGTTCTGGTCGCAGCCATGGATGGCACCGGCCGTTTACGGCTGGCAGCTCAAGCGTAGTCTGATGAGCATTACCAACGCCATGCATCAGGTCACCGACGGCGTGCTGGCCGGTGATCCGACGGCGATGAAACTGCTTCGCTTTTATCATCTGGGGTTAACGCAGATGCACCAGCTGGATGGCAACTCCAGCGCCCTCAGCCAGATGGTGCGAGAGATCGACCAACACAAGGTGTGCATGGAGGCTCTGGCAATCGATACCGAACAGTACCAATTGAACCCCGCCTGGCTCGCGGCGGTGAGGAAGGCCGGTGCGGTGAAGTAAACGCCGCGATCAGCGCCTGCACGCCTGCAAGGCCGATGCGACCCGAAGCGGGCGCGTGGATGTGGGCTGCAGCTATGGCGATGCAATTGTCTTGAGCGTATCGAGGTCTGGCGCAGAGCTTGGCGGAGTATCGGGTGCGATAGAGAAAAGGTTATAAAGTAAGATCGTATCGGTATAAATGATTATAAGAAAAATCGCTATGCTGCTGGCTAGATTTTTTGTAGTCGCGCTTGATTTGTAGGTCGTGATAATGGAATTCAGTAATATTGGTTTTGTGGTTGCAGGCTTGGTTGTCGGGTTTGTTGTCGGCATGACCGGTGTGGGTGGCGGCTCTTTAATGACGCCCATTCTTTTATGGTTTGGCATTAACCCGGCAACCGCAGTCGGGACGGATTTGCTTTACGCTGCAATCACTAAATCCGGTGGCGTACTGGTTCATAAAAAGAACAAAAATATTGACTGGACTATTACCGGCTGGCTGACGCTTGGCAGTGTGCCGGCGGTAATGCTTACCCTGTGGTTTTTGAAGAATTTACATACTGACCCCCAAGCGATGAATGCAATCATCAAGCAGGCATTGGGCTTTGTCTTGTTGCTGACCGCGCTGGCCATTTTCTTCAAGAAGCAGTTACTGGCATTGGCCCATAAGCATGCCGGCGATCGCTATCACCTCAGCGGCTCGAGCTTGAACGTGCTGACCGTGGTCACTGGCATGATACTCGGCACAATGGTGGCATTGACCTCCATCGGTGCCGGCGCCTTGGGCACTGTGGCGCTCTTTATCCTGTACCCTTTTCTGGCCACCAAGCGTTTGGTCGGAACAGAAATCGCACACGCGGTGCCCCTGACGCTGGTCGCCGGTCTGGGCCATGCGAGCATGGGTAATATGGATTGGCATCTATTAGGCTATCTACTGATGGGGTCACTGCCAGGGATTTACATTGGCAGTCATTTATCCGGCCGCATTTCTGACGAAGTATTGCGTCCTTGCCTGGCCGTCATGCTGATTTTTATTGGTTCCAAGCTGGTGTTTTGATCCCGCTGCCATACTCACCCCGAACATCGCCCGCATCGGACTGACCTGAAACACATCGCGCTGATTTTCATCGACCAATTGCTGACACTCGGGATCGATATCCTGCCAACGAAGGGTCAATCGATACACATCAAGTGCGTATGCGACTCAAGCGCCCAAGTTTCAGCTCAGAGCCAACTCAAAAGATCGAAATTGATCAAAGGTAGGGCGGCTCAGTCAGCAGAGTTGGCTGAGGGCTGTGGTGGTCAGAGATTCCTGTTGTCACCTGAAACGAAAAAGCCCGGTTTTAGTGCTGGGTTTTTTGTATCTACAGCCAAGCCATCACGCCGCCATGCCGTGAGCACGTGCCGCGTCGGTGCTGGCTAAAACTGTAGGAGTTGTCGCGGCACTTGGCGGTTGCGCCCTCTGGTGCACGATCTGACTTCGTGTGGGCAGGGCTGTGTACGGCTCTTCCGTCGCTATTTATGTACGAGCCATGCTCGATCAGCTGCGATTCGTCAGGGTTTACTGCGCGACGATCAATATCAGACCTTGCGAAGGCAGGCTGGAAGATCAAGCAGGCAGTAAGAGCCAAGAAGGCTAGTTTCATTTGGTGACCGATCCTTGGTGTGTAGGGTGGTGGAGTCCGGCCTTGTGCTGGGCTTTGTCATTTTGGGGATTCGTACGGGCGTGATTACCGTTCATTCCTTCCCGCTGGATGATGGCAATTTGGGGCTAGACTACCTTTTTTTCCCTCAAAGGAGTTGACCTGTGTGGCCACGCCACCCTCGCGGCGGCCTGGGTACTCTTTGAACAGCTCGGTGAAAGCCGTGACCTGCTGTGCTTCTCCACCCGCAGCGGTGAATTGCGGGTGCGCCGCGAAGGCGGGCGCCTGGCCATGGACTTCCCGGCCAAGCAGCCCGAAGCTGTAGCGATTCCACCGGGCGTGCTGCAAGCCCTCGGCTTACAACACGCCGAGGCGCTGTATCGCACCGACGACTACCTGGTGGTGGTCGAGGATGAAGCCATCATCGCTGCCGGCCGCATCACCAAGAAGCCGACATTCAATATCACGTCCACCTTACCCTGCGCCCCATCTACCCGCCGCTCCCATACGGTCGAGTAATGACCTCAAGGAGATGACCGTCAGGGTCCTCAAAATACACCCCACGGCCACCGTCGTTCCGGTTGATTTCTCCAGTCCGGTGCTTGCCAGGGTCTGCCCAATACTGCAGCCCTCGATCGTGGATGCGGGCGAAGATTTGATCGAAGTCGTCTTCGCTTATCAAGAAGGCATAATGCTGGGAGGAAGTCTTGCCATCGTTCTCGTAGAAATCGAGTGAAACGTTGTTGTTGAGTTGAACGACCAGCATGGGTCCGAATCGGGTGGCGGATTGCAGGCCCAGAACTTCCGTGAAGAATGTTGCTGATTTCTGCTTGTCGCGGCACCAGACGATAGTATGGTTTAGCTGCACGCTCACGCTGCGCCTCCTTTTTCCTCGACCAGGTTTTCGAAATAGGCTGCGAGCCTAATATTCCCTGACGCCCGGTTGTCTCTTGAAAGGCCACCATCGGCTCTGCAACCGCTTCGGGATCTTCTTCGCAGAGTCGTGTTTTCAGGCGGGTGCCGGGATCGCGAAGTTCGCCCGAGCCCACGTGGCAAACGTCGTCGGCTGTCGGCCGGCGACTCTGTTGGCCAGCGCAATTGCGTCGCGCGAATCCGCACCGAGGTAGGTGTGGGCCTCGAAGTAGGCGAGCATCTGTGCGACTTCCCTGGCGCCTGGGAACCAGCCGGCAAAGAGTTCTTGCGGGACTTGCTTGAACGAGAACTTGTGTCCCTGTCGATTCAGCGTGGCGATGACCTCGTTGAAGCTCAGGAAGTCGCCGACCAGCGGCAAATATTCGCCGTGCCCCGCGAGTTCCGGCTGCGTGAATGCGCCAACCACGATGTAGCCGAGTTCGGTGATGTCGCCCATATGAATGACGCGCTTGTGCGGATCGAGCGGTATCGCCCAACCCATGGCTCCATCCGCTTGCTTCTGCGCAGCCATTACGCCGAGCAGATTTTGGTAGAAGAACGGCGCGATCACGAATGTGTGGTGCGCGAATCCAGCCTCCCTCACGATGCGGTCGATTTTTGCTTTGTCAGTGAAATGCGGGACATCGAGCTTGCCGCGGCTGATCGTCTCCACGTTCGGAAGCGTCGACCAGATGAAGTGCTGAACGCCGGCATCTTTCGCCGCGTGAACGGCTGCGAGTGCCTGCTTGCGCTCGTCCGTGCCCGGTTCCCGGGAATTGGTTACCAGAAAAGCCCCGTGTGCTCCAGCAAACGCGGCTTTCAGTGTTTGCGGACGATCCAGATCCGCCAGCACGACTTCGTCAGCCAACTGCGGATGCTTGTCCGGATTGCGCGTCAACGCGCGTACCTTGAATTGACCGCTCGCCTGCAGCGCGCGCACAACGGCGCCGCCCTGATGACCGGTCGCGCCGACGACTGCGATGAGCTTTTTGGTGTTTGACATGGCAGTTCTCCAATGAGTAGTTTCGGTTTGGGTGCAAATCTTCAGGCCGAAGGAGATTTCAGCGCCCCGGCAAGTACGTCGCGCAGAGGCTTGGGTGGCCGGCCGCCAAGGCGCTCGACGTCGCCGGTCACAATGTCGAACGCACCTGCCGCGAAGCTCGCCTGGATGCTGATGGCGATGTTGACGACCTCCACCGGCAGACCCGCCTGTGTCAGTCCGGCGCGCAGTTGCTCTGGCGTGACGACACGGAACGCCAGCGGCCGGCCAGTGATTTCGGCGATAAGGGCCGCGCGTTCCGCACCCGACAGGCGCTCGGGGCCGGTAGCGTTGTAGATCGCTCCTGCATGGCCGTCGCCGATCAGGATTCCGGCTGCGGCGGCTGCCACGTCACCGCGTGCAACGAAAGCAACCCGGTTCTCGGCCAGCCCGGTCAGCACGCCCTGGTTCAGCGACGCCTGCGCCTGCTGCACGAGACCTTCGGCATAGTAGTTCATACGCAGGATGGTCCAGGCCGGCGCCGTGGCGATAAGATGCTGCTCGCCCCGCCAATAGGAGGCGCTGAGCGCCGGCTCCTCCTCCTGCCGCGCGCCCGCGGTCGACATGAAGACGATATGCTCGACGCCCGCCCTCACGGCCGCATCGATGGCTGCGACGTTCTGCGCCGCGCGCTTTCCGGGCTCCAGGGCCGGGATGATGAGCAGACGGTCGAGACCCGCATAGGCCTGCGCAAGGCTTTCGGGTCGGTTGTAGTCCCCGAATCGTCCCTGAGTCGGTCCAGAGACGGTTTCGGGCGTGCGCGTAATAGCCACTACCTCGTGCCCGTCGGGACGCTGCAGCAGTTCCGAAACGACGGCTCTGCCCAAATGGCCGCTGGCGCCACTCACACCGATTTTCATGTCAACCTCCGTCTTGGTCATTTTTTCGCAAGTGCATGCGCAGTTGCGCGTCCGATCCCCTTGTTGCCGCCCGTGACCAACGCTGTGGGCATGGCGCGCGCTTCGGTGGCGAGGGTGATGCTCATGCGGCGTCCCTCGCGCTCTTGAGCGCCTTGGTCCACCACGCGATGTCGTCGAGCAACTCGTTGGCGGCCCGCGCCAGGTGCGGAAAGTCATCGAAGCTCTTGCCCTGTTGCCAAATGCCCAGGAACTCCACCATGCCGATGTGAACGGCATGGCGCACTGGCGCCATCTGCAATTCGATGGTGGTCAGCCGAAGCTGCTCGACCGCGCGTGCCGCGCCGACCCCGCCGTAGCCGACGAATCCGATCGGCTTGCGGATGAATTCCTTGTACGCATAGTCGAACGCGTTCTTCAGCACCGCGCTCGGTCCATGGTTGTACTCGGGCGTGACCACGATCAGGCCATCCAGGGTCGCGAGCTTGTCGGCCCAACGTTGCGCGGCCTCGTTCTTCACCGCCCCCCAGGCCGGCGACATCGGCTCGTTGAAGAAGGGCAATGGGTGATCGCGCAAGTCGATCAGTTCGAAGGCGAGGTCGTCGCGTTGCTTGGCGATCTCGTGGATCCAGAGCGCAGGCTTTTTGCCGAAGCGGCCTTCGCGTGTCGAGCCGATGACGATGCCGATCCGAGGTTGTTGCTGCTGGGTCATGGTGGTTATGGAGGAAGAGTTGGTCATGGCAAATCGATCTCCTTGCAAAACTCGCTGTGCGGAGTTGGGAGCCTCGCGGCTCGATAGCTGAACGGTAGGGCTGGGCCGATTGATTGACTAGCCGGTACAATTGGATTGAACTCGTCCACCCACGCTAGGAATGGCCGGCCATGCTCGACCTCAATGACATCGCCATGTTTGTGCAGGTGGTGCGCAGCGGCAGCTTTGCAGAGGCGGCGCGGCGGCTGGGCTTGCCGCCCAATACCGTGAGTCGCCGCGTCCAGCAACTCGAAGCTCATCTCGGCACGCGACTGCTGCAACGTTCCACCCGCAAGCTCACGCTCACAAGTGCTGGCCAAGGCTTTCATGAGCGTTGCGCGGGAGCGGTCGACGGCCTGCTCGAAGCGGGGCAGGAGTTGATTACGGGCAGCAGTGCACCCAGTGGCCTGGTGCGGGTGGCGGCGCCGGCTGACTTCTTCGACTTCTTCCCGATGGAGTGGGTGGCCGAGTTTCTGGCCGCGCATCCGCGCGTGCGACTCGACTTCGTGCTCAGCGATGCGAAAGCCGACTTGATCGCAGAGCAGATCGACATCGCCTTTCGCGGCGGGCCCTTGCGCGATTCAGGCTATGTCGGCCGTCAAATCTTCGACCCCCGCAGCGACGGAATGGTGGCAAGCCCCGCTTACATTGCTGCGCGCGGCTCACCCCACACACTGCAGGATCTGGTGAGCCACGACTGTGTGATCCCCGCGCATCCCAGCGGCCACGCCACATGGCGTTTGGTAGGCCCGAATGGCGAGGAAGAAGTGCAAGTCGCCGGTCGCTTCAGCGGCAATACCGCGCAGGCACTACGCAAGGCCACCGTGGCCGGACTTGGCATCGCTCTGCTGCCGCCCGCGATGGCCAAGCTCGACGTTCAGGCCGGCGTGCTCGTCCCGGTGCTGCCTCAATACCAGCGCGCCGGCTACAGCATGAGCGTGCTGTATCCGAGCCGCCGGCACCTGCCGCTCGCGGTATCGGCGTTCATCGAGTTGGTGATCCAAAAGATGAATGTGGCAGACGCACCGCAGGTGCATCGACCTGTGCGGCGTCGATAGCGAGTGGCGGCTGGGCCTCTACGCCTGCGTCACCACTACTCGCGGACGACCTGCCCGCCTTCGTGCCCACACAAGTAAGGGCGAACGAAGAACGTCGCTCCTGGACCGTCGTTCGGGTGACGCCTTGGCGCTCCTGCTGAACCTGATCAACCCAACGGCGCAGGGCCGATTCGCCGACGCCGAGTGAACGGCTGGCTTCGATGTAGCTGTAGTTTTGCTTGAGCACGAGGCCGCAGGCCTGGTGCTCGATCAAGGCTATAGCCATATTGAAGCGAGCCGCATCCTCGCGGTACGTGCCATCGGAATGCCTGGCCCAACCAGATTTGTAAATTCCGGTGGTTCTCAGGATGCATAGATCAGCTTTCAGAGGAAATGATTGAGTCGTGACTGGATTCAGCCGCCAGCTTCAATCGGTCAGCTTTACTAATGTATTTAGACTTGTTTGGCGGTGCCAATTTGGCACTGGCCTTTTTTGCGTGAGCCTTTAATAACTGCTTTATTTTTTTACGACGATTCATAAGTTTCTACTCGGCTTGTAAATTCTTGAATGATATCAGCTTAAAATATTGAAACAGATCCCTGTAGCACGCTCTTAGTGAATCGCCCCTGGTTTCCTGGACGCCTCCGAATGACCTTTTGGGCCGATAGCTGCCTGTCGTAAAGGGCATCTATTGACCCAAAATTGTCATTTCCGCATGTGGCGAGCTTTTCGGTTTACTAATCGAATTTATGTGAATATGGTATTAGTGCTATGTGATTGGCGCGCTTTATCGATTAATCGTTGAAAGGTAATTTGCATCTCGGCGATATCAAATCGAGAGCAAGCCATGATTCAGAGTTTCATCCGCAAAAGCATGCCCGCCACTGCAAAGGCCGGCAGTCTTTGTTTCGCGCTAGGTGCCAGTGCGTTTGTCAGCGCTGACGGTCACCCCCCGCTGATCATCAAGGATCAGGGCAGCCTCATTGCCGGCGGTGGGTTGATCACCCAGCCGGGAACCTTCGACCCCTACAAACCGTTGATGCCCGATGGCCAGACCTTTCACGGCGACCATGTGTATGCGTTCTATCAGGTTCCCGTCGACGCTCGTCCGCTGCCGATTCTCATGCTGCATGGCGCGGGGCAGTCCGCGAAGTCCTGGGAGACAACGGCCGACGGCCGTGAAGGGTTCCAGAACATTTTCCTGCGGCGAGGATTCTCCACGTACCTGATCGACCAGCCGCGCCGTGGCGATGCGGGACGCAGCCTGGTTGAAATGACGATCAAACCAGTGCCGGATGAGCAGCTGTGGTTCAATCAATTCCGCATCGGCCTGTGGCCCGAGAGCTTCGAAGGCAGCCAGTTTCCACGTGGGCAGGCGGCGCTGGAGCAGTTCTTTCGGTCGATGACGCCCAACACCGGGCCTTACGACATTGACGTGGTATCCAATGGCGTTTCCGCTCTGCTGGAAAAGACGGGGCCGGCCATTTTGTTTACCCATTCTCAGGGCGGCGGCCCCGGTTGGCTGGCGGCGATCAAAAGCCCTAACGTGCGGGCCATCGTAGCGTTCGAACCGGGCAGCAGTTTCGTGTTTCCAGAGGGGGAGGTGCCCGCGCCGATTGCCAGCGCGTTCGACACGCTCTCGGCTCAGGCCGTATCGGCGGAACAGTTCAAAGCACTGACCCAAATCCCCATCGTTATTTTCTACGGCGACAACATCCCCGACCAACCGGTTCGGTTGCCGGCCCAGGACAGTTGGCGTGCGCGGCTCGAGATGGCGCGCCTGTGGCGCGATACGGTGAATCGCCATGGCGGTGACGTCACGCTCGTTCACCTGCCGGAGATCGGTATCAAGGGCAATAGCCACTTTCCTTTTTCGGATATGAACAACGTCGAGATCGCTGATCTGGTTTCGCAGTTTCTCGCTGAAAAAAATCTGGATTGACCAAGCGCGTGGCGATATCGGCCACCCCTCTCACAAACTTGAAATGTCAGGAGTATTCCTATGATGCGAACCACGCTGAAGGCCACATTGATGGCTGCCATGATCGGGATGTCGGGCGTCGAAGCCGAGGCTGCGGACTACAAGCAGAATCCATTCACTTTGACCTACGGTGGAGCGCTGACCAGGAACGAACCGGGTAAGGTCAATATCCATCCGGTCACCTACAAACTGGATGGCCTGGACATTGCCGCCAACGTTTACACCCCGGCGAACTATGATGCGGCGAAAAAATACCCGGTCGTCGTTGTGGCGCACCCCAATGGTGGGGTGAAGGAGCAGGTCGCGGGCCTGTATGCCCAGCGTCTGGCGGATCAGGGCTACATCACGATCACGGCGGATGCGGCGTATCAAGGGGCCAGTGGTGGTGAGCCGCGCAATGTGGACAAACCGGCGCATCGCATCGAAGACATCCATGGCATGGCTGACTTCATTGCCGGTTATCCCGGCGTCGACAGCAAGCGTCTGGGCTTGCTGGGTATCTGCGGTGGTGGCGGTTATTCATTGGCGGCGGCGCAAACCGACAAGCGCTTCCAGTCGATTGCGACCTTGAGCATGTTCAACTCCGGGCTGGTTCGCCGTAATGGCTACCAGGATTCGCAGCTGTCGACGATTCAGGAACGCTTGCAGCAGGCGTCGGCGGCCCGCGCCCAGGAAGCGGCGGGTGGGGAAGTTCTCTACGTCGGTGATGTCAAACTGACCGATGAACAGATCGCCAAGCTGCCGTTTGATCTGTATCGACAGGGCTTCGAGTATTACGGCAAGACCCACGCTCACCCCAACTCGACTTTCCGTTACACCCAGAGCAGCCTGATGGACCTGATGAGCTTCGATGCCACGGATCAGATCGAGCTGATCGACAAGCCGTTGCTGATGATCGCGGGCAGCAAGGCCGACAGCCTGTACATGTCGCAACAAGCCTTTGCCAAGGCCACCGGTACCCAGGACAAAAAACTTTTCATCATCGATGGCGCGACGCATATCGACACCTACTGGGTGCCTGCGTATGTGGACGTCGCAATGGGCCAGTTGACCGCGTTTTACGCCAGAACGCTCTGACTTGAAGGGGTACGTCCTCATGAAGAACACCTTGATAGGCATCGCGGTGTGCGCCGCGGCCCCCTTTGCCGACGCCGCCGGTGCAGACAATGCCAGTGAGTCCCGGACCGCGCAGCAGATCAGCCGGGCGGGCACTCAGGCGGCGGTTGCGGGACCTACGGATTATTTCACCGGGCGGGTACGTGTCGATCCTTTGTTTCCCGCCACGGACGAGATCAATGCTTCCGGCGCTTATGTTAGCTTCGAACCAGGCGCGCGCTCGGCCTGGCATACCCACCCCGCAGGACAGCGACTGGTGGTGACTTCCGGCGTGGGACTGGTCCAGGAATGGGGCAAGCCGATGCAGCAAATCCGCCCGGGTGACGTGATCGTCTGCCCTCCGGGCGTCAAGCACTGGCATGGCGCTGCTGCGACGAGCGCCATGACGCACCTGGCCGTGACTGGCTCGGTGGATGGCAAGAGTGTGCAATGGCTGGAGAAAGTGACTGACGAGCAATACAACGCCCAAGGTTCGCAGGCACCGAAAGCCGTGCCGGCGACCCAACCGGTGTCCGAGACGCTGTCCGCCAGGCAACAGGCCATCCCGTTGATGGCCGCCGCCATGGCCACGAGCAACATGTCCGGGCTCAATACCGCGTTGAATCAGGGGCTGGATGCGGGCCTGACGGTCAGCGAGGCGAAGGAAATTCTGGTGCAACTCTACGCCTACAGCGGTTTTCCACGCAGTCTCAATGCACTCGGCGAGCTGATGAGTGTGGTCCAGGTACGCAAGCAACGCGGCGTTCAGGACGATCCGGGGCGCGAGCCCGGTCGGGTCATTCCCGTCGGCGATGAACTCCTGGCAGCAGGCAAAGCCAATCAGACGCGAATCGCCGGTGCGCCTGTTCAGGGCCCGCTGTTCGACTTCGTTCCGGTCATCAACCAGTACTTGCAGGTGCATCTGTTCGGCGACATCTTCGAGCGTGACAACCTGGACTGGCAAAGTCGTGAGCTGGCGACGGTTGCAGCGCTGGCGGTCACACCTGGCGTGGAGGCACAACTCCGTTCGCACATGGCTGCCAGTCTACGGGTCGGTTTGACAGCTTCACAGTTGCGTCAACTGATCCAACTGCTGGCCGACCAAGGTGATGCTGCTGCGGCCAAGCGTGCCGGCGAAGCATTGGACACCCTCCAGGCCAATCAACCCAAGTAGCGCAAGGCTTCGCGCAGCAACGTGAAAGCCGGTGAACTCTGGCGCCGGCTCGGATAGTAGAGGTGGTAGCCAGAGAACGGTTCGCACCAATTTTCGAGTACGCGAATCAATCGACCCTGCGCAACATGTGCCTGCACCAGGTCCTCCGGCATATAGGCCAAACCCAACCCTTGGAGGGCGGCCTCCAGGCGCATGGCGATGTTGTTGAACACCAGCTGGCCTTCGACCCGAACGTTCAGTTCTTGCCCGTCTTTCTCGAACTCCCAGAGAAAGAGACCGCCGTAAGTCGGCATGCGCAGGGTGATGCAGTTGTGCACCATGAGGTCACTCGGGGTGACCGGCTTGGGATATCGGGTGAAATACGCCGGGGAGCCAACCACCGCCATCCGCATGTCAGGGCCGATGCGCATCGCGATCATGTCCTTGGCTACTTGCTGACCTAACCGTACGCCGGCGTCGAACCCCTCCGCCACGATGTCGGTCAGGCCGTAGTCGACGATGATTTCGATATTGAGATCGGGATTGTCGGGCAGCAGTTTCGCTAGCACCGGATGCAACAGCGTGATCGCCGAGTGCTCACCCGCCGTGATGCGCAATTTGCCGGCCGGTTTGTCGCGGAATTCGCTGAGCAAGGCCAGTTCACTGTCGATTTCTTCAAACCGGGGGGCGATCACCCGCAGCAAATGCTCGCCAGCTTCGGTGGGGGAGACGCTGCGAGTGGTGCGGGCAAGCAACCTGACCCCCAGTTGCTCCTCCAATTGACGCATTGCCCGGCTCAAGGCCGGTTGAGACATGCCGAGCCTGGCGGCGGCGCGGGTGAAACTGCGGTCTTGGGCCACGGCCGAGAAGATTGCGAGTTGATCATAGCTTGCGACGGTCATTTATATGCCCCTGTTATAAACAGTCTGCGATTATGCCATCTGGGCGATTGATCGCCCGGTAGCCAAGCGAGCGAAGAATAAAATATACCGACCGTGACTATCCGCTTTTGGCTGTGGATTCAACCGGTCGATGCAACACTACTAAATTCTGCGTAAGCGGAAGGAATGTTGCAGATGAAGCAGAGACCTCGGATCTATTACACCGAAAGCCAGAAAAAACTGATGTGGGATCACTGGCGCAAAGGCGACTCTCCCCAGCAGATCGCCCAACTATTTGAACGAAACCACTCATCGATACAACGCATCTTGGCGGAGACAGGGGGATCAGGCCCGCTGTACGCCGCAGGTCCGGATTGGCGCTGACGTTGGCTGAACGCGAAGAGATTCCGCGTGCAGTGGTGGCAGGTAACTCGATCCGCTCCATAGCCGCGCCAACTGGTTGAGGCCGCCCGAACTCTGGAGGAGGCCGGGGCCGCGATGCTGTTGGTGGAATGCCTGCCCAGTCCTTTGGCCGAACAGATCAGCCAGGCGGTGCGCATCCCGGTCATAGGTATCGGCGCACCCATGTGATCGGCGCGCTCGTTGCTTGCTATTGATGGGACGCTGCCCCTGCTCAGAGGTCAGGGTTCAGCCGCAACGGAATTCTGCGCTGGCCGAACGCGCCGGCATATTGCTCGAAGCGCCCGGCGATGGGGGAGTCGCACTGCGGACAGCGACCGCCTGCCGTTACCTGGTAGTGCAGGATGCGGTGCCAGTCACGCACGATCAATGGCTCGCCGCAGCCCGGACAAGCAGTCGTGCCGCCTTCAGCATCATGTACATTGCCCGTGTAGACAAAGCGTAGCCCCTGTGCACAGGCTATCTGTCGGGCGCGGGTGAGCGTCGCCGCCGGAGTCGGCGGCGTGTCGAGCATCTTGAAATCGGGGTGGAAGGCGGTGAAGTGGATGGGCACATCCGGGCCCAGCTCCGTGAACACCCAGGCGCACAGTGCCTCGATTTCACCATTCGAATCGTTGTAGCCCGGAATCAGCAAGGTGGTAATTTCCGTCCAGACGTCGGTTTCATGCTGCAGATAGACCAGGGTATCCAGCACTGGCTGCAGATGCGCGCCGGTGAGCTTGAAATAGAAGTCGTCGGTAAAAGCCTTCAGGTCGACATTCGCCGCGTCCATCACCGCGAAGAATTCGCGCCGGGGCTCGTCGTGCACATAGCCTGAGGTCACGGCCACCGTCTTGATGCCGAGCGTATGGCAAGCGTTTGCTGTATCGATGGCGTATTCGGCAAAGATCACCGGATCGTTGTAGGTGAAGGCCACGCTGCTACAGCCCGACCTTTGCGCAGCCAGGGCTATCTGCTGCGGGCTGGCCTGATCCATCAGACGGTCCATGTCCCGCGATTTGCTGATATCCCAGTTCTGGCAAAACTTGCAGGCGAGATTGCAGCCCGCCGTGCCGAAGGAGAACACCGCCGAGCCGGGGAGGAAGTGGTTGAGCGGTTTCTTCTCGATAGGGTCGATACAAAAGCCGGATGAGCGGCCGTAGGTGGTCAGCACCATCTGCCCGCCTTCGCGCATGCGCACGAAGCAGGCGCCGCGCTGTCCGTCCCGCAGCTTGCAGTCACGAGGACACAGGTCGCACTGAATTCGGCCATCGGGCAGGTTGTGCCACCAGCGGCCGGAGTAATGTCCAGACAGGTCATTCATAGCCAGGTTCCTGCCGCTTGCTGACTGTGTCGCACGCCAGACGGATATCTACATGCCAGAATCGGCGGGCGCGTTTCAGCCGTGTGCGCTCCTCACTTGTGGGCAAACGTACAAAACTTCAGATCGGTGGCAGCCTGGCTGCAGAGTGCCCAGGATCGGCAAAAGCAATGCCTGCGACAGCGATATCGTCGTGAGGGATCGCAAGGGCGCGCTAATTGATCTGCACAATGACCGGACCTTCCGTTACGACCGGCGGGTTCGCGTGGATATGCGAGGCATTTTTCTGTATCCAGTCGCGCGCGACTTTCAAGCTCTCATCGGTGCCGGCCTTGTCCGTGCAAACAGTCACCGATATACCGCCATCACCCGTATTGAGCAGTGTGTAGCTAACCAGGCCAGGCACTTTGCGCAGGGTAGATTCGACGTCGGCCTTGCGCTCTTCCAGAAAATCGAAAAGCTGCTTTGCTCCAGCACCCAAGTAGGTTCTTACAACCGTATACATATGAATCTCCTTTGTGAGTTACCGTCAGAATGCCAATCCAGTTTCGCTGATGGCCGCAATCACTTGGGTTTCAGTTCGTCCCTATTTATTCAGCTTAGCCAAACGCCGGCGACAAGCGAAATGCAACGACCATCGGCTGCTGCTGGCCGATTCCCGCCTTTCACGACTGACCGGAGTCGACCCGGTCATTCACCAGGGGGCCCCACAGCATTTGTGGGATCACCTTCAGCAAGCATCTGCGTCAGGATTTCTCGCTCCTTCACGCCAGGCACGACGCCGCTGGTTTCTGCTTCCAGTACGGTGAAGCCTTCTTCGTTGGTCATCGTGATAGTCGCTGAGGCTCGGCCCTGTTCATCCATTTCCTTGATGAGCCAGTGGCAGCGGATGGTGTCGCCGGCATAGACCGGCTTCTTGAAGTGGAAAGTCATGCCGGACGCCAGCCAGCCGATCTCGGTGACCAGACTTGCCGTCAGCAGGCGATGGGAAATCGGCGTCCTGAAGCGGCGGGCCTCGGCGTAGCGCGTATCGAAATGCACCGGGTTGTAGTCCCGGGAAATCCTCGCGAAGAGCTAAATGTCTTCCTCGGAAAAGAGTCGGGAAACCGTGAAACTATCACCCACGTGCAGCCCTTTTGCGGCGCGCTGTCTGATGCTGATCACTGAATAATCCTTCGTCGTGGTTTTTATGGATTGGCCACTCATCGCACGGGTAGCGGCAAGGGAGTGTTCAATAAATAAGAAATGAATTAACCGCCCAGGCCACTAGCTATCCGGTCAGTACTCCGTTGAACTTTCTGAATCGACGCTTTGAAGGCATTGTTTTGATGACGGGCTCGCTATACTTCACGTGTCGGCATCATCTGTCATCAAATGTTAAGTCACTGACGCTCAATGAAAAGCAGGCGCTTTGTGCGTGACGATACTGGCTTGGTCACCGAAGTCGGTCAGTTAATCGAAACCCGCTTATACATTACGTCGGATGCCTCTCCGCCTTGACGGGGGGCTGTCAGTTGCATCTCAGTAAAACAATCCTGGAGAGAGCAGCATGAAGTTCAGTCTTGTTGATAACGGCAACCCCAGCCGCCGGCGCGTACTACGCGATGCCTTCGCCTTGGCTCTGGCAGCTTCTCCATTGGCAAACCTCGCCAGGGCAGCCGACGAAACACCGGAAGAAGTGACCTTTGCTGCCGGCCCACGACCGCTGGTGCAATACCCGCAAAAACGACCGTTGACCCTGGTGACCAGCCGCCCACCGCACCTTGAGACGCCATTCCCCGTCTTCAACGAAGGGCCCATCACGCCGAATGACGCCTTTTTTGTGCGTTACCATCTGGCCAATATCCCTACCAGCATTGATCCGGACAGCTATCGTCTGACGATCAAGGGCTCGGTCAACACGCCGCTGTCACTTTCCCTTACAGAACTCAAGGCCCTCGCCGAACCGGTAGAAGTGGTGGCCGTCAATCAGTGTTCGGGTAACAGCCGTGGCTTCTCGATGCCGCGCGTGTTCGGCGCTCAGCTGGGCAATGGTTCAATGGGTAATGCCCGCTGGGTGGGGGTACCGCTCAAGGCGGTATTGGAAAAGGCAGGGGTGAAAGCCGACGCCAGGCAAGTGACATTCCGTGGGCTCGATAAGCCAGTGTTGCCGAGCACGCCGGAGTACATCAAGGCCCTGGACATCAGCCATGCCATGGACGGCGAGCCCATGATCGCCTGGTCTATGAATGGTACCGACCTGCCATTCCTCAACGGTTACCCGATACGTCTGGTGGTGCCAGGCTATTTCGGCACGTACTGGGTCAAGCACCTGAGTGAAATCGAAGTCGTCGACCACACCTACGACGGTTTCTTTATGGCTAAAGGCTACCGCGTTCCGGACAACGATTGTTTCTGCGTCGCCCCCGGCACCACTGCGGCGCAAACGCGGCCGATATCCAAGATGCCGGTACGCAGTTTCATCACCAGCGTCAAACACGGCGATGTGTTGCCGCTGAAAAAAAGCGTGGTGCTCAAGGGCATTGCGTTCGACGGCGGCATTGGAGTCAACAAGGTGGAAGTGTCGATCGACGGCGGAAAAAGTTGGCGCGAAGCCAGGCTCGGGCAAGATCTTGGCCGTTTCTCCTTCCGTGAGTGGACGTTGCCGATCACCTTTACCAGCAAGGGCGCCACACAGTTGATGGTGCGAGCCAGTAACAGTGCGGGCGAAACGCAGCCGCTGCGAGCCGACTGGAACCCCGGTGGCTACCGCCGCCACGTCGTAGAAACCAGCCACGTGACCGTCGCCTGAGGGGGCCCCGCATGAAACGCATGACCACCTTGCTGTGCGCGGCTCAGGTTTGTTTGGCTGCCATGGCTAGCGCAGCGCCACTATCGATCACGTTGCCGCCCGAAACGGCTGTGCTCAAGCCCAATGCGCTGCCTGGCTACCAGTTGGCCCAGCAGAAATGCTCCACCTGCCATTCTGCCGACTACATCAACTTCCAGCCTCCCGGCATGAGCCTGGCGCAGTGGACTGGGGAAGCGAGCAAGATGCAGCACGTGTATGGTGCTCCGATCAGCGATCAGGATGTGAGCATCATCGGCGCCTACCTTGCGGTGACCTACGGCAGTGCCCATGCCAGCGATGCCGATGTGCAGGCTGCCTCGAATCCATCGGCAGGCCAGATCACGGCGGCGCCGGTAGCCAAAGTCGACGCCATGGCCTTGCTGCAGAGCAACTCCTGTCTGTCCTGCCACGCGATCGATCATAAGGTCGTAGGCCCGGCCTATCACGATGTGGCTGCCAAGTATGCCAATGACCCGCAGGCACTGGCCAAGGTAACGTCCAGCATTCAGCACGGCAGTACCGGCAAATGGGGGGATATCCCGATGCCGCCTTTCGCGCAGTTAAGCCCGGACGACCTGCAAACCCTGGCGACTTTCGTACTGCACCAGTAAGCCCGGTCCCGGCTCGGCCAGATACCTGATGGTGTAATGCAGCCGAACTCAAAACGCTGTGGACGCCGAGTACTGTCTGGAACTGGAGAGCCTGATCAGCAAACACTCCGCGGTGATGTGGGTCGCGGTCGTGGGCATTGCCGATAAGCAATGGGGTGAACGCCCCATGGCCCTGGTGGTGTGCGAGTCGGGGGCATACCTTGACCGAGCACATTGGCTTCCCACACCGGGTTTATTTAACGGCATAAACCTTTCGTACATACCGAGTGCTTTTCCACGCGCACGGCGTACCTTGCGCTACGAACACGGTGTCACCGGTGTTGACCGTCAGGCTCGTTCCGTCGGGAGCCAGCAGGGTGACGCTGCCTTCGATCAGGTGCATCAGCTCATTGAGTTTGTGCGCTCGAGTATGGCGTTCGTAAGGTGTCGAGTCCCAGACACCCACTCGCAGGTCTGTTGTGTCGTCTTCGAAGGCATTGCGTGACCGGCACTGCGGAGCGGGCCCGATCAGTATGTGTGGTTCCGGTGCCGCCGAGGGAGACAGCATCGCCTGCGGGTCGAGCGCTGTCAGTCCTGGTGTCGGGGCAGCGGTGGGGCGGGTTACCGCGCAGAATGCCCACTGAGTGTCGATTTGCGCCTCGATCCGCAACGCGGTCCCGCGACCGATCACTGCGCTGGCTCCGATCCCCAGTTCCAGCGTCTGCCCCGGGGATTGCAGTACGACGTGGCCGGCGTGGACCACGATCACTTCGGTATGTGGAAAATCATCAATACTGAGCGCGCCGGACGCATGCACGGTCCCCGCAGAAACCCCATCGGGTCCGGTGTAGGCGATCTGACGACTGTCCATAAACGGATCGATGGAGCTCAAAGGCGCTGCATTGAAGGAGGTAGAAACACTGCTGCCGTCGGCGCGGGCCAGCAGCATAAGGGTAGGTTGGGACATACGGGTGACGCTCCATGGAAACAGGGTGTAGAGGGTGTTGGGTGCAAGTGGCTGTATTGCGCACCGTTGTCAGCCAATGGCTTGGGTCACGAGTGCGAACTGCCGGACGCCGTTGAGCGCTTGCGGCGGTGTGCCCCGTGACATTTGCGCCACGGTGTCGACCTGTTTGAGCCCGGCCAGCTCCAGCCAATCGCCCAGGCCGCAGTCCGCCGGAATGTCGATGCGCACGAAGGCATCCGGCACTTGGGCCAGCAACACCGCGATCAGGTGTTTGGCCTGTTCGAGGTTTTCTGCGACGACCGGGCCGATGCAGCGACCGCGGCCGAAGGGACGCAGCAGGGCGAAGGCGCGCAATTGGCCGTCGCGCTCGATACCCACCGAGTGCTCGACGATATCGAACAGATCCGTGAGCACGGTTTGCCGCTCCAGTCCGCTGCCGGCGTTGGCCAGGAAAATTTGCTGAGCCCGATCAGACTCACGTAGTGGGCGGCACTGTTCACCGTCTGCCAGCGGTTCGGGTGCGGGTGCTTGCGCCTGGCCTTGATGCTGCTGAACCCGGCCGAATTCGATAAAGCCCTGGCTGGCGTAAAGCGGCGCACCGGCAAGGGTGGCGTTCAGCATCGGGGTACGTGATGTGCAGGCTTCAAGTGCCTGTTCCATCAGCTTGCGACCGATGCCCTGGCCCTGATAGTCGTTGCTGACAATCACCAGGCCGATCGTCGCGAACTCACCCTGAGGGCAGGCGAAAGCCGTGCCGATCAGACGCTCGCCGTCCAGGACCACAAAGCCTTCGCTGACCCGCTGCAACATGGCCCAGTCTTCCAGGCGATGGGGCCACTTCAACTGCACGGACAAGGCATGGGCCGAGGGCAGGTCGGCGGCCGTCATCGGGCGATAGACATAAGCAGATTGTTGCGAGGCGGACATGGCGAGTCTCCGTTGGACAGTGTGCGCGATCAACCGCTTTGCGGCGCGATGGAGCCTGTATCCCATCTGTGTGAAGGCCTGACAAGGGGGGCTGGAACATTCGGCAGATTCCGCACGCCCGAGGCCGGAAGACCACACTTACTACTTAATTGCACACTAAGGTCGGCAGCAAATGCTTGGGCTTTTTTTCTACGATGGAGGCCTGAGTTCACGACTCGCCGTCCCTTTTTGGAGTGCTCCATGGATAGCTTCGATCCTCGTCTTATCGCTGTGCGCAGCGCTCATTTCATCGCCGGAAAATACCGCGATGCTCAACCGGGGCTGGAGGTCGTGCGACCGTCGGACGGCCAGGTCTATGCCCAACTGCCGATCGCCGATGCCGACCTGGTGGATGAAGCCGTCAACAATGCCTGGCAGGCTTTCAACCGCAGCGATTGGGCAAGCCGCCCACCCCGGGAGCGGGCGCGGGTCATGCGCCGCTGGGCCGACCTGATCGAAGCCGATGCAGCCGTCCTGGCACCGCTCGAAGCGGTGGGCTCGACCCGTCCCCATAAAGACGTGATCGCCTGGGACATTCCCTACGTGGCGGAAGGCATTCGCTTCTTTGCCGAACTGGCGGACAAGCACGGCGGCCACGTCGCGGCGACCCAGACGGATCGGCTGGGCATGCAGATCGCCGAACCTTACGGCGTCATCGCCGCCATCGCGCCGTGGAATTTCCCCCTGAGCATGGCCTCCTGGAAAGTTGCCCCGGCATTGGCGGCAGGTAATGCCGTGGTGCTCAAACCGTCGGAATTGACGCCGTTCTCCAGTCTGCGCTTTGCCGAGCTGGCGTTGCAGGCGGGTATTCCGGCCGGGATCTTCAACGTGGTCCAGGGCGATGGTCGCGTCACCGGCGATGCCTTATGTCGCCACCCGCGTGTGGCCAAGGTGACCTTTACCGGGTCCACGGCGACCGGGTCGAGCATCATGTCCACCTGTGCACTGACAGGGCCGAAACCGGTGACACTGGAACTCGGCGGCAAGAGCCCGCAACTGGTTTTCGCCGATGTGCCGGATATCGCGAAAACCGCTCGCACCGTGGCGCTGGCCATTACCGGTAATGCCGGGCAGGTCTGCGTGTCCGGTTCGCGGCTGTTGATCCAGCGTTCGATCATGGAACCGTTTATCGCGCACTTGCAGGCGTATTTCGAGGAGCTGCGTCCAGGTCCGACCTGGTCGAGCGAGAGCACGCTGTCACCGATCATTTCCCGTTTACAGGCCAGCCGCATCGACGGTATCGTCCAGCGCTCGCGTCAGGCCGGGGCCGAGGTACTGACCGGCGGCGGATTGTTCGAGGGCCTGGGCGGTGCTTATTACCAGCCAACCTTGCTGGCCGGTCTGGATAATGAGAACCCGGCGGTGTGCGAAGAAATCTTCGGCCCGGTACTGACGATCCAGGCGTTCGATGATGAAGAGCAGGCACTGAGCCTGGCCGCGCATACCACCTACGGCCTGGCGGCGGGCGTGCACACCGCCGACATCAACCGCGCCCTGCGCCTGGTTCGGCGCCTGGAGGCGGGAACGGTGTGGGTCAATCGTTACGGGCGCAGCAATGACTACATCCTGCCGACCGGCGGCTACAAACGCTCCGGCATCGGCAAGGACCTGGGGCGAGAAGCGTTCGAAGCCAATTTGCGATTCAAGAGTGTGCTGATCGATATCGCTGGCTAACCCGCCGATCAATTAACGAACGACGTAATCCGTAGCAGCTGCCGAGCCTGCGAGGCTGCGTTCGGCTGCGAAGCAGTCGTAAACCTGGTGTGCGGGATCTGTCTGATGTACCGCGAGTTCTGATTTTGCGACTGCTGCGCAGCCGGACGCAGCCTCGCAGGCTCGGCAGCTGCTACAGGGATCGTAGGCAGGTTTCAAACCGCACCCAAACGGGCGCTTCCTCGCGGAAGCGCCCGTTTTCGTTCGGCCCGGCGCAGGTTCTGCGGCACACAAGTGTGTGCTTGAGCCCCGCGGGGTAACAAGGATCCATAAGAGCGCACAAATACGGGGTTTGCCCAAGGCTGGAGCGAGCCGCAAAGTCTGCTGAGGGCGGGCGCTAAAACGGTGGTTTGTATCAAGCAGAGGTCGCTTTTAACGCCATCTGCTGATTTCACGGTGTTGTAATGACGGTGTGCTGCAAGGTTGCATCACAGCTTCGGCAACGGAGCGAATGCTTGTCACGCCATGACCTCAACGAACTTTCAGGACCGCACTCAATGAGCTTTCTTCGCCCCAAATTCATTACGTTCGACTGCTACGGTACGCTGACCAATTTCCACATGGGAACGATGACTCGCGAACTATTCGCCGATCGTGTCGTGCCCGAGCAGATGGATCAGTTCGTCAAGGACTTCTCCGCCTATCGCCTGGACCAGGTCATGGGTGACTGGATGCCGTATGACGAGATTCTCAAGACCGCCCTGGCGCGGACCTGCAAGCGTTGGGGGATCGAATACCGTGACGAAGGTCAGCTGTATTACGACGCCGTGCCAACCTGGGGCCCGCACCCTGACGTACCGGCCGGCCTGTCGAAAATCGCCGACAAGATCCCTCTGGTGATTTTCTCCAACGCCAGCAACAGCCAGATCATGTCCAACGTCGACAAGCTTGGCGCACCGTTCCACAAGGTCTTCACCGCCGAACAGGCTCAGGCCTACAAGCCTCGTCTGGCGGCATTCGAGTACATGCTCGACAACCTCAACTGCGGCCCGGAAGACATCTTGCATGTCTCTTCCAGCTTCCGTTACGACCTGATGCCGGCCCACGACATGAAGATCAAGAACAAGGCCTTCGTCGCCCGTGGCCACGAAGTCCCGGCCAATGCGTTCTATGGCTATCAGCAGATCACCGACATCGGCGGGCTGGCCGCGCTGGTCGGTCTCTGAGTCGTAACGGTAACGGCACTCTTCAAGGCACTCTTTTTGGCATAGGCGGTTTAGACATGCGCAGCGAATCCTACTGGCTCGACACCGCTCCGGCATTCACCGGTGCCCAGCTCGGTGCACTGCCCGGGCAGGTCGACGTGGCCATTGTCGGTGGCGGTTTCACCGGTCTGGCGGCGGCTCGGGCGCTGGCCTTGAAGGGCGCCAGTGTGGTGGTGCTGGAAGCCGGCCGGGTGATTGGCGAGGCGTCAGGGCGCAACGGCGGCCAGTGCAATACCGGCGTTGCTCAGGACTATGCCGGCTTGAGCGCCAGCCTTGGCGCCGACAAGGCGCGGGCCTATTACCAGGCTTATGAAAGCGCTGTGCAGAGCGTCGTTTCGCTGGTGGAGCAGGAGCAGATCGCCTGCGACCTCAAGAGCAACGGCAAGCTCAAGCTGGCAGCCAAGCCGCTGCACTACGAAGGGCTGGCGCGGACCTGCGAATTGATTCGCCGGGAGGTCGATGCCGATGTCGAGTTGCTGTGCGCCGAACAAACCCGAGCCGAGGTCAACTCGGCCCAGTTCCACGGCGGCCTGTTGCAGCGCAATGGCGTGCAGATGCATGTCGGGCGCTTCGGTGTCGGTTTGGCGCAAGCCGCCGCACGCCACGGCGCACTGATCTATCAAGGCACGCCGGTGACGGACTGGAAAGCCAATGCCAACGGTTATCAGGTCAACACCACCAAGGGTTCGCTGCAAGCCGGGCAGGTTCTGCTGGCCACCGGCGCCTGTCAGCACGGTGGATTGAGCTGGTATCGGCGGCGGATCGTTCCGGTCGGCAGCTTTGTCATTGCCACCGAGGTTTTGTCCAAGGCCTTGATCGATCAACTGCTGCCGACCCGGCGCGCCTACGTCACCAGCCGCATGATCGGGAATTACTTTCGCCTGACGCCCGACAACCGTCTGCTGTTCGGCGGCCGGGCACGTTTCGCCATGTCCAACAGCGTTTCCGACGCCAAGAGCGGCAAGGTACTGCACGCCGCGATGGTGCAGATGTTCCCGCAGTTGGCCGACGTGAAGATCGACTATTGCTGGGGCGGTCTGGTGGACATGACCTCCGACCGGCTGCCGCGTGCCGGCCAGCATGGCGGGGTTTATCACTCCATGGGCTACAGCGGCCATGGGGTACAGATGTCGGTGCACATGGGCCAGGTCATGGCCGAGGTCATGGCCGGAAAGGTCGAGGCCAACCCCTGGCGCGAACTGGACTGGCCGGCGATTCCCGGGCATTTCGGCAAGCCCTGGTTCCTGCCGCTGGTGGGCGCTTATTACCGGTTCCAGGACTATTTGCACTGAGTTGATGTTGTGGTGTCACCGTCGTTTGCGTTTCCAGGACGTTCCGGTCAACCGGAACACTCGAGCCTTCTCTTTATCGACAGGTACAACTGATATGACTGACAACAAGACCGACCCAAAACTGATCTCGGGCCAAGAGAGCCTGCGGGTATTCGAAGGGCTCAATCGCGGCATGTCGCGCCGCAGTGCCTTGCAAATGCTGGGGGTGGCCGGGGTTGCCGCAGCGGGCGCCGGTAGCCTGTTCGGTGCCGCCGGCAAGCTGTTTGCCGACGAAGCCGCAAGCCCTGGCAAAGGCAAGCCGGGCGGGCGGATTCGCGTCGCCGGCATGTCCAGCTCCACCGCCGATACGCTGGATCCGGCCAAAGGGGCGCTGTCCACCGACTACGTGCGCCACTTCATGTTCTACAACGGCCTGACCCGTTTCGACGGCCATCTGGTGCCGCAGCTGGAACTGGCCGAGCGCATCGATAACACCGATGCCACGCTGTGGACCATCACCCTGCGCAAGGACGTAACGTTCCACAACGGCAAAACCCTGAGCGCCGCCGACGTGGTGTTCTCACTGTCGCGACACAAGGATCCGCTGACCGGTTCCAAGGTCATGCCTCTGATGGAGCAGTTCGTCGAGATCAAGGCCACTGGCGCCAACGAGGTACAGATCCGCCTGAGCGCACCGAACGCCGAACTGCCGTCGATCCTGGCGGTGTCGCACCTGCTGATCGTTCCCGAAGGCACCACCGACTTCAACCAGGGCATCGGCACTGGGCCGTTCAAGGTCAAGGAGTTCAAACCGGGCGTGCGCTCGATTGCTGCGCGCAATACCGGCTACTGGAAACCGGGCCTGCCTTATCTGGACGAGATCGAGTTCATTGCCATTGCCGACGAGCCATCGCGGGTCAACGCACTGCTGTCGGGCGACGTGCACATGATCAACGAGGTCAACCCGCGTTCGACCACGCGAATCAAGGCCAGCGCCGGTCACCGGGTCGTCGATGCGCCGTCGGGCAACTACACCGACTTGATCATCCGTCAGGATCAGATGCCCGGCAAAAGCCCGGAATTCACCCAGGCCCTCAAGCACCTGATGGACCGTGAGCAGATCAAGTCCGCGGTATTCCGTGGGTTTGCGGTGGTCGGCAATGACCATCCGATCGCTCCCGGTTCGCGCTACTACAACGCCGACCTGCCGCAGACGGTCTATGACCCCGAGAAGGCGCGTTTCCTGCTGAAAAAAGCCGGGATGGACAATGTCAGCATGGCGCTGGCCGCTTCGCCAGCCGCCACCGGCTCGGTGGACATCGCGGTGCTGTTGCAGCAGTCGGCGAAACAGGCCGGGCTCAAGCTCGATGTCAACCGCCTGCCCAGCGATGGTTACTGGTCCAACCACTGGATGAAGCATCCGTTGAGCTTCGGCAACATCAACCCACGACCTAACGCCGACGTGATGTTCTCGCAGTTCTTCCAGTCGAGCGCGCCGTGGAACGAATCGGGCTGGAAGAACGAGCAGTTCGACCAGTTGCTGATGCTCGCCCGGGGCGAAACCGACGACGCCAAGCGCAGCAAGATGTACGCGGACATGCAGACCCTGGCGCATGAACACTGCGGCATTGGCATTCCGGTGTTCATCAGTAACATCGATGGCGTCGACCAGCGCATCAAAGGCTATGGCAGCAACCCGCTGGGCGGTTTCATGGGTTACATGTTCGCCGAGCAGGTCTGGCTGGACGCTTGATGGGCTGGTGCAGGTTCTTGCGGGAGTAGTGCTATGAATTGCAACACACTGTGGCTGATCGGTCGGCGCCTGGGCGCTGCGATCGTGACCTTGTTGATCGTGTCGATGGTGGTGTTCGCCATCACGGCGGTGCTGCCGGGAGACGCGGCGCAACAGGCCCTTGGGCAGTTTGCGACGCCGGAACAAGTGGCGGCGCTACGCCTGAAACTGGGGCTGGATCAGTCCGGTGTGGTGCGTTACCTGCATTGGCTGATGAACCTGCTCAGCGGCGACATGGGCCTGTCCGTCTCCAATGCCATGCCGGTCGGCGAATTGATGGCCGGGCGGGTTCCCAACACCTTGATGCTGGCGGCCGCCACGGCGCTGGTGTCAGTGCCGGTGGCCTTGATTCTGGGTATCGGTTCGGCCATGGGCCGGGGCGGGCGCATCGACAGCTTCCTCAGTCTTGTCACCCTGGCAATGGTTGCAGTACCGGAGTTTCTGGTAGCGACCCTGGCGGTGCTGATTTTTGCGGTGAACCTGGGCTGGCTGTCGGCGTTGTCCTATGCCAGCGACATCACCTCACCGCTGCAATTCCTGCGTACTTACGCCTTGCCGGTGATGACGCTGTGCTGCGTGATCGTCGCGCAAATGGCGCGCATGACTCGGGCGGCGGTGATCGATCAACTCGATAGCCCTTATGTGGAAATGGCCCGGCTCAAAGGCGTGAGCCCGGTGCGGATCGTCTTGCGTCATGCCTTGCCCAATGCCATCGGACCGATTGCCAATGCCATCGCCCTGAGTCTGTCCTATCTGCTGGGCGGGGTGGTGATCGTCGAGACGATCTTCAACTATCCCGGCATCGCCAGCCTGATGGTCGATGCGGTGACCAACCGTGACATGGCGCTGGTCCAGGCCTGCACCATGCTGTTTTGTACGGCGTACCTGGGATTGGTGCTGATTGCCGACCTGTGCGCGATTCTTTCCAATCCAAGGCTGAGAAACCAATGAACAAGCTCATTGTGAAATCGATGCCTGCGACTCCCGACCTGTCGGTTGGCAAGGTGCCTCATGGACCGTCCTGGCTGGGTCTGGTCGGGGCTGCGATGTGTTTTATCTGGTTGCTGGTGGCGGTTTTCGGCCCGTGGCTGGCGCCGCATCCGGTAGGCGAAGTGGTCTCTGACAATGTCTTCGACAGCCTGAGTGCCGCGTACCCGTTCGGCACCGATTACCTGGGCCGCGACATGCTCAGCCGGATCCTTGTCGGCGCGCGCTTCACTGTCGGCCTGGCGTTGGTTGCCGCGGTGCTCGCCAGCGGTCTGGGCACCAGTTGCGCACTGCTGTCGGTGGTCTCGCCCAAGTGGCTGGATGAGGTGATCAGTCGCTTGATGGACGCCTTCATTTCAATCCCGAGCAAGATGCTGGCGCTGATCATGGTCTCGGCCTTCGGCTCCTCGGTGACGTTGCTGATTTGCACGGCGGTGCTGAGTTTCACCCCCGGCGCGTTCCGCATCGCCCGCAGCATGGCGGTGAACATCGAAGCGCTGGAGTACGTACAAGTGGCCCGAACCCGTGGCGAACGCCGGCTGTATATCGCGTGTGTGGAAATCCTGCCAAACATGCTCAACCCGGTGCTGACGGACCTGGGGCTGCGCTTCGGTTTCATCGTGTTGCTGCTCAGCGGCATGAGTTTCCTCGGCCTGGGTGTGCAGCCGCCGGATGCCGACCTCGGTTCACTGGTGCGCGAGAACATCGGCGGCCTCAATCAGGGCGCGCCAGCCATCGTGATTCCGGCCCTGGCCATTGGCACCCTGACCATCGGTGTGAATTTGTTCATCGACAGACTGTCGTCCCGACGTAGTCGACGTGCGGGAGGTCATTGAGATGAATGAATTGATTCGAGTCCAGGACCTGCGCGTGGTCGCCTGTGGTTTACGCGGCGAGGTGGAAATCGTCAAGGGCGTGAGCTTCTCCCTGGAAAAAGGTGAAGTACTGGCGCTGATCGGTGAGTCCGGCTCCGGCAAGACCACCATCGCCCTGGCGCTGCTCGGTTACGCCCGGCGCGGTTGTCGGTTGGCTGGCGGCGTGGTGCAAGTCGGCGAGCACGACATGCTGGCGTTGAGCGAAAACCAGCTGCAAGGCCTGCGCGGCAACCGTGTGTCTTATATCGCCCAAAGCGCCGCTGCGGCATTCAATCCGGCGAAAAAGCTCATCGACCAGGTGGTGGAGGGCGCATTGATTCATGGCCTGGGCAGCCGGGCCGTACTCGAAGCCAAGGCCATCGAGCTGTTCCGCGACCTGGCCCTGCCGGACCCCGATCACATTGGCCAGCGCTATCCCCATCAGGTCTCCGGCGGGCAACTGCAGCGGGTGATGGCGGCCATGGCGCTGATCAGCGATCCGTTGTTGGTGGTGCTCGACGAACCGACCACCGCCCTTGACGTGACCACACAAATCGACGTGCTGCGCGCGTTCAAGCGGGTAGTGCGCGAGCGTGGTGCGACGGCGGTCTACGTATCCCACGACCTGGCCGTGGTGGCGCAAATGGCCGACCAGATTGTGGTGCTCAATGGTGGCCAGATCTTCGAACTGAGCGCCACCGCGCCTTTGCTCAAAGGCCCCACCCATGAATACACCCGCAGCCTGCTGGCGGCGGCACGGCCGGATACAACGATTCGCCCGCCCTGCGGTGTGGCCGAAGACGAACCGCTGCTGACCATCAAAGGACTGACCGCCGGCTACGGCAACAAGAACCTGCAAGGCATGCCGTCGATCCGCGTGCTGGAAGACATCGACCTGACGGTGCGCAGGGGCCAGGCGATCGGCGTGATCGGTGAGTCGGGCTCCGGCAAGTCGACCCTGGCGCGGGTGGTGGCCGGGTTGCTGACGCCAGCGTTGGGTGGCCTGACCTTCGATGGTCAGCCACTGGGCGGCAGCCTCTCCGAGCGCACCGATGAACAGTTCCGACGCATTCAAATGGTCTTCCAGAATGCCGACACCGCGCTCAACCCGATGCACAGCGTCAGCACCATTCTGAGCCGGCCGTTGAAGATGTATTTCGGCCTCAAGGGCGTCGCGTTGCGCCAGCGTATCGATGAACTGCTGGACCTGGTGCGCTTGCCACGCAGCCTGGCCGAGCGTCGCCCGAATGAACTCTCCGGCGGGCAAAAGCAACGGGTCAACCTGGCCCGGGCCCTGGCCGCCAAGCCGGACCTGATTCTGTGCGACGAAGTGACCTCGGCGCTGGATACCGTGGTCGGCGCGGCGATTCTCGAACTGTTGCGCGACTTGCGCCAGGAACTGGGGGTGTCCTATCTGTTCATCAGCCATGACATCTCAACCGTGCGGGCGCTGTGCGATGACATCGTGGTGATGTACAGCGGCCACAAGGTCCAGGCCGGCAGTCGGCAGTCGTTCACCCAGGCACCGTTCCATCCCTACACCGACCTGTTGATCCACTCGGTGCCGGAACTGCGCCAGGGCTGGCTGGAGAACTGTGGCACCAGCTGCGGCACGCTGCCGCCGATCGGTGCGAAGGCCAACGTGCCGCAGCTGTGCACCTTTCTCAATCGCTGCCCGGTGCGCGTCGATGGCGTGTGCAATCGCACCGCGCCGAACCGACGGACGATTATTGGCGGCAGTGAAATCCTTTGCCATCACGACAGTGCCGAGTTGCTCAAGACTCAGCAGGATTTAAACACCATGACCTTGGGAGCCTATGCATGAAGGGGCGTTTTGTGAGGCTGGCCGAGCAGGGCCGACTGACCGTCAATTTGAAGGTGGACGGCGTACCCATCGAGGCGTTGCAGGGCGATACCCTGATGGTCGCGTTGCTGACCCAGGGCTCGGCCTTGCGCCAATCGGAGTTCGATTCGGGCCGACGCGCCGGTTTTTGTCTGATGGGCGCCTGTCAGGATTGCTGGGTCTGGACCCGCAACGGTGAACGTCTGCGCGCCTGTTCCAACGAAGTCCGTGAAGGGCTGGATATCGTCACCACACAACCGGAGGCGATATGGCCACTGCACGGCTGAGCACTCATCGAGTCGTTATCGTCGGCGCCGGGCCGGCCGGTATTCGCTGCGCCGAAACCTTGCTGGCGGCGGGCTGCAAGCCGATTCTGATTGATGAAAATCGCCGGGATGGCGGGCAGATCTACCGTCGCCAACCGGAAGGTTTTACCCGCGATTACGCCACGCTGTACGGCACCGAGGCCGCCAAGGCCAAAGACTTGCACCAAAGCTTCGACCGCTTGCGCGGGTTGATCGACTACCGCCCGGACACCCTGGTGTGGAACCTCACGCCGGGGCAACTGTGCTGCGTCAGCCAGGGCAAACACTCGACCGTCGACTACGACGCGCTGATCCTCTGCACCGGCGCCACCGACCGCTTGATGCCGATTGAAGGCTGGCAGTTGGCGGGCACCTACAGCCTGGGCGGCGCGCAGATCGCGCTCAAGTCGCAGGCGGTGTCCATTGGTCATAGCGTGGTGTTCATGGGCAGCGGACCGTTGCTGTATCTGGTCGCCAGTCAATACCTCAAGGCCGGTGCCAACGTGGCGGCGGTGCTCGACACTTCGCCGCTGAGCAAGCGCATCGGCGCGTTACCGAAATTGCTGGCGCGCCCCGGTTTGCTGTTCACCGGCATGAGACTGTTGGCGCAGCTGTATCGGGCCAGGATTGCTGTGCACTTGGGGATCAAACCGCTGCAAGTGATGGGTGACGCTGCGAGCGGCGTCAGCGGTGTGCGGGTGCTGACCGCCGCAGGCGAGACATTGGCGGTGGATTGCGATGCCGTGGCCCTGGGTTATCACCTGCGCCCGGAAACTCAACTGGCAGATCTGGCCGGTTGCCGTCTGCACTTCGATGAGGCGTCCAGCCAATGGTTGCTGGCCACCGATGAAGAAGGCCGGACCACGGTCAGTGGTGTGTATGCCGCTGGTGACGGCTCGAAGATTCGCGGAGCCGATGCGGCCGAACACGCCGGACGCCTGGTGGCGATGGCGCTGCTGGAAGATCTGCAGCAACCGGTGGACGCCGGGCTGCGGGCCGAACAGCGGCGTGCCCTGGCGGTGATGGACGAATTTCGTCTCGGTCTGGCCCAGGCATTTCCCTGGCCGGCGGCCCAGGCCAAGGCACTGCCGGACGAAGCCATCGTCTGTCGCTGTGAAATGATCAGCGCCGGTGAATTGCGTCGCACGGTCAGCGAAAAGGGCGCCTGCGAAGTCAATCGGGCCAAGGCGTTCAGCCGGGTCGGCATGGGCCGGTGCCAGGGCCGTTATTGCTCCCAGGCCGGAGCCGAGGTGATTGCCGCTGCGGCGGGGGTGAATGTGCAACAGGTCGGCCGCCAGCGTGGTCAGGCGCCGGTCAAACCGCTTTCGATGCTCACCGAGGAGGTGTCGCCATGACGGTACAGAAAGCCGATGTGGTGATTGTCGGCGGCGGCCTGATGGGCTCGGCGGCGGCGTTTTTTCTGCGCCGACGCGGGCAGTCGGTGATCCTGCTGGAGCGCGACCAGATCGGTCAGTACGCCAGCGGCGTGAACTTCGGCAACGTCCGGCGCCAGGGGCGTTTCCTTGGGCAGCTGGAATTGGCCAACCGTTCCTGGGCGCTGTGGAAGCGCTTACCGGAGCTGATCGACGACGACCTCGAGTTCATCGCCAGCGGGCACATGCGGGTGTGTTACCGCGAAGACGAAATCGCCGAGCTTGAAGCCTATGCCGCAGCCCCGGAGGCGGCGCAGCTTGACCTGAAAATCTATCAAGGCGCCGAGCTGCACCAGCGTTTCCCGTTCCTCGGGCCGGATGTGAAGGGCGGCTCCTACGCACCCCACGACGGGCACGCCAATCCGCGTCTGGCGGCACCGGCGTTTGCCCGGGCGGCACGACGCCTCGGCGCGCGGATCGAAGAACAGACGGAAGTTGCCGAGGTGCAGAAGGTGGGCGGTGAGTTCAACATCACCACCACCGATGGTCGCCAGTTCAACGCCGAACGCTTGTTGATTACCGCCGGTGCCTGGGGGCAGAAGCTTTCGGCGCAGTTCGGCGAGCCGGTGCCACTGGATACCCATGGCCCGCAAATGGCCGTAACCGAGCCGGTGCCGTATGCCTTGCCGACGGTGATCGGCGTGTACACCAGGATCCCCGAGGAAGTGATTTATTTCCGCCAGATCCCTCGCGGCAACATCGTCATCGGCGGTGGCTACCGCAGCAAACCGGACATGCTCACCCGCAGGGCTCAGGTCGAGCCGCGCAGCATTCTCAACCAGATCCAGCAGATGCGCCGCCTGTTGCCGGGTGTCGGCAACCTGAACATCATCCGGGTCTGGAGCGGCATCGAAGGTTACCTGCCCGATTCCCTGCCGGTGATGGGTCCCAGCGGCACCGTCGACGGGTTGTTCTACGCGTTCGGTTTCTGCGGTCACGGGTTTCAGCTCGGCCCGGGCGTCGGCGATGTGATGGCCGAACTGATCAGCACCGGCAGCACCAGCACTTCGATTGAGCCGTTCTCCATCCGCCGGTTCGCCCCTTCAGCCGAGCAACGGAGCAAGGCCTCATGAAACCCCGTGTACTGGATATTCTCAAACGCTTGATGGCCTTCGATACCGTCTCCTCGGAGTCAAACCTGGCCTTGATCGAGTATGTGCGCGAACTACTGCTGACCAAGGGCATCGAGTCGCTGATCGTCAAGGACGAAAGCGGCCACAAGGCCAACCTGTTCGCCAGTACCGGGCCTGGCGAGTTGCCTGGCATCTTGCTGTCCGGGCACACCGATGTGGTCCCGGCGGCAGGCCAGGCCTGGACCTTCCCGGCGTTTCAGGCGACGGTGCAGGACGGGAGGATTTACGGCCGCGGCAGCTGCGACATGAAGGGCTTCATTGCCCTGGCCATCGACGCCATGCTCGATGCGGCGGACAGCCCGTTGAGCCGACCGCTGCAGCTGGCGCTGTCCCATGACGAGGAGACCGGTTGCGTTGGCGTGCGGCGTTTGCTGGACGTGTTGCACCTGGCACCGGTGCGACCGTTTTTGTGCCTGATCGGTGAACCGACCAATATGCAATTTGTGCTGGGACACAAGGGCAAGGGCTCCTACCGCACGTACTGCCGGGGCCAGGAAGCCCATTCCTCGCTGGCGCCGCGATCGGTCAACGCGATTCACGTGGCTTGCGATTTCATCGCGGCACTGCGTCAAAGCCAGCAGCAGTTGCAAGAGCAGGGCGCCCAGGATGCGGACTACGACGTGCCTTACAGTACCGTGCATGTCGGGCAGATTGTCGGCGGCAAGGCGCTGAACATCGTGCCGAACCTGTGCACCCTGGATTTCGAAGTGCGCAACTTGCCGGCGGACGATCTGGATCAGTTCCTGGAGCAGATGCAAGAGCGTGCCGAAGTGATCGTGCGCGAGGCTCAACGGCTGTCCAGCGTCGCGGCCATCGAGATCGAAACCCTGAATGTCTATCCCGGCCTGGAGACACACCCGAGCGTTGAAGCGGTGCGCTTCCTGAAGAACTTCGCCGCGCCGGATACCAGCATTGCCAAAGTGTCTTTTGGCACCGAGGGCGGGTTGTTCAAACAGCGTCTGGATGTGCCGGTGGTGGTCTGCGGGCCAGGCTCCATCGAACAGGCGCACAAGCCGGATGAGTTCATCGAGATCAGCCAGATGGAGGCCGGGGAGCGCTTTCTTGAAGGGTTGCTCGGGTCGTTGAAATTGTGATGATCGTTCCCACGCTCCGCGTGGGAATGCAGCCCGGGACGCTCCGCGTCCCAAGAGCGGACGCAGAGCGTCCATTGAGGCATTCCCACGCGGAGCGTGGGAACGATCAGTAACGGACCATAAAACACCTCGGTAGAGCCTGCCGTCCCACCGCGATTTTCAGCATCCGACGCTGCCGTTGCGACGCTTTCAGCATCCTCGGTCGTGGCACCTCCCTAGACTGGCAAGTGTCTCGGATCAGGACTCGACCATGCTCAAGAATCGTTTGAAAGACCCAAGCCTGCTGGTAGAACGTGCCTACATCGACGGTCAGTGGATCGGCGCCGACAACGCCGCGACCCTGGACGTCATCGACCCGGCCAACGGCCAATGCCTGGCCCGGGTGCCGGCCATGCAAGGCGCGGAAACCCGCCGCGCCATCGAAGCGGCAGAGCGGGCGTGGCCGGCGTGGCGTGCACGTCCGGCGGCGGAACGTGCGGCGCTGCTGGAGCGCTGGTATCAGGCCATGATCGACAACCTTGACGATCTGGCGCTGATCATGACCTGTGAGCAGGGCAAACCGTTGAATGAAGCCAAAGGCGAAATTCGCTACGGCGCCGGTTTCGTCAAATGGTTCGCCGAGGAAGCTCGGCGGGTTTACGGCGAAACCATGCCGGCCCCCAGCGGCGACCGCCGACTGTTGACCCTCAAGCAACCGGTCGGGGTCTGCGCCGCCATCACCCCGTGGAACTTCCCCAACGCGATGATCACTCGCAAGTGCGCGCCAGCCTTGGCGGCCGGCTGTCCGATCATCGTCAAACCCTCGGACCTGACGCCGCTGTCGGCGCTGGCCCTGGCGGTACTGGCCGAGCGTGTCGGCATCCCGGCCGGGGTGTTCAACGTGCTGACCGGGATGCCCACCGGCATCGGCGAAGAGCTGACCGGCAACCCGACGGTGCGCAAGATTTCCTTCACCGGTTCCACCGCCGTGGGCCGCTTGCTGATGCGCCAGAGTGCCGAACACATCAAGCGCTTGAGCCTGGAACTGGGCGGCAATGCGCCGTTCATTGTGTTCGACGACGCCGATCTGGAACAGGCGGTGGCCGGCATCATGCTCAGCAAGTTTCGCAACGCCGGCCAGACCTGCGTCTGCGCCAACCGCATTTTGGTGCAGGACGGCATCTACGAACGCTTCGCCCAGCGGCTGGTGGAGGAGGTGGGCAAGCTCAAGGTTGGCAACGGCCTCGACGCCGACGTCACTATTGGCCCGCTGATCAATCCGGCGGCGGTGAGCAAAGTCGCCCGGCACATTGACGACGCCCTGAGCCAGGGCGCGCGTTTGCTCTGCGGCGGTGTTCCCGAGGGCGACAGCCAGTTTGTCCAGCCAACGGTACTCGGCGAAACCCACGCCGGCATGCTGCTGGCCAATGAAGAAACCTTTGGCCCGGTGGCGCCGCTGATGCGCTTTACCGATGAAGCCGAAGCACTCGCATTGGCCAATGCCACGCCCTATGGCCTGGGCGCCTACTATTTCACCCAGGACTTGCGCCGCTCATGGCGTTTCGGCGAAGCGCTGGAGTTCGGCATGGTTGGCCTCAACACCGGAATCATTTCCATGGAAGTCGCGCCGTTCGGCGGCATCAAACAGTCGGGGCTTGGCCGTGAAGGCAGCAAGTACGGCCTGGATGAATACCTTGAAGTCAAAGCCTTCCATATCGGTGGGCTGTAATTCACAGACACGGGGAGGCATGATTGATGAGCAAGACATTCAGAATCGCCGCGATTGCCGGCGATGGCATCGGCAAGGAAGTTCTGCCCGAAGGGCTGCGAGTCCTGGAGCAGGCCGCGAAGAAATGGCAGCTGGATTTGAGCATTGAGGTGCTCGATTGGGCCCACTGCGATTACTACCTGGAGCACGGGCAGATGATGCCCGACGACTGGTTCGAACAGCTCAAGGGCTTTGACGCGATCTACTTCGGCGCCGTGGGCTGGCCGGACAAGGTGCCGGATCACATTTCCCTCTGGGGTTCACTGCTCAAGTTCCGTCGGGACTTCGACCAGTACGTGAACATCCGCCCTGTGCGGCTGTTTCCGGGCGTGCCGTGCCCATTGGCCGGGCGCAAACCGGGGGACATCGATTTCGTGGTGATTCGCGAGAACACCGAGGGCGAGTATTCCTCGGTCGGCGGCAAGATGTTCGAAGGCACCGAACATGAGTTCGTCTTGCAAGAGTCGGTGTTTACCCGGCGCGGCGTGGACCGGATTCTCAAGTTCGCCTTCGAGCTGGCCCGGACCCGACCACGCAAACGCCTGACGGCGGCGACCAAGTCCAACGGCATTTCCATCAGCATGCCGTACTGGGACGAGCGCACGGCGTTGATGGCCGAGCAGTACCCGGACATCACCTGGGACAAACAGCACATCGACATTCTGTGCGCGCGTTTCGTGCTGCAACCGGACCGCTTTGATGTGGTGGTGGCGTCGAACCTGTTCGGCGACATCCTCTCCGACCTCGGGCCGGCCTGCGCCGGAACCATCGGCATCGCGCCTTCGGCCAACCTCGATCCGGAGCGGCGTTTTCCGTCGCTGTTCGAGCCGGTGCATGGCTCGGCACCGGATATCTATGGGCAGAACATCGCCAACCCGATTGCGATGATCTGGTCCGGGGCGTTGATGCTGGATTTCCTCGGCAACGGTGACGAGCGTTATCGCGCCGCGCATGACGGGATTCTGCAGGCGATCGAGCGGGTGATTGCCGACGGGCCGATCACCCCGGACCTGGGCGGGAAGGGCTCGACTCAGGAGGTGGGCAGAGCGATTGCCGACAGACTCTAAACCCAATGATCGTTCCCACGCTCTGCGTGGGAACGCAGCCCGGGACGCTCTGCGTCCCAAGCGGACGCGGAGCGTCCGGTGAGGCATTCCCACGCGGGAGCGTGGGAACGATCAATGGGGGTGTGTTCAGTAACCTTGTTTTCGATCGATCTGGCCCACCATCGACTCGCCCCGTTGATGCCGGCGAATGTTCTCCAGCAACACCCCGAACGCACTTTCCGGTTGAGTCATCGCCGCGATATGCGGCGTCAGCAGAATCTGCGGATGATCCCAAAAAGGATGGTCCGCCGGTGCCGGTTCTTCCTGCAGCACATCGAGTACGGCGCCGCTGAGCTGTCCGCTGTCCAGCGCCTCAAGCAGATCACTTTCCACCAGATGCCCGCCACGTCCCATGTTGATCAGCGCCGCGCCATGGGGAAGTTGCCGGAACAGCCTGCGATCGAGGATGCCCTGGGTCTGTTCGGTCAGTGGCAACACACACAACAGAATGTCGCACTGGCTTAGAAACGCCGGCAGTTGTTCGGCACCGGCATAGCAATCGACGCCCGCGATCCGGTGGGCACTGCGCGCCCAGCCGGACAACGCAAAGCCCAGGGGCTGCAAAGTGGCGAGAATCTGCCGGGCCTGGGTACCGAGGCCCATGACGCCCACCCGGCGCTTGGCCGCTGGTTGCAGTAAGTGGGCTTGCCAGCACCGCGCCGCCTGTTGCTGGCGATAGCGGAGCATGTCCCGGTGCAGGCTGAGCACCGCAAAACTGGCGTATTCGCACATGCCGCGGGTGATGCCGGGGTCCAGCAGGCGCACCACCGGCAAGCTCGCCGGCAGGCGGCTGAGATCCAGTTGATCGACTCCTGCGGACAAGGCGAACAGCACGTGCAGATTGGGCAGCAGAACCTCGAGATCGTCAGGTGCCTGCCAGGCAGCGAGGTACTGAATGTCCTTGGCGTCGCCGATGTCCGGCCAGGCGCGCCATTCGATATCCGGGGCGTGCGCGGCGAACAGCGCTTTCCACTGTTCGCCGCGCACAGGGTCGGCTTTATAAAGCAGGGCCATGGGCATTTCCTGAAAGGTGAAGGTGCTGTCCAGCATGGCGCAATGACAGAGCAGGATCTGTCGAAAGGGCCGGATTAAACGCGTTGCGCCACGTTCTATTGGCCATGACCCGGCAGAATCGACGGGCTGAAGGAATCTGCCGTTTGGCAGGGTGAAAACAGTCGATCCGAATTTCTCAGGGGGCAAGTTCGGCGTAGTTCGTTTCGCGCAAGCCTTAACCTGAACACCATCGCAACCACTTCCCGGTTGCCGGACTCACGATGGGAAATGCCATGAATAGCAAAGTCGACGAAACCCCTCATTTGCTCCGTCAGCGCGATCAATTCGTGCCACGTGGTCTGATTACCGCTCACCCGTTGGTGATCGATCGGGCCCAGGGTGCCGAGTTGTGGGATGTGGATGGCAAGCGTTACCTGGATTTTGTCGGCGGCATCGGTGTGTTGAACATCGGTCACAACCACTCGAAGGTGGTCGCTGCGGTGCAGGCCCAGTTGCAAAAGGTCTCCCACGCGTGTTTCCAGGTGGTTGCCTATAAGCCTTACCTCGATCTGGCCCAGCGTTTGTGTGAGTTGGTCGGTGGTCAAGAAGCCTATAAAGCGGCCTTTTTCACTTCCGGTGCCGAAGCCGTGGAAAATGCGGTCAAGATCGCCCGCGCCCACACCAACCGCTCGGCAGTGATCGCGTTTCGCGGCGGGTTTCACGGTCGCACCTTGCTCGGCACCACGCTGACCGGCATGAGCCAGCCGTACAAACAGAACTTCGGACCGTTCGCGCCAGAGGTGTTTCATACCCCATATCCGAATACCTATCGCGGTGTCAGCAGCGAGATGGCACTCAAGGCACTGGACGAGTTGCTGGCCACCCAGGTTGCCCCTGAGCGGGTCGCGGCCATCATCATCGAACCGGTGCAGGGCGACGGTGGTTTCCTCTCGGCGCCGGTGGAGTTCCTCCAGGCCTTGCGTGCCCTCACTGAAAAGCACGGCATCGTGCTGATTCTCGATGAAATCCAGACCGGTTTCGGCCGTACCGGCAAGTGGTTCGGTTTCCAGCACGCCGGCATCCAGCCGGACCTGGTGACCGTCGCCAAAAGTCTTGCCGGTGGCTTGCCGCTGTCCGGAGTAGTCGGTAAGGCCGAGATCATGGACGCACCGCTGCCCGGCGGCTTGGGTGGCACCTACGGCGGTAACGCCCTGGCCTGCGCTGCTGCACTGGCGGTGATCGAGGCCTACGAGCAGGAGCAATTGCTGTCCCGTGGCGAAGCCTTGGGCGAGCGTCTGCGTCAGGGGCTGCTGCGCTTGCAGGCCCGCCACCCGCGTATCGGCGACGTGCGAGGCACCGGGTTCATGCTCGCACTCGAATTGATCAAGGATGATGAGGCCCGTAGCCCGGATGCAGACCTGACCCAGCGGCTGATCGATGAAGCCCGGGCAGGCGGCCTGCTGGTGATCAAATGCGGGGTGTACCGCAACGTGCTGCGCTTCCTCGCGCCGCTGGTCACCCGGGAAGAACAGATCGACGAAGCGCTGCGGATTCTTGAAGCGGCACTGGCACGAGTCTTGAACTGAACTCATGCCTGCTCGGGGCGGTGCCGCAGGCTATCGCCCGGGAGCATTTATGGAGCATGAATTGATGGAACGCATCATCGGAGGCTTTGTACACCATGGGGCTGACTGATTATCGAGCACTGCTCATCGATTGCGATGAGGTCCTGGTCGATCGGGACTCGGGTGTCTGGACGGCATTGCAACCGCTGCTCGAAAGCTTGGGCGGTAATCCGGACAAGGAACAGGTGCTGGCCGAGTACGGCGAGGTCGTGCGTGCGCTTTACCCGCGTTTCGGTGAGCTGGGCTTCAGTGGCCTGCTGTGTTTCGCCCATCGCCAGTTGGCCGAGCGCTGGGGGCTGAGGGCCAGTTGGGAGGAGGGCATGAGCTTTGCCCGCTCGGTCACCAGTTGGTCGCTGTTCGAGGATGCGCCCGGCGCGATGTTGTACCTGCGCAAGTTCTATCGCATGCTGGTGCAAGGCGACCGGGATGCCGAAGATCGAGGGCTGCTCTGTGAGCGTTTGGGGATCATGCCCGATGATTTCATTTCACTGGCCAGCGATCCCTTGCTGGATCACGACTGGTTGCAGGCCAATGAGCTTGAAGTCGGGACAATTCTGCAAGTGACCCGGCCATCTGCCGGTCGGCAGGCTGCCACCCATGTGTGCCTGATCTGTCGTGGTCGGGCGAAACACCTTCAGCCTTGCGCCGCGGATTACTGCATAAACAGCATGGCTGATCTGGTGGCTCAGCATCAGCTGTCTTTACGGCGCTGATTTTGCTAGAAGATTGTCCTACAAACGGCAATCAAGAGGTACCCAATGGAAGGTTTAGTGAAACTGGACCGGATCGATATCAGCATCTTGGTTGAGCTGCAGAAAGACGGTCGCATGACCAACGTCAGCCTGGCCGATGCCGTGGGATTGTCGGCAAGCCCCTGTTTGCAACGGGTCAAACGGCTTGAATCGGCCGGGTATATTTCCAGCTACAAGGCTCACCTGAATCTGGCGAAGATCACCGATTCGGTCACGGTCTTCACCGAGATTACGTTGAGCGACCACAAGCGTGAAGACTTCGCCAAGTTCGAATCCAATATCCGTCTGGTGGACGAAGTGCTCGAATGCCATTTGATCAGCGGTGGCTATGATTATCTGGTGCGCTTCATGACCCGCAGCATCCAGCATTACCAGGAAGTGGTCGAAAGCCTGCTGGACAAGAACATCGGCATCTCCAAGTACTTCAGTTACATCGTCATCAAGTCTCCGGTGCTCAAGGACGGCGTGCCGCTGCGCAAATTGCTGCGTCACTGAACTGACTCTGCAAACATCCTCCTGTTATGCAGCTTGCCGCGCCTTTAAAAGAGGCGCGCGACGGGCTGCTTTGACGTACCAATCAATCGGTAGCGTATTTGGAGTGCGCCTCGATAGAGCCTTGGGCCTGCTGGGTCTCTCGTTGCGCCTGATTTTGGTGTGTTTCGCATAAATAGCTGTTTCCGGCCACAAAAATGCTCGTCGAGGGCACCGTGTGCAGCGGGTTCGCAACAGCGCTCCCGACGAATGTCGACGTTCCTCAGTCCCAGCTAAGTTTGCCTGCGTAGTCTCTCTCCTGCGCCAATTGCAGCGCTGTTATGGAGACGCACCCCACATGAAGCCGCTTACAAAAGCCGATTGGCTCAACAAAGTCCCCGAAGTGACGCTGTCGTTCTGGGTCATCAAGATCATGTCCACCACCGTGGGTGAAACCGGTGCCGACTTTCTTGCCGTCGATGCGGGTTTAGGACAGGGTTTGACCAGCATCGGCATGGCTGTGCTGCTGGCGATCGCACTGTTCGGGCAACTTCGCACACGCGCCTACACACCCTGGATTTACTGGCTTACCGTGGTGCTGGTGAGCGTTGTCGGGACGCAGATTACCGATGTGCTCACCGACAAGCTGGGCATCAGCCTGTATGCCAGCACGGCCGTATTTTCCGTACTGCTGGCGATCAATTTCATGGTCTGGTTCAGGTTTGAACGCAGCCTGTCCATCAATGAAATCGTCACGCCGCGCCGGGAGTTGTTCTATTGGGCGACGGTGCTGTGCACCTTTGCGCTGGGCACGGCGGCCGGCGATCTGGCCACCGAGGCGCTGGGCCTTGGCTTCACACTGGGCGCTGTGATTTTCGGCGGGCTGATCGCCGGGACTTTCGCCGCCTGGCGCCTGGGTGGCAATACGGTCCTGACTTTCTGGATCGCCTACATCCTGACCCGTCCTTTCGGCGCCTCCCTGGGAGACTTGCTGACTCAAGCCAAGACCTATGGTGGCCTCGGCATGGGCGCCATGTGGACCAGCGCCATTTTCCTCAGTGTCATCCTGATTCTGGTGGCCGCCGCGCAGATGAGCGTCGGCAGTCGCAAACTCGTCACTGAATAACACGTTCAAAAGCCTATCAAGGAATCATCATGGTCTACGTTCAAACCGCCATCCGTAAAGCCGCCATCCTTTCAGCCATCGTCGTATTTGGCCTGGCCGCCGGGTGTTCGAAACCTGCTGACGCCCCAAAAACGAGCGCTACTTCGGGCGCGGCCAGTGTTCAGCAGAGCTCGGCCTCGAAACTGGGCGACCTGTCGGCGTTCCAGAGCATTGCGGCAAACGTCGCCGATCTCGTCGACAAGAACGACTTGCCGGGCGCGAAAACACGTATCAAGGACCTGGAATTGTCCTGGGACTCCGCGGAAGCCGGCATCAAGCCTCGTGCTGCCAGTGACTGGCATGTACTGGACAAGGCCATTGACCTAGCACTTGAGGCCTTGCGCGCCAGCACCCCGAAACAGAGCGACTGCAAGGCGGCAATGGATGATTTGCTGAAAACCTTCAATTCGCTGCAAGGAAAGAAATGACGGCAAGAAGCGAAGGGGACGGCTTTCAATCCAGATAAATCTCTTCGCGCACGCTTGAACAGGTGATTCAATGCGGGCTCGACACTCACGCAGGTATACCCGCGTGAGTGTCGAGCCTCACTTATCACCGGAGAGGGCCATGCGGATATTGCTGGTCGAAGACGATCCCATGATCGGGGATGCGATCCAGGGCGCGCTGACGGATGCCAGTTACGCCGCCGACTGGGTCAGGGATGGGCTGACCGCCCTTACTGCGCTGGACACTCAACATTATGACCTGGTGCTGCTTGACCTTGGCCTGCCCGGCAAGGACGGCCTTGCGGTATTGAGCAGCATTCGTGCCGGCAACAACGGCGTTCCACTGCTGATCATCACTGCCCGCGACAGCCTCGACGATCGCTTGCGCGGCCTCGATGGCGGCGCTGACGACTACCTGCTAAAACCCTTTGAAATGGCGGAATTGCTGGCCCGCATGCGTGCCGTTCTGCGCCGCAAAGGTGGCAGCGCGTTACCCGTGTTCAGCAACGGCGTGGTGTCGCTGGATCCGATCTCGAAACAAGCCAGCACCGAAGAAAATCCCGGCGTCCAGCTCTCCAGCCGTGAGTTCTCGCTGCTGCAGGCGCTGTTGATCAGGCCGGGCGCGATTCTTTCGCGCAGCGATCTCGAAGACCGTATCTATGGCTGGGGCAATGAAGTGGAAAGCAATGCGGTGGAGTTCCTGATCCATGCACTGCGTCGCAAGCTGGGTAGCCACATCATCAAGAATGTCAGGGGTATGGGATGGATGGTTTCAAAAAGCGACTGAGCGAGTCAGTCCAACTCAGGCTGTCCGTTTCCCTGTCGCTGGTCATCCTGATCGTCGCTATCGTGGCCGGTATTTTCGCCTTCGTCTCTGCCTTCGATGAAACCCTCGAAATGCAGGACAATACCTTGCGTCAGGTGGCCGCGCTGTTCGAGCGTCAGCAGATGACGCTGGCCTATCCGCAGCACGGCGGGGGTATCGAGGGCGACGATGAAGAATCCAGGGTCATCATTCAGCACCTGACCGATGGCAGCAAGGCGTCGGGCAACGTTGATGCCGGGGCACCGCTGCCACTGCCGACCACGCTGGCCGATGGGCTGTCGACGCTGGAAGTCGGTGGCGAACCGTTTCGTGTGTTGGTCAAGACCATGAAAAGTGGCGAACGCATCGCCGTCGCGCAGGAAACCGGCGCGCGCGACAAGGACGCCCGCGAGAGCGCCTGGCGCGGCCTGCTGCCGTTTTTCATCCTGTTTCCCGTGCTCTTGCTGGTGGTTGCCGATCTGGTGCGCAAGCTGTTTCGACCCATCGCGGTACTGGCTTGTGAAATCGACCAGCGCGGCGAGCAGGAACTGCACCCCATTGACGAAAACCATCTTCCCGCCGAAATCCGCCCCTTCGTGCTGGCCATCAATCGATTACTCAACCGTGTGGCTCAGTCGATGGAAACCCAGCGCCGCTTCGTCGCCGACGCCGCCCACGAACTCCGATCGCCGCTGACGGCGCTGTCCCTGCAAGCCGAACGCCTGGCTGGCGCAGACATGTCGACTCTGGCCCGGGAGCGTCTGTTTCCGTTGCGGCGGGGGATCGAGCGCGGCAAGAATCTCATTGATCAACTGTTGGCGCTGGCCACCGCACAATCGACCTCGATGCTGCCCACATCGCCGGTTTCCGTGCATGGTGTCTATCGTCGCGTGCTGGAGGACCTGCTGCCGCTGGCCGAAATCAAGCAGATCGACATCGGCGTCGAGGACGAACAGGATGTGCAGGTGCTGATCAACGAGATCGACCTGCTCGCCGTGGTCAAGAACCTGGTCGATAACGCCATTCGCTATACACCTGCGGGCGGGCGGGTGGACCTTTCGGTGGGCATGGAGGCGGGCGGGGCGCTGTTGCAGATCAGGGACTCCGGCCCCGGGATTGCGGCTGAGGAACGGGAGCGTGTATTCGATCCGTTTTATCGCAGCCTGGGGAGCCATGAGGTGGGGTCCGGACTGGGGCTGTCCATCGTCAAGGCGATAGCGGATCGCAACGGGGCACGGATCCGCCTGGGATTTTGCGATGAGACGGGAAGAAGCGGGTTGTGTGTTTCGGTGTGGTTGCCGTCAGCGATCACCCGCAGAGCCCCCGTCGTCGCCCGTCTGTAGGAGCGGATTCATCCGCGAAAAGAACACATGGCTGGCCCATATACCCCTTCGGCCAGCTCTGGATACTCATACAAGGATCAACCCATGCTTTTAAGCAAACGCGATCAGGCGCGAATCGAGCGTCGCCTGGTGGCTACCCTGACCGAGGCTTGTGAGACGGCCAAAGCGGAAATTACAGGGTTCTCCTGGCTGACCCACGAGGTGGATTACACGGTGTTCCCCGCCAGCCTGATGGTTACCTGGATCTTCGACACGCAGGTCAACAAGAGCCAGGCCCTGGCCAGCGGGCGAGGTGAGCGCATGGTCGAACTGACTGCCGCGGCGTTCAGTGACGCGGATATTGTCGTCAGTCCGGTCTCGGCCTACGTGCAATTTGACACTGAAGAGCAATGTCAGCGCGCCAATGCCGGAAACTGGCAGCAACGCCTGGCGCGCAAGCGCTCGACTCGAGGTTGACGCATGGCCAAAGATATCGAAAACCCGTGTATTGCCGTTTGTCAGCTGCGCGGTGAGCTGTGTGTGAGTTGTGGCCGCACCAAGGAGGACATCAGAAAATGGAAGCGCATGAAGCGCCCCGAAAAGATGGCCGTCGTGCAACGAGCGAGCCTGCGCCTGCAAAGTCTGCAAAAAAAGAACGCGTAAGCCGCTGGCTTCATCGCGGACAAGCCATCCGACACTGGAACCGTTTCAGTCGTGCAACAGTCCCGAACTGTATTGATTGAAACTGTTACCCAGCGTTGCCCCCCCAACATTCAGCTTGGGGTTACTGGTGTCAGACTGACGGCAACTCTCTGAAAAACAAGTGCTGGTAGTCATTCCAGAGCAGGCGCTCAACAATAAAGTGCTGACCATTAAAAAAACTTTGACGTGATTCAACTTCATTTTTCAGTCTCGCCTGGCTGGAAGCTACACAATGCATGATCCGATAACCTTCCGAACGCCGCCACATACCCTGCCATTGTTCCAATCTGTCGCAGGAGTGGCGCAGCATTAGCGTCAAACGCATGGCTGTTGGAGTTTGGTACAGGTTCTGTATTTTTCGTATTTCTTCATGGGGATCCTGTCGGCCAGCAGGGCACACAATCGTGCTCTGCCTTGGCCTGTCTCCCGTGGCGAGTGCTACAGGCTGCCTTCGACGTCTTCCAGACTGAACGTCTCGGTGTGGTCGTTATAGGAAAAAATTTCAGCGTATCGTCCCCAGCTGATTACGCTTTCCAGTGTTTCTTCCACAAAAGCTTCACTGAGTGAATCTTCCAGTTCCTGCTCGAAACGTACACGTGGCGCCCAGTGCCCGTGCCGTTCCTGCAATACCTGGCGGATTCGCGCGGCCAATGGCACCTGTCTGAGCAGATGTTCCGCGAACATGACTTTGCGTTCCTGGGTGCCGTACTCGGCGAACAGCTTGCCAGCCTCGGTGAGTGTGATCTCGGCACCCTTGAGTTCAGCAAACCCCAGATGTTCCAGCATCTCTGCCACCGGGAACAAATCGTCCACTTCCAGCAACAACCGCTCTGCAACGTTCGGCAAGCCTGCATGGCCGTTATAGGGTTCGGCCGCCAGTGCTTCGATCAGGCCAGCCATCAGGTTGGTTGAGACATCCGGCAACTGACTGCCCACCTGCAGTTCGGCCTTGCCGGTCTTGGCGTCGGCTCTTCGCCGGTTGGTCATCAATGCATAGATGTCATCGACCATCTTGCGAAAGGGCTTATCCAGACGGTTGCGTGGGTGGGCGAACGGCACCTTGATTTCCGCCACAACCCGCCCGGGATTTGACGACAAGACCAGAATACGGTCGCACATCAATACCGCTTCTTCGATATTGTGAGTCACGATCAGGATGGATTTGATCGGTAGCTGCTCCCCGCTCCACAAATCCAGCAAATCGGTTCTCAGCGTTTCTGCCGTCAGTACATCCAGGGCAGAGAAAGGCTCGTCCATCAATAACAAGGTGGGGTTGACCACCAGGCCTCGGGCGAAGCCCACCCGTTGACGCATCCCGCCGGACAGCTCACGCGGGTAGGCGTTTTCAAACCCGTCAAGGCCGATCAGGTCAATCGCGGCCAGCGCGCGCTTGCGCGCAGCTTTTGGTTCTACCTGCAGCGCCTGGAGACCGGCCTCTACGTTTTCCAGTACGGTCAGCCACGGAAACAGGGCAAAGGTCTGAAAGACCATGGCCACACCTTCAGCGGGACCCGACAACAATGAGCCGTTGTATCGGACCTCGCCAGAGGTGGATTGTATAAGGCCGGCGATGATGCGCAGCAACGTCGACTTACCCGAGCCGGAGCGGCCCAGCAGGCCCACAATCTCGCCTTCGCGCAGGGTCAGGTCAACGTTGCTAAGAACTTGCCGCTCATCCTTGCCATTGCCAAAGCCCTTGCTCACCTTGGTGAGCGAGTAGATTTCGGAGGCTGCGCTGGAGTATTCGGTATGGCTATTCATGAGACCGACTCGGGTTAATTCAAACGGAGTTTGTTTTCAGCAATGGCGTACATCGGTCGCCACACCAAACGATTGAAGGCCACGACAAACAGCGACATGACCACCACGCCCAAGGTGATTTTCGGAAAATCGCCGGCCGCCGTGGTTTGCGCGATATAGGCACCCAAGCCATGTGCCACCACCTTGTCTTGTCCCCATGAAACGAACTCGGAAACGATACTGGCGTTCCAGGCCCCGCCAGAGGCGGTAATCGCCCCGGTCACATAATACGGGAAGATGCCGGGGAGCATTACTTTGCGCCACCACTGCCAGCCGCGGATGCGGAAATTGGTAGCCGCCTCTCTGAAGTCATTCGGAAACGCACTGGCGCCGGCAATCACGTTGAACAGAATGTACCACTGAGTACCCAGCACGATCAGTGGGCTCAGCCAGATATCCGGGTTCAACTTGTAGTGCAGGATCACTATGACAAACACTGGAAACAACAGGTTGGCCGGGAACGCCGCAAGGAACTGGGCCAAGGGCTGGATTTTTTCCGCAAGGTGCGGACGCAGACCAATCAGCACCCCAAGTGGAACCCAAATGAGTGACGCGACGGCAATCAGCAGAACCACCCGCAACAGCGTGATCAAGCCCAGACCGAGCACATGCCAGAGCTCTGCAAAGGTCGCTTCGCTGCTGACGTAGAGCACTATGTGGTACAGCGCGTAGAGGGCGAGCGCAGTAATCAGCCCGCCCCAGACCCAGTCAATGATTCGTGAGGTTGCCGGGCTCGTGTTCATCGCTATGGCCTGGGCTCGTGGCAAGCTCAGGCGCATGTGGCCAATGCGGGTCATGGCGCGGACAAAAGGTCGTAACAGACGCTGAATGACCCGGGTGCGCTGGATCAGATTCAGCACCCAGGACTCCGGTGCGCCGCCCTGGGAGGCCGTGTCTTCCATACGGAACTTGTCCGCCCATGCCACCAGCGGCCGAAACAGGAACTGGTCATAGATCAGGATGACCACAATCATCGCCAGAATGACATAGCCCACCGCATGCATGTCGCGCTGTTCAATGGCGGTCGCCAGATAGGAGCCCACGCCTGGCAGCGTGATGGTCTTGTCACCCACGGTGATGGCTTCAGAGGCAACCACAAAGAACCAGCCCCCGGACATGCTCATCATCATGTTCCAGACCAACCCCGGTATGGCGAACGGAACGTCCAGCTTCCAGAATTTTTGCCAGCCGGAAAGCTGCAGGCTGCTGGATACCTCTTCCAGATCACGGGGCAGCATGCGCAGTGACTGGTAGAAACTGAAGGTCATGTTCCAGGCCTGGCTGGTGAAGATGGCAAAAATGGCGGCGCATTCCGCGCCCAGTACTCGTCCTGGAAACAGCAACAGAAAAAATGTCACGGTAAACGAGATGTAGCCTAGAACCGGCACCGATTGCAGGATATCCAGTACCGGCACGAGCAATTTCTCTGCCCGCCGGCTTTTGGCAGCCAACGTACCGTAAACCAGGGTGAATATCAGCGAGGCAACCATCGCCGCGAGCATGCGCAATGTAGTGCGTACCGCATATTCGGGCAGGTTGGCCGGATCCAGCGAAATAACCTGGCTCTGCAAGGTCGAAATCGGCGCCCATGTCTCACGCGCACCGATCGAGAAAAACAGCAAAAAGCCGACAACCAGCGGCAGGGCTACCAGATCCCAGCGATTGGGCAGCAGCCGCCTTGCCGTAGCCGGGATGTAATGACGGAATACCTTTTTCATGTTCAGCGATTCCAGCAGCGTTCTGAGTGTGGTTCGTGACCACAGGTCAACACCTTCCAGAGTACAAACGCACGAAACTGCGTAGCAGAGGCAGTCTAAGCACAGCACACTCTAGAGCAGTGGTAAAAAAAACGACGGAGGGAGGCCACGCAAATGAACGCTACAGGGCAGTTGCCGGGGGAGCGGCCGAGTTACTCAGTGGTACAGACTGCTGAATAATGTCGCGCACCGGTTACGCCGTGTTCGGCATCCCATACATGGCCCACCGAGAATGGGCAGGATCCACGACTGGAGTCTCCTTTGGCGGGGTTGAAATGGGTATTGAGGCTGGAAAAGCGAAACCGCACCCTGACGGTAACGTCATCAAGCCATTGGCTTGGGTGTTGCGTGTGTTGTAGCTGCCAGCAGGCCAGGCGCCAATGAATCGCTTTTCAGGGCGGGATTATACGTATCAAAATATTACAGAAGTGTAAAATTCACATAACTTTTAAATATTAAAGGATCGCGCTCTGCACAGCGTCTGGTTCGGCTCTGCGCACTGTGCGTATCCATTGTCAGCCGTCGGGGTGCCCCTCATCGCAGCGACCCGCAAACGCTTCCAGGGAGGCGATGTCAGCACCGTGCTCGCGTGGGCGCAGCTCTACCCTGGGCAGTTCTGCACCTCCGGCGCGCGAGTGCGCCAGGAAGACTTCCTCGACCCCGTCCGGCCAGGCCAGGGCATCCAGCACGTGGATCTTGCGGGCCAGACCGGGTAGCGCGGTATCGAGTTCGGACAGGGGCGCTGTGCTCACGCAAACCTCCTTGGGGGACGAGGATCAGTTTTCCCAAACTCAGGCTCTGCCAGAGCATCGTGTTGCGGCTGGAGTCCAAGAGATTGCCCGCCTGGCGGGTGCGCGAGTCCGATGGCTGTGATTTAGCCGGTCGAGCAGGCTGAAACTGTCCTACAGTCTTTTGGCTGTCGGCCATCCGACACGACATTTACTTACCTTAAAACAAGAGAATCGACTCATGAATTTCGAGCCCCTTGCCAAATCATTTATTGCCACGGCACTCGCTCTTGGATTCACCTGTGCACAAGCAGCTTCGCAAGCCCCGGTCGCTGCCGAGAATGGCATGGTGGTCACGGCCCAGCATCTGGCCACCCACGTCGGCGTCGATGTGCTCAAGGACGGCGGCAACGCAGTCGATGCGGCGGTGGCGGTCGGTTATGCGCTGGCAGTGGTTTACCCCGCTGCGGGCAACATCGGCGGTGGCGGTTTCATGACCATCCAGTTGGCCGATGGCCGCAAGACTTTCCTCGACTTCCGCGAAAAGGCGCCCCTGGCAGCCACCGCGAACATGTATCTCGACAAGGATGGCAATGTCGTCCCGGACCTCAGTACAAAGGGACACCTGGCAGTCGGCGTCCCGGGAACCGTTTCAGGCATGGAGCTGGCGCTGAAGAAATACGGCACGATGAAGCGTGCCGATGTCATTGCACCAGCCATCAAATACGCCGAGGACGGCTTCGTGCTTGAACAGGGCGACGTCGATCTACTCGAAACCGCGACCGACGTCTTCAAGAAAGACATGCACGACTCGGGCGCGATTTTCCTGAACAAAGGTGAGCCGATGCAGGCCGGCCAGAAGCTGGTGCAAAAGGACCTGGCCAAGACGCTACGGGAAATCTCCAGTAAGGGGGCTGAGGGCTTCTATAAGGGCTGGGTTGCCCAGGCTATCGTCGACTCGAGCAAGGCCGGCAAGGGCCTCATCACGCAAGCCGACCTTGATAAGTATCAGACCCGCGAACTCGCGCCGATCGAGTGCGACTACCGTGGCTACCACGTCGTCTCCGCACCGCCGCCGAGCTCGGGTGGGGTCATTATTTGCGAGATCATGAACATCCTCGAAGGCTATCCGATGTCCAACCTGGGCTTTCACTCGGCTCAGGGGCTGCACTATCAGATTGAAGCCATGCGTCACGCCTATGTTGACCGCAACAGCTATCTAGGCGACCCCGACTTCGTCAAGAACCCGCTGGCGCACCTGCTGGACAAGGATTATGCGGCTAAGCTGCGCGCCGCTATCGCCCCGCAAAAAGCCGGTATTTCCCGCGAGATCAAACCTGGAGTGGCGCCTCACGAGGGTAACAACACCACGCATTACTCGATCGTCGACAAATGGGGCAACGCGGTCTCGGTGACCTACACCCTCAACGATTGGTTTGGTGCAGGGGTCATGGCCAGCAAGACCGGCATCATCCTCAACGACGAAATGGACGACTTCACCTCCAAGGTCGGCGTGCCCAACATGTACGGTCTTGTGCAAGGGGAAGCGAACGCTATCGCCCCAGGCAAAGCCCCACTGTCCTCAATGAGCCCGACGATCGTCACCAAGGACGGCAAAACACTCATGGTCGTCGGCACGCCAGGCGGCAGCCGGATTATCACTGCGACCTTGCTGACGATCCTCAACGTCATCGACTACAAGATGAATATTCAGGAAGCGGTCGATGCGCCACGATTCCATCAACAGTGGTTGCCTGAAGAGACTAATCTTGAAACGTTCGCCGTCAGCGCTGATACCCAGAAAATCCTCGAAAGCTGGGGACAAAAGTTCATCGGCCCGCAGAACGCCAACCATGTCGCGGCGATATTGGTCGGGGCACCTTCGCTCGGCGCAAAACCGGTCGGCAAAAACCGTTTCTACGGCGCGAACGATCCGCGTCGCAACACGGGCCTGTCACTGGGCTACTAAGTGATGTGAAGCCCTGTTTCAGGGCTTCGTTGAGCGGCGCAAGTTCAGCCTGATCGCGTTGAACCTGCGTCGCGTGCAACAAGAGTGCTTGTTATCGGGAACAGCGGAACCAGTCCGCGCGGCACAAGTCTGGTGTCAAACACACGTTAAAAAGAGGTAGCGGTCATGCCATTCATGCTCGAATCTCCCGCTTTTCATGCCCAAGGTCCGATACCGGCGCAATACAGCTGTGAAGGCCGGGATGTTTCTCCGCCGTTGGCCTGGAGCGGTTTCCCCCCAGGCACCCAGAGTCTGGCGCTGATCGTGGACGACCCGGACGCGCCGGACCCCGCTGCCCCCAGGATGACCTGGGTGCATTGGGTGCTCTATAACCTGCCCGCGGCGACAACCGAGTTGCCCGAAGACCTGCGCATGCTGCCGCCCGGCACGCTGCCGGGGCTCAACGACTGGCAGAAAACCGGCTACGGTGGCCCTTGTCCGCCTATCGGCAACCATCGGTATTTTCACAAGCTCTACGCGCTGGACACGGTCTTGCCGGACCTGAAACTACCCACCAAAGCCCAACTCGAAAGCGCAATGCGCGGCCATGTACTGGCAAAGGCCGAGCTGATTGGCACCTATCGTAAAATGAGGTGAGCGCAGGAGCTGCCGAAGGCTCGGGCCGCGTTCGGACGATCTTTGGCTGACGGCTTTTGTGCAGGAGCAGCCGGTCGAAGCTCGATTGCTCGCGATGGACTTACCACGGCCGACTGTAGGAGCCGAGCTCGCTCGCGATGGACGTTAACGATAACGCGTGCTTTCTGAATAAACGCGTCGCCCTTGAGTCCATCGTCGGAACGCCGCCCGGACCAATCGAGCGTCGACCGGCTGCTCCTACAGACGGCCGTGGTAAGCCGCTGCGAAAATTTCTGCCGCGCCATTTCGTGTCAATGGCAGCGGGTTGCCGCCGGCGCAGGGGTCGACAATCGCCATGTCCGCGATCAGATCGGCCTGCCGATCATCCACTCCCAGCTCAACCAGCGTATGCGGCACGCCAATGTCCTTGCGCAGCTTGAGGACGAAGGCCAGAAAGCTGTCGAAACCCGGGGTGGGCAGACGCAGATAAGCTGCCAGGCGGGTGATGCGTTCCTCGATGGCCGGGCGATTGAACTTCAGGACATAGGGCATGAACGTGGCATTGGTCATGCCGTGATGGGTGTCGTACAGGGCGCCGACCGGGTGCGCGAGTGCGTGCATCCCGCCCAGCCCTTTCTGGAATGCGGTGGCGCCCATCGCGGCAGCCGCCAGCATGTGCGCTCGCGCATCGAGGTCGGAGGGTGTGTGGACTGCCCGTACCAGTGCATTGGCCACCAGGCGCATGCCTTCCACCGCGATACCTTCGGCCATGGGATGAAAACCGGGGGCGCAGTACGACTCCAGGCAATGGGCAAAAGCATCCATGCCCGTGCCGGCGGTGACTTTTGCCGGCATGCCGACGGTGAGGGCCGGGTCGCTGATCACCACCCGCGGCATCATCTTCGGGTGGAAGATGATGCGTTTGGTGTGCGTACGCTCGTCGATGATCACCGCCGCACGGCCCACCTCGGAACCGGTACCGGCGGTGGTCGGCACCGCGATGATCGGGGCGATACTGCTTTCGTCGGCACGTGTCCAGTAGTCGCCGATGTCTTCGAAATCCCAAACCGGTCGGGTCTGGCCGCTCATGAAGGCGATGAGCTTGCCCATATCCAGGCCGCTGCCACCGCCGAAGGCGACCACGCCATCGTGTTTCCCGGTATGCCAAGCCTGGAGCCCACCCGCCAGATTGGCTTCCACCGGATTGGGCTTGAGGTCACAAAACAGCGCTACACCGAGGCCCGCAGCGCGCAAGGAGTCCAGCGTTGCCGTGGTGATCGAGGAACGTGCCAGGCCACTGTCTGTGACCAGCAACGGTCGCTGGATACCTTGACTGCGGCAGATCTCGGCCAGCTCGGCGATGCGGCCGACACCGAAGCGGATGCTTGTGGGGTAGTTCCAGTTCGCGGTCAGGCTCATGTTCAGATCTCGTGGCGCAGATGGAAGGATTTTGCTCGAGTCAGGTTTTCGTAGCCAATGCGCGACAGCGTTACGCCGCGCCCGCTGTCCTTCACTCCGGTCCAGGCCAGGGCCGGGTCCAGATAGTCGCAGCGATTCATGAAAACGGTGCCGGTTGCGATCTCGTCGCCCAGGCGTTCGGCGGCGGCGAGATCTTGCGTCCAGATGGAGGCGCTGAGCCCGAACGCACTGTCGTTCATCAAGGTGATGGCTGCCTCGTCGCTGGCAACCGGCATGATCCCGACCACCGGGCCAAAACTCTCCTCGCGCATCACCGACATGTTATGGGTGACGTCCACTAACACCTGCGGCGCGAGGTAGGCGCTGCCGGGCGCGTCGGCGGCAAAAGCCTTTGGATCGATCAGTGCACTGGCCCCCAGTGCCAGTGCTTCGGCGATCTGCCGGCGAACGGATTCGGCGGCGCTCGGTGTCACCAGCGGGCCCAGTGTGGTGGCTTCGTCCAGTGGGTTGCCCAGCACGTATTGGCGAGTCAGGGCGACGAAGCGTTCGACAAAGGCCGGGTAGATTTTTTTATCGACATAGATCCGCTCGATGGCACAGCAGCTCTGCCCGCTGTTGAAGAAGCTGCCGTCCACCAGGTTCTCCACCGCATGCTCAAGGTTGGCGTCTGCGCGGACATAGGCCGGGTCTTTGCCGCCGAGTTCCAGCCCCAGGCCGAGGAAGCGTCCCATGGCGGCGACTTCCATGGCCTTGCCGGCGTCCACCGAACCCGTGAAGTTCACCTGCTGCACGCTTCCTGAGGCGATGATCGCGGCGGTCTGCCCATGATCGAGCAGCAGGTTGTGGAACAGGCCTTCGGGCAGATTGGCGCGGCGAAACGCCTCGGCGAAGCGCTCACCCACCAGCAGCGTTTGCGTGGCGTGCTTGAGGATGACGCTGTTGCCGGCCATCAGCGCCGGGATGATCGAATTCACCGCAGTAAGGTAGGGGTAGTTCCAGGGCGCGATGACCAGCACCGTACCCACCGGTTCGCGTTTGATATGGCGCCGAAAACCCGCGAGAGGGGCGGGTGCTACCGCCGCCAGGGCTTCAGGCGCAATAGCGATCATGTGCCGGGCGCGTTCTTCGAAACCGCGCAGCTCGCTGGCGCCAAAGCGGACCGGGCGGCCCATCTGCCAGGCCAGCTCCGGCACGATTTCGGCGCTCATCGCCAGCATCGAGTCCACGGCGGCGCTGCAACAGGCTGCGCGTTCGCTCAGCGGCCGGCGCTTCCATTGCGCCTGGGCGGCGCCGGCAGCCGCCAGAGCCTGCTCGATCTGCGCCGCCTCGGTGCGGCGGCGTTCGGCGTAGACCCGGCCATCGACCGGTGAGATGAGTTGAATCATTGCGGTCATGACTTTCTCGATAATGGACAGCTCAATAATGGATTTCTCAATAGCGCTCAAAGCCGCGCTGCAGTTCCCAGTCGGTTATCCGCCGGTCGTATTCTTTCTGTTCCCAGTCGGCGGTATGCACGTAGTGGTTGACCACCTCATCACCGAATGCCTCGCGCAACATGGTCGAGGCCCGCAGCGCGGCGCAGGCATCGCGCAGGGTCTTGGACACTTCAGGCAAGTGCTCGTCGAGGTAGGCATCGCCCTCAAAGGGCGGCGCAAGGCTGAGCTTCTCGTCGATGCCGGCCAGGCCCGCGGCGATCAAGGCGGCGAAGGCCAGATAGGGGTTGAGGTCGGCGCCGCCGATACGGCATTCGATGCGGATGGCTTTGCTGCCCTCTGCACACAAGCGAAAGCCCGCGGTGCGATTGTCCCGACTCCACACCGCCCGCGTCGGCGCGAAGGTGCCGGCCTGAAAACGCTTGTACGAATTGATGTAGGGCGCGAGAAAACAGGTGATGTCGTTGGCGTATTTGAGCTGCCCGGCCACCCACGAGCACATCAGCCTGGACATGCCAAACTTGGCCTTGGGGTCAAAGAACAGGGGCTTCCTGGTATTTTTGTCCCACAGCGAATTGTGTATATGGCTGCTGGAGCCCGCGGCGTCATAGCGCCACTTGGCCATGAACGTGATCGCCTTGCCCTGCAGTTGCGCGATCTCTTTGCAGGCGTGCTTGATGATGACGTGGTGGTCGGCCATGGTCAGGGCGTCGGCATACCGGATGTTGATCTCTTCCTGGCCCGGCCCCCATTCACCCTTGGAGTTTTCCACGGGAATGCCTGATGCCTGCAGGTGTTTGCGAATCGCTCGAAGCACCGGCTCCTCGCGGGTGGTCTGCAGGATGTTGTAATCCTCGATGTAGTGGCCGGCGGTCTTCGGGTTGCGGTAGTTGCGCTCGTGGATAGCCTCGTAACTCTCGTCAAACAGATAGAACTCCAGCTCGGAGGCGAACATGCCGCTGTAGCCGCGCTCGCGCAGTCGCTCGACCTGCTTTTTCAGGATCGCCCGCGGGCTGTGGGGCAGGTCCCGCCTGTGGTGATGATCGAGCACGTCGCAGAGCACCAGCGCCGTGCACTCAAGCCAGGGCACGCGACGCAGTGTGGCCATGTCGGGTTTGAGCACAAAATCGCCATAACCTTTGCTCCAACTGGCAGCGGCGTATCCCGGCACCGGCTCCATGTCGATGTCGTCGGCCAGCAGGTAATTGCAGCAGTGGGTTTCTTCATGGCCGCTGTCGATGAAAAACTCGACCTGGAATCGCTTGCCGACCAGTCGCCCCTGCATATCGACCATGCAGACCAGCACGGTATCGATTTCACCGCAGGCGGCGGCGAGCTTGAGTTCTTCAAAGCTGAGTAGGGGCTCGGTCATCACGTCAGTCCTGCGTGAAATGCTTGGGCCTGTCTGAAATAGCTGTTGCAGACGCTCTTCAGAAAACCCAAAACCTGCCGGAGCGAGCATCATGAGCAATGAGCTGCTGAAAGCTTAGCCTACTGTTGCTGCGCGCAAGTTTTGGGGGAGCGAAACCCGACGAATCAGGAGCAGATCCAGAAGCTAAAATGACATTCAAGAGGGGGCCGTGCAGCTGTTGAGTCGGGTGACTCAGCATCATGGCCCGAGCGCCGGTCGCACCCTGGAGTGGCACCATGAGTGAATTCGTCAAGGTCGCCTGCGTGGGCGATATCGAACCCGGTACCGGCAAGACCGTGAACCTTGGGGGAACGCCCGTCGCGCTGTTCAATGTGGGCGGCCAGTATTTCGCCATCAACAACAGCTGCCCGCACGAGGACGGCCCACTGGGCGAAGGCACGCTTTGCGGCAGCGTCGTGACGTGCCCCATACACGCCTATGAGTTCGACGTGATCAGCGGCGAATGCCTCACGGAATCGGCTTATCAAGTCGAACAGTTCGAGGTCCGTGTGGACGGCGACGACATCCTGGTGCGCGAGCCGGCAGAGACTTGAGCACTGCGGGCTGCGGGCTGCGGGGCTGGGGGGCTGCAGGCTGCGGGCCTTGTAGGAGCCGAGCTTGGTCCGGGCGGCGTTCCGACGATGGCGATATCAAGGACGCCATCGCCGGCAAGCCGTGCTCCTACAGGTTTTGCGTACCCCCCGTTCGGACGATCTTGGCGATCTCGCACGCGCCGCAAGGGAGTATAGTAAAAAGATCAATTCGTCCTGCCAGACGCAGGAGGAGTCAGCGATGAGCACTGACAATGCCAGGATCCGCGAACTCAGCAGCCGGGCGTACAAGTACGGCTTCGTCACCGATTTGGAGAGCGACGCCGCCCCGCGCGGGCTCAACGAAGACGTCATCCGCCTGATCTCGGTGAAGAAGAACGAGCCGCAGTGGCTGCTCGACTGGCGCCTGAAAGCGTACCGCCACTGGCTGACGATGCGCGAGCCAACCTGGCAGAACGTCCATTACGAGCCCATCGACTACCAGGACATCATCTATTACTCGGCGCCCAAGCCGAAAACGCCGGGGCCCAATAGCCTCGACGAGGTCGACCCCGAGCTGCGCGAGATGTTTGGCAAGCTCGGCATCTCGCTCGCCGAGCAGGAGCGCCTGACAGGCGTGGCGGTGGACGCTGTGGTCGATTCGGTCTCGGTGGCGACTACTTTCAAGCACAAACTCGCCGAAGTCGGCGTGATCTTCTGCTCCTTCTCCGAAGCCGTGCAGAACCATCCGGAGCTGGTACGCAAGTACCTGGGTTCGGTCGTCCCCTACAGCGACAACTTCTTCGCCACACTGAACTCGGCGGTGTTTTCCGACGGCTCCTTCTGCTACGTGCCCAAGGGCGTGCGCTGCCCAATGGAACTGTCGACCTACTTTCGCATCAACGCCGCGGATACCGGCCAGTTCGAGCGCACGCTGATCGTCGCCGAGGAGGGCGCCTACGTGAGCTACCTGGAGGGCTGCACCGCGCCGATGCGCGACAAGAACCAGCTGCACGCGGCGGTGGTCGAGCTGGTCGCGCTGGACAACGCCCAGATCAAGTACGCCACGGTGCAGAACTGGTACCCGGGTGATGCAGACGGGGTCGGCGGCATCTTCAACTTTGTCACCAAGCGCGGCAAGTGCGCAGGCGCGCACTCGAAGATCTCCTGGACTCAGGTCGAAACCGGTTCCGCCATCACCTGGAAGTATCCGGGGGTGATTCTCCAGGGCGACTATTCGGTCGGCGAGTTCTACTCGGTCGCCCTGACGACCAACCACCAGCAGGCGGACACGGGTACCAAAATGATCCACATTGGCCGGCACACGCGCAGCACTATCCTCTCCAAGGGGATCTCAGCCGGCCATGGGCAGAACACCTACCGCGGCCTGGTGAAAATCCAGAAGGCCGCGACCGGCGCCCGCAACCATACGCAGTGCGACTCCCTGCTGCTGGGCAGCCAGTGTGGCGCGCACACCTTCCCCTATGTCGAGGTGAAGAACCCGAGCGCCCAGGTCGAACACGAAGCCTCCACCTCGAAGATCAGCGATGAGCAGCTCTTCTACTGCCGGCAGCGCGGCATCCGCGAGGAGGACGCGGTGCCGATGATCGTCAACGGCTTCTGCCGCGAGGTGTTCAAGGAACTGCCGATGGAGTTCGCGGTGGAAGCCCAGAAACTGCTGGGCGTGAGCCTGGAGGGCTGCGTGGGCTGAGGCCCGGGGTGGAGCATGCTCGAGATCAATAATCTGCACGCCAGCGTCGAGGGCCGTGAAATCCTGCGGGGTATCACGTTGCGGGTCGACGCCGGCGAGGTGCACGCGATCATGGGGCCTAACGGCTCGGGTAAAAGCACGCTGGCCCAAGTGCTGGCGGGCTTTGATACCTATGAGGTCAGCGGCGAGGTGCTCTACGAGGGCCAGGATCTGCTCGCCATGGCGCCGGAAGAGCGCGCGGTCGCCGGCATCTTCCTCGCGTTCCAGTACCCGGTCGAGATCCCTGGCGTCGGCAACCTCTACTTCCTGCGCACCGCCCTCAACGCCGTGCGCAAGCAGCGCGGACTCGAGGAACTCGACGCGCTGGATTTCCTCGCGCTCGCCAAGGAGCGCATGGCGCTGGTCGAGATGGACCAGAGCTTCATGAACCGCTCGGTCAACGTGGACTTTTCGGGTGGCGAGAAGAAGCGCAACGAGATCTTCCAGATGGCGATTCTGGAACCCAAACTGGCCATCCTCGACGAGACCGACTCGGGCCTCGACATCGACGCGCTGCGGATAGTCGCGGCCGGCGTCAACGCGCTGCGCAGCAAGGATCGCGCGCTGCTGGTCATCACCCACTACCAGCGATTGCTCGACTACATCGTCCCGGATCGCGTCCACGTCATGGCCAACGGCCGGATCGTGCAGTCCGGCGACAAGGCCCTGGCCGTCGAACTCGAGAAGCACGGTTATGGGAGCTTCGAGCAGGCACCGTCAGCGCCCGGAGCCATGCGATGAATACTCCGGCGAGCGTAGCGTTTCTCGCGCGGCTTGAGCCCAGGGCCAACGACCGGCAGCCCGCCTGGCTGGGAGAATTGCGCAACGCAGCGTTCCAGTGGGTGGCCGAACACGGCTTTCCTGCGGCCAAGGACGAAGCCTGGAAGTACACACGCGTTGCGCCGATCCTGGAGACTTCTTTGCGGCCAGCCGAGCCGGGCGCGAGCGGGGGCCTGTCCGACGCCAGTATCGAGCAGCTCGTCGGCAACTATGGCGGCCCGCGGCTGGTCTTCGTCAATGGCTATTTCGCTGCCGAGTTTTCGGTGCTTGAGGCGCTACCTCCAGATACCCGGGTGACCCATTTCGCCAGGCTGCTGTCGGCCGACAGCGGGACGCTCGAAGCGCCGTTCTCCCATGCCTTCCGCACACGACCGCAGGCGTTCACCGCGCTCAATACGGCCCTCGCCGAGGACGGAGCCTTGGTGCAGATACCTGCCCATACGACGGTCGATGAGCCGATCCATCTGGTGTTCCTCTCGGCCCCGGGCGTCACACCGCTGATGACCCAGCCGCGCGCCTTGGTGCTGATGGGAGCGGGGAGCCGCGCGACCCTGGTGGAAAGCCACGTCGGCAGCGGGGCAGAGGTCTACCTCAGCAATGCCGTCAGCGAAGTGGTACTCGACGCGGATGCGGCGCTTGAGCATTACCGGGTGCAGAACGAGAGCACGGCGGCGTTCCATGTCGCGCTGCTCAATGTGCGTCAGGCCCAGGGCAGCCACTTCGCCGCGCACTCCTTTGCACTGGGTGCGGCGCTGGCACGGCAGGAGGTGCGGATCATGCTCGAGGGTCCCGGCGCGCAGGTCGCCCTGAACGGCCTGTACCTGCCCCGGGGCGAGCAGCACCTGGACAACCAGACGACCATCGAGCACCTGGCACCGCGCTGCACCAGCCGCGAACTCTATAAGGGCGTGATCGATGATCGCGGGCATGGGGTCTTCGACGGGCGGATCATCGTGCGTCCGGGTGCGATGAAGACGGATGCCAGCCAGACCAACAAGAATCTTTTGTTATCGGGGTTGGCCCAGGCCAACACCCAGCCACGGCTGGAGATCTTCGCCGATGACGTCAAGTGCGCCCACGGCGCCGCCATCGGCCAACTGGATGAGCAGGCTATTTTCTACCTGCGCTCGCGGGGGATTCCCCTGGCGGTGGCGCGGTCTATGGTGATCTATGCGTTCGTCAGCGAGATGCTGGAGCTCATTCACCTGGAGCCGCTGCGGGCCCATGTGGAGCGACTGGTCGCCGCGCAGCTGCGGGGCCTGGAGGTGTCGGCATGAATGACCTCGAAAGCAGCCTTCAGGCACGCTCGAAACAGCTCGACGTTGCGCCAGGCTATGACGTCGAGCGCGTGCGCCAGGCGTTTCCGATCCTCAAGCAACGGATCTATGGCAAGCCGCTGATCTACCTCGACAGCGCCGCGACCAGCCAGAAGCCGCAGGCGGTCATTGACGCGATGTCACGCTTCTTCCTGCAGGAGAACGCCAACGTGCACCGAGGTGTGCATTACCTCTCGGTGCGCGCCACTGAGGAGTACGAGAAGGCTCGGGCCAAGGTCCAGGGCTTCCTCAATGCCGAGCACGTCGAGGAGATTGTCTTCGTCCGTGGCACGACCGAAGCGGTCAATCTCGTGGCGCAAACCTATGGCAAGGCGCAGCTGCGCGCGGGCGACGAGGTGCTGATCAGCACCATGGAGCATCACTCCAATATCGTGCCCTGGCAGATGCTCTGCGAGCAGACCGGCGCCCGGTTGCGGGTGGCCCCGATCAACGACGCAGGCGAACTGCTGCTCGATGAGCTGGAACGGCTGATCGGGCCCCGGACCCGGCTGGTGGCCGTTACCCATGTCTCAAATGTGCTCGGCACCATCAACCCGATCCGGCGCATTGTCGAACTCGCCCATGCCCGTGGCGTGCGCGTAATGGTCGACGGCGCCCAGGCGGCCCCCCACCTTAAGGTCGATGTGCGAGCGCTGGGTTGCGACTTCTACGCTCTGTCGGGTCACAAGATGTACGGGCCCACCGGTATAGGCGTGCTCTACGGTCGCCACGAGCTGCTCGAAGCCATGCCGCCCTACCAGGGCGGCGGCGACATGATCCTCTCAGTCAGCTTCGAGAAGACCCTCTACAACAAACCGCCGTACAGGTTCGAAGCAGGGACACCGAACATGGCCGGCGCGATTGGTCTCGGCGCGGCGGTCGACTTCCTGGGCCTGCTTGGGCCAGCGGCCATCGCCGCCCACGAGCAGGCGGTGCTGGCCTATGCACAGAAGGCGCTCGCGGCAGTGCCGGGCCTGCGGCTGATCGGCACCGCGGCGCAGAAAGTCGGCGTCCTCTCGTTCGTTCTGGACGGCATCCATCCGCACGATATCGGTACCATTCTGGACCGTGAAGGGGTCGCGATCCGCACCGGGCACCACTGCGCGCAGCCGTTGATGAACCGCTTCGGTCTGGCCGCCACCGCCCGCGCCTCGCTCGGCTGCTACAGCACCGAGCAAGATATCGATGCGCTGGTGGCAGGTCTGGCCAAGGTCCAGGAGGTGTTCCGGTGAGCAACGATGAACTGCGCGACCTCTACCAGGACGTGATCATCGACCACGGCAAGCGGCCGCGCAATTTCCGCGAGCTCCTGGACGCCACCTGTACGGCGGAAGGTTTCAATCCGCTGTGCGGCGATCAGCTCAGGATTTATATCAAGCTCGCGGACGGCGTGATCGAGGACATTGCCTTCCAGGGGGCCGGCTGCGCCATCTCCCAGGCCTCGGCATCCCTGATGACCCTTGCAGTCAAGGGGAAGAAGCCGCAGGAGGCACTGACACTTTTTGCCCATGTGCATGCGCTGCTCACCGAGGGGCCAAACGCCCGGGTGACGCCCGCGCAGCTTGGCAAGCTCGCGGTGCTTTCAGGGGTCTGGGAGTTCCCGGTGCGGGTCAAGTGCGCCACCCTGGCCTGGCACACGCTGCGCAGCGCCCTCGAAGGTGGCAGCTCACAGGTCACGACGGAGTAATAAGCCATGGCAGCCGATCTACCCATCCCCAGCATTCGTCTCAGCGACTCGGCGCAGCGAATCTTGCGCGACGCCCTGGAGGATGGGCGCGTGGACGGGGTGCGGCTCAATATCGACGAGCGCTTCGTGCATAAGTTGCTCTTCGAGCCCGGCGAGGAAGGCGATATGGCCGTCGAAACGGACGGCATCAGCCTGTTGCTCGATCCGGCGAGCGCACGGCGAGCCGATGGCCTGTCCATCGATTTCGTGCATGACCTGCGCGGCGCCGGTTTCCAGTTCGACAACCCGAACCAGCCAAGACGGCCCCAGTGGATAGAGCTTGCGCGGGACTGCGCGGTGACCCTGATTCCGGGCGGGGAGCGGCTGCAGTTGGGGCGCGGCGAGCGCGTGGTGGTGACCCAGGCACTCGGTGGCAGCTTCACGGTTCAAATCTCCAGGGGCCGGCTGGCGCGGATCGCCGCCGCCGACGCCGATGCCCTGGGGCTGGATGTTCACCAGGGCGGGCAGCCCCAGGCGAGCGCCCAGCCGGCGGCGAGCGGCGCCTTCGACATCCGGCAGGTGCTCGATATGCTGCGCACCGTCTACGACCCGGAGATTCCGGTCAATGTGGTCGATCTCGGGCTGATCTACCAATGCCAGGCCCGGCCGCTCGCCGACGGCGGTCAGCGAGTCGAGATCAAGATGTCCATGACCGCGCCCGGTTGCGGGATGGGCGACGTGCTGAAGGAGGAGGCGCGCACCAGGGTCGAAACCATCCCCGGGGTCAGCCAGGTCGAGGTCGAAATCGTCTGGGAGCCGCCCTGGGATCAAAGCCGCATGTCCGATGCAGCCCGCCTGCAGTTGGGTCTGTTGTGAGGAGTCAGTGATGAGCAATCGACTCGCCAGGGAAACTTCACCTTATCTGCGCCAGCACGCAGAGAACCCCGTCGATTGGTATCCCTGGGGCGAGGAGGCGTTCCGCCGCGCGCGCGACGAGGACAAGCCCATCCACCTGTCGCTGGGTTATGCCGCCTGCCACTGGTGTCACGTAATGGCCCATGAGTCGTTCGAGAACCCGGAGGTTGCGCGCCTGATGAATGAGCGCTTCATCAACATCAAGGTCGACCGCCAGGAGCGGCCTGACCTCGACGACATTTATCAAAAAGTCGTGCAGATGATGGGGCAGGGCGGCGGTTGGCCGCTAACGGTATTCCTCACGCCGGAGCGCGAGCCGTTCTTCGGCGGCACCTACTTCCCGCCGCAGGAGGGTTACGGCAGGCCTGGGTTCACCCAGCTCTTGCACGGTCTGAGCGCGGCCTGGCAGAACAACCGCGCGGCGATGCGCCAGAACGTCGAGCTGCTCCTCCAGGGCTACCGCGAGATGGAGACGCTGATGGTGGAGGGCGAGACGCCGCCGGAGCAAGACCCACCGGCCGTTGCTGCCCGACTGTTTGCGAAGAACACCGACCCTGTGCATGGTGGCCTGGGCAGCGCACCGAAGTTTCCCAACCCGGCGTGCCACGATCTCGTCCTGCGCCTCTATCAGCGCTTGCACGAGCCGGACTTGCTGCAGTCCCTTGCGCTGACCCTCGATTGCATGGCCGCCGGTGGACTCTACGATCACCTGGGCGGCGGCTTCGCTCGCTACTGCGTGGATGAGCGCTGGGCCGTACCGCATTTTGAAAAGATGCTCTACGACAACGGCCAGCTGGTGAAACTCTATGCCGACGCCTATCGCGCGACCGGCAAGCCTGCCTGGCGGCGCGTGTTCGAAGAGACGATCGACTACCTGCTGCGTGACATGACGCATCCTGAGGGCGGTTTCTACGCCAGCGAAGACGCTGACAGCGAGGGTGAAGAAGGCAAATTCTATGTGTGGACACCCGCGCAGGTGCAGGCCGTCCTCGGCGACCCGGACGCCGCGCTGGCCTGTCGGGCCTGGGGTGTGACCGACAGCGGGAACTTCGAGCATGGCAGCACCGTGCTGCACCGCGCCGTCGCACTGGACGTGACGCAGGAAGCGCAACTGGCGGGCCTGCGCGACAAGCTGTTGGTGGCGCGTGCCCGGCGCGTTCGTCCGGGGCGCGACGAGAACATCCTCACCAGCTGGAACGCGCTGATGATCCAGGGTCTTTGCGCCGCCTATCAGGCGACCGGAACCGCAACTCACCTGGACGCCGCGAGACGCGCCGCCGATTTCATTCTGGACCGTCTTTCGACGCCCGAGGCTGGCCTGTACCGGGCTTGGCGAGAGGGCACGGCCAAGGTTCCGGGCTTTCTCGAGGACTACGCCTTCCTCGCCAACGCGTTGCTCGATCTCTACGAGTGCGACTTCGATCAGCGTTATCTCGAACGCGCCACGCGGTTGGTCGAGCTGATCCTCGAGAAGTTCTGGGAGGACGGGCTCTACTTCACGCCCAGTGATGGCGAGCCGCTGGTGCACAGGCCCCGCGCACCGCACGACAATGCCTGGCCGTCGGGCACCTCGAGCAGCGTATTCGCGTTCTTGCGACTCTTTGAGCTGACCGGCCGCGAGCTATACCGCGAGCGTGCCGAGCAGGTGTTCACGATGTACCGCGCCGCAGCCGCCCGGAGTCCCTTCGACTTTGCCCATCTCCTGGCGGCGCAGGACTTCGTACAGCGTGGCCCGGTCAGCATCGTCATCGCTGGCGAACGTTGCGCCGCCAGCGCCTTGGTGGCGAGCCTGCGACGCCGCTACCTGCCGGCACGGGTCCTGGCCTTTGCCGAGGATGTGCCCATCGGCGTGGGCCGGCATGCGATCGCGGGGCAAGCCAGCGCCTATGTGTGCCGTAACCGTACCTGCGAAGCGCCAGTAACCAGTGCCGCGGAGCTCGTAGAGCGCTGCCTGGGGTGAACGTCTATGCACATTCCCTTGGGCTAGTAGCTATTGCTGGAAGTTGTACCTCGGTACTTTCTGTTTGCGGGTACTTTTTGTCCGCGCCCCCACGCTCTGGAATATCGACGGATAACACAACATGCCATGAGCAGGCTTATTAGCGGCCTGACAGAACATCCTCCTGCAAATGCTTGACGATCTGCTCAACGAACGCGCCGGCTCAGGGTGTTGGGCGGCATTCCCATGCGCCGCGCCAGCAAAACTGCCTGCCTGCACCACCTGAACAAACATCGAGATTTCGTTGAGGTCCAGCACCGTATTACTTCCAGGAATGGACGGGTTCAAGTCAATTATGCCTACTACTCAATCAATAGGCGTCTGGATACGCTGGGCTCAATTTCGTAAACCCTTTCAGGAAAAACGCTACATGACACTTTCAACGACGGCTTTGAACCGCATCGTCTGGGCCATTCGTATCTTCGTGGCCTTGCAGCTGCGGCAGGCCAATACCTCTGACGCCGCTTCGAAAATGGAGAGAACATGAACATGAGTCCCGCCACCGCTCCCCAAAAAAATGCCTCGCGCGACATCAGCCTGCGCACCCGCGGTCATGGGCACGGCCCCATTGTTCGACTCATGAGTCCTTCGGACCTGGGCCAGTTACTCAAGCCGTTTGTGTTTCTCGACCTGATCGACGCCGATACGTCGCTCATTGGCAGCATGCCGTTGCATCCCCATTCGGGGATCGCGACCATTACCGTGATCACTGAAGGCAACCTTCGCTTTGATGATCCGGATGCAGGTTTCGGACTCATCGGCTACGGCGGTGTCGAATGGATGCGCGCAGGCGGGGGTGTCTGGCATGGGAAAGAAATGTCTGCCGGCACCTCGGCGCGGATCCAGGGGTTTCAGCTGTGGATCGCGCTGCCCGCTGACCTGGAAAACGCACCGGTCGACAGCCAGTACCTGGAAGCACACGCCATCCCGCAGGTAGGGCCGGCGCGCGTAATCGTCGGCGACTACCAGGGCATTCGCAGCCCCGTACGTGCCCCTTCGGGCCTGAACTATCTATTGGTGACACTGGCCGCGGGTCAAAGCTGGGAGTACCAGCCACCGTCCGGGCATGAGGTGCTTTGGCTCAGTGTCAGTCGGGGAACGGTTCATACACCGCAGCTTGTCCAGGCGGGAGAACTCGTCGCCTTCGTGCCAGGTAACGGTGCGTTGAAACTCGAGGCTGGGGACAAGCAAGACGTGGTGTTTGTGCTCGGGTCGGCCATTGCTCACCCGCACGATCTGCATATGGGTAACTACTCCGTGCACACCAGCCTGGAAGCGTTGAAAGCCGCAGAGGCAAAGATTACGGAGTTGGGCAAACGTCTACGGGCAGAGGCCGGGCAGCGGTCCGGATCGGTTTCAGTACCGATCTACAAATGACCCGACTCCGCTGCTGAAAGCGTTTTGACTGATGCAGGTTCAGGGGGGCTGTCAGAAAATTTGTGTTCGGCCATCACCACCGCTCGCTTCGACAGCCTGAGCAACCACCTGCATCTGGGCGTAAGCGAGCGGAGCCATGTAATGCCCCAAGAGGTCGACACCGCCATCACGCGCTTGTCGCGTGCATGGAGTTGTTATGCGATGTATTCCAGTCTTGGCAAGTCAACCGGTACAAGCGCACCGGCCGACCATGAAATTCAAGAACGTCGAACTCGTTAAATCCAGCATGTTCAGCAACTCTGAGCGAGGCCACATGCTCCGGCTCGATTATTACGACGACGGATGCCAGTTGCCTGCGAGCAAAAGCGAAATCAAGAACTCCTTTGGCTGCTTCGCACGCAAGACCCTGGTTCCAGTACCTTCTGGCCAACCGATAACCCAAATTAGCTTCTTCTACTCCGTCAACCAATTCTGGCCCAACACCACAAAATCCAACGAGGTCATTGGAAACCTTTTCCACCAGCGCCCATGGACCCATTCCGTGAGATGCATAGCATTCCAGACACCAGTCAATAAAATTACGCGTGGCATTCTCGTCGCAAACCCCACGAACAGAGTACTTCATCACCTCAGGATCGCTCAGAATCTCTGTAAGTGCGGGCAGATCCTGCCGCGATAATGGCCGCCCGATCAGCCTCTGTGTTTCAAATAAGTGCACTCGTTCCTCCTTGTGCATAACGCTAAATTAAGGGGCACGCCTTAGTGCGTCCCTCTTGAATGCAAGGTTAGTTGGCAGCATCCCGGCCACGTACAGACTCCGATTATGGCTAACTGTAATTAGATTCTGTACGAAAATTCGCTGAGTTAGACAATCCCGAATGTTTTCACGCAACCCAGACCAAAAGTGAATGCTGTCAATCGCAGCTACTGGGGGCGGGGATTGAAGTCCTTCAACTCGCAGACATGCTGCGCAAGTTTTACCTTAAGTCTGCACGTGTCAGTGGCAGTTCTTTGCTGTTATTGGGAATGATACTTGAATGTAATTCGGTCGATATTGGTCTGTTTGCGCATGCTTATTCACTGTTCGTGCGATCAACGGCACCGGTTGGGAAGCAGCCCTGCTGCTACGCGCATTAGAGAGAAGGATGCTGGCATTAGGCGGTAGCGTTAAGGTGTTAATTTGCCACCGTCTGTCGGCAGTACTGAACGATCAGGGGGTACCGGCCTCTGAACATCCAGCGGACGGCATCCTTGTGAACCTGATCTGCGTCAGTAGTAAAAAAGAAGTGGACGTTGAACCTCATGTGCATTGAATGCAAATGGGGCTTTTTTTACTCGGAATTTGGAGTGGCCGAATGCCAGGATCCGTGACTCGCTGGGCGAGCCGATTTTTTTTGTAATACCAAGTCTTTGATTTGGTTCCGTTTGTACGAGATTGATCATGGTTGTGATGAAGCAATTCATAAGCCTGTTAAGTGATCAGTTTGCACTATTGTATTAAGTGGGGGAATTAACCGTGGCGTTAAATACAATTATCAGCCTTCTCGAGCAGAAAGAGACCATGGAGTTTTTGCGGTTAGGACTTGTTTATGTTCATCTTGTGGCCTGTTGCGTAGCTATTGGTCTGGTATTTACCAGTGATGTTGCGATGGTCAATGATTTATTAAAGGGTCGTGTGTCGACCGAACACGATAATGCGCATATGCAGAGTCTTCAAAAGACTGTGGTTATTGCATTGGTATTTTTGTGGATCACAGGGGCGGCTGTGATCGGTGTGGATTATCTTGATAAGGGAATGAGCTATTTTGCGAATCCGAAACTCCAGGCCAAAGTCATCATTGTCCTGCTACTGACGTTTAACGGTATGTTGTTGCATCGTGCCGTGCTGCCTGCGCTGCAAAAGGCCGGGTCGTTGTTCGATCTCACGTTTGGCGTTCGGATGCTGGCTATTTTCTCCGGCGCGCTGTCGGGCGTGTCCTGGATGTATGCCGCGATGCTGGGCGTTGGGCGCCCCCTTGCGTGGAAATATTCGCTGTTCGAGTTGCTGATGGCTTATCCGGTGCTGATTGTGCTTGGGTTCGCGATGATGCTGGCGCTGACCCAGTGGGCGCGAAAGCAGAGCATGGCAACGCGGGATGAGGAAGTTTCATCGCCGCAAACCAGTATGAATGCACGCTAGGTTTGTACGAAAACCCTTGAAACACCGAAATGGGTAAAATCGCCGCCATCAAAGGCAGGAGCCCCTGATGGCCAAGCGATACAAACTCAGCGATGCGTCCTGGGAAATGATCGACGGTCTATCAACGCTTTCGCGACTGGCGCAATCGAGGCATCTTTGACCAAATGCTCAAGCGCCTGCATATCAGGCTCAACGAGCAAGGGTTGATTGATCTGGACACCTGGATGATCGACTCCACCGCGATACGCGCAACCCGAGCCTCTTCCGGCACCAGGAAAATAGGGGGCCTGAAGAACCGCTAGACCATGCACTGGGCCGCAGTCGCGGCGGCCTCACGACCAGGATTCATATGCTCTGCGATTCGACCGCAATCGCTCTGTGTTTCAACCTGTCAGGTGGACAGGCCAGCGATATTGATCATGCGCAGCCGTTGCTTGATCAGGTTCAAGTCCCAGGCAGCCAGAGGGGACGACCTCGCAAGTGCTGTCGCTGGCTATTGGCGGACAAAGGATACGATGCTGAACACCTTCGGCGCTATTGCGACCGCTACCGGATGCAGCCGGTGATTCTTTTGCGCACCATGAAGCGTAAGCCCAAGCCTGGCTTGCCCAGACTGTTCGACAAGCCCAAGTCTCAAAAAGTTGGGTTTTCGCCGACCGTACCGGCGCTACTCTACGGTCCATCCGCCCCCTAGAGCGCGGAACGTGGCCACTGCGGCACGCGCATCGTTGGCATTGAGTTCTGCCATCTGGTCTCGTGTGCGGAGTAGTTCGCGGTCCTCGTTCAACACTTCGATCAGGCTCACCGCACCGCCTTGGTACGCCTCGCTCGCTGCTTGTCGCGCGGCTTGTCTGGAGGAGATTTCAAGGGCCAGATCCTGACGTTGGGCTTCTAGTTGAGTCAGGGTCACCACGGCATTTTCGACGTCTTCGCTGGCGCGCAGCATCGACTGGCGGTATTCAGCCAGCGCCTGGGCATTTGCGCCTTTGGCCTGGGCGACCTGCGCGTCGACACGGCCGAAATCAAACAGGCGCCAATGCAGCCCCAACAGCGCCTGTGGCTGGAATGCCTGTTCTGTAAAGAGTGAACCGCCATGCAGGCTGGAGAAACCCAGGAGGCCACCCAGCGAAACCTTCGGGTAAAACTCCGCAGTGGCTACGCCAATCCGCTCGTTGCTGGCGGCCAAACGCCGCTCGGCCGCGATCACATCAGGGCGCCGGCGCAGCATTTGTCCTGGGGCGATGTCGGAAGGAATCTGTGGAATCTTGTAATCAAAAAAATCGGGCGGGGTACCGGCCAGATCGCGGGCATAAGTACCGGGCGCGGCGCCCATCAGCACGTCGAGGCGGTTGAGTTGCACCGCCAGTTCGGTTCGCAAGGGCGGCAGGGTGGTACGCGCCTGTTGCAGCACTGCCCGGGCCTGGGCGGTCTCGCGCTGGTTGCCCAGCCCTTGGGCCAGGCGTGTCTCGACCAGATCGAGCAAATCGCTTTGGTTTTTTACCTGCTGTTCGGATACCTGAATACGCTGCTGAGCACCGCGAATGCGCAAGTAAGCGTCAGCTGCTTCGGCGGCAACGGAAACGCGTACACCTGCCTGGCTGGCTTGCGCGGCCTGGGCGTCGTCCAGCGCTGCCTGCTCGCCGCGCTTGAGCCCCCCCGCCAGATCCAGCTCCCAGCTCGCGCCGGCGCCGATGTCGCTCAATGTCTGGTTGCGGTCATAGCCGGGCTGGCTGCTAGCCAATTGGCCCTGCGGGCTTTTCAATGACTGGCGTTGCCGCACGACCTGGCCATCGAGGCTTCCTTGAGGCAGGCGCGTCGCGCCGGCCTCTCGGGCGACGGCACGAGCCTGCTCCACGCGGGCCATGGCCACGGCCAGGTCAAGATTCTGCGCCAGAACCCTCTGAATCAACTGGGTCAGTTGCGGGTCTTCAAAGCCTTTCCACCAGCTTTCCAGCTCGGGTGCGGGGCGCCCGGCGTCGCGGCGCTGCAAGGCGTCCTGCGCCATGAACTGAGTGGCGGCCTGATCGGCGGGGCGCTGGTAGTCAGGACCCACTGTGCAGCCGGCCACCGTGATGGCCAGCGCAGCCAGCACAAAGCGCCCATAGGGAAGCATGCGATCAAGCAAAGTGTTCATCGAATAATCCTTCAAGCGTGATTAATGAGCGTCGGCGGACGGTTGTTTGGGCGGCTGAACTTTACGCATCAACGGCACCAGCAACGTGGCGACCACGAAGCAGGCCATGATCATCAGGAAAGCGTCGGCATAAGTTAGCGTTTGTGCCTCCCGCCAGGTCAGGGCCCACAGTTGATGCAGTGCGACCTGGCTGGCATCAATGCTGTTCTGCCCGAGCAGTTGTGCATTCACGGTCAGTTGGTCGAGCCAGGTATTCATGGCTTCGTTGCGGGTATTGAGGTGCTCGGCCAGTCTTAGAAAATGCAGGTTGGTCCGGTCGTTGAGCACGGTGGCGCAGGCGGCGATGCCAATGGCTCCGCCCAGGTTGCGCATCAGGTTGAACAACCCCGAGGCGAGCTTGAGGCGGTTAGGGGCCAAGGCGCCGAGGGTGAGGGTGACGACGGGCGGAACGGCCATTTGCTGGGCAAAGCCCCGTATTGCCTGCGGCAGCAGCAGCTCTTTGGCGCCCCAGTCATGGGTGATGGGGGAGAAGTCCCACATCGACAGGGCAAACAAGGACAGCCCCAGCATGAGAATCCAGCGCAGGTCGATGCGGTTGGCCAACATCGCATACACCGGGATCGCCAGCAGCTGGAACACGCCGGTGGAAAACACCGCCAGGCCGATGTCCAGCGAGCCGTATCCACGTACGCGCCCTAGAAACAGTGGCGTCAGGTAGATGGTGGCGAAAATGCCGATACCGGTGATAAAGGAAAACAGGCAGCCCAGGGCAAAATTGCGATCGCCCAGTGCGCGCAGGTCGACGATGGGTTCGGAAATTTCCAGGCAGCGCCATATGAACAATCCGCCACTAATGCCCGCAATCCAGGCGGTGGTAGCGATGGTGCTGTCGCTGAACCAGTTCCAGCGCGGCCCTTCCTCCAGGGTGTACTCCAGACAACCAAGAAACACAGCCATCAGGACCATGCCGATATAGTCAGCACCCTTGAGCAAGGCAGGGTTGGGCCGGTCAACCTTGACCAGCATCGGCACGACAAAAGTCACGAACAGGCCGGGTACCAGGTTGATATAGAATAGCCAGTGCCAGGATGAAATGTCGGTGATCCAGCCGCCCACTGCAGGGCCCAGGGTCGGGGCCAGCGAGGCGATGGCGCCGATGGTGGAGGCTGCGATCACCCGCTGCTTGCCGGTGAAATACATGAATGCCGTGGTGAACACCAACGGGATCATCGAGCCGCCGAGAAAGCCTTGCAAGGCGCGAAAAGCGATCATGCTCTCGATGTTCCAGGCCAACGCGCACAGCAGGCTGGTCAAGGTGAAACCGGCTGCCGACACGGCGAACAACCAGCGCGTGCTCATCACTCGCGAGAGCCAGCCGGACATGGGGATCACGATGATTTCCGCGATGAGGTAGGCTGTCTGCACCCAGGCCGTATCGTCTGCGCCGGCCGACAGGCCGCCGCCGATGTCCTTGAGCGAGGCGGAGACGATCTGGATGTCGATCAGGGCGATGAACATGCCGACGCACATGGTGGCGAAGGCGGCGACTTTTTGTGCCATGGTCAGTGTGGGCAGTGGGCTGCTCATGGCTGGCCTGCCAATGCAGCGTCGTTGTGCTGCAACGCATCATGAGTGTTCACTTGAGCAACAACCGACAACCCGGGACGTAGTGCACCCAATTCGGCATCGGCGATGTCCAGACGTACCCGTACCGGCACTCGCTGGACGATCTTGGTGAAGTTGCCCGTGGCGTTTTCCGGTGGCAGCACGCTGAACTGCGCGCCAGTGGCCGGTGCCAGGCTTTCGATGTGACCGTGAAACTCACGGCCGGGCAGGATATCGGCCCGGATGCTGACACCTTGGCCAACCTGCATGCGCGCCAGTTGGTCCTCCTTGAAGTTGGCGTCGATCCACAGCCCCTTCGCCGGCACGACCGAGATCAGTTGGCTACCAGCGGCGGCGTAGGTGCCGACCCTGGCGCGGCGGTTACCGACATAAGCATCCACGGGCGCGCGCAACTCGGTATAGCCGATGTTCAGCTGGGCCTGTTCGCGCTCGGCTTGTGCTTGTTGCAGCGCTGCCCGGGCCTGGCCGCGTTGACTTTCGATCACCGCCAGTTGACGGCGTGCCGCCAGCAGTACGGCGTCAGCCCGAGCGCGATCAGCTCGGGCGGTTTTCCAGGTGGCATCGACCCGCTGGGCACTCTCTACCGACACAGCCTGGCTGCGCACCAGATTCTGATAGCGCGTGCGATCATCTCCAGCCCGTTGCGCTTCGGCATCCGAGGCATCGATCTGTGCCTTGGCCTGGTCGATCACCGCCTGTTGCAGCTGTTCGGTCGCATCGAGATTGATCAGGCTGGCCTGCTGCGCCGCCACGGCGCCATCGGCCTTGGCCAATGCGGCGCGATAGTCGCGCACATCGATACGGGCAAGCAGATCGCCGGCTTTGACAAACTGGTTGTCCAGCACCGCCACCTCACTGATATAACCCGGCACTTTGGCGCTGATGACCGTGACATCGGCGCCCACGTAGGCGTCGTCGGTATCTTCGATGAAGCGGTCGACCAACCACCAATGGCTGCCATAGCCGACGGCGCCGATCACGGCGAGGGCCAGCAGCCCCAGGCGCAATGCTTTCTTGCGGCGGGCGGGGGCGGATGAGGCGGGGGTGTCTGCTTGTTTGGGCTCAGCGCTGACTTGAGCTTCCATGGCGAAATGACCTCTGCGGAAGGTTAATTGGGAAAGTGACTGACCAGAGCATCGGTCTGGCGGTAGGCCTGGCCGGTACGGACACGCCATTGAGTCAATTCATCGGCATCGTGCGACACATGTACTCGGTGGCCCTCATGGGTGATGGGCTTACCGGTATTGGCATCCATCAACGCCAGCGCCACGGGTTGTCCGGTTGTTTCGTCTGCCAGGAAAACTTTGTCTGAACCGCTGGAGTGGCGGGCGCCCCAGGCCATCAGCGTCAGGATGACCGGGCGTAGATCCCGGCCCGCTTCGGTGAGGTGGTACTCATGGCGTGGCGGGTTGTCCTGATAGGGGCGGCGCTCCAGCAAACCGGCTGCCACCAGATCATTCAGGCGGCGGGTCAGGGTGTTCGAGGCGATACCAAGGCTGTTGAGGAACTCGTCGAAACGGCGCAGGCCGTAGAAGGCATCGCGCAGGATCAGCAAGCTCCAGCCGTCACCAATGTGCTCGAGGGCATGGGCGACCGGACAAGGCATGGGTTGGAAGCTGGCTCTTTTCATCGGGATTCTCCAGATCGGTGTTCGTTTATATTTCGGTCATAATATTACATAGTGAATTTCATAATGAAAGTTACTCTGACGAAGAATCGGTGCCGATCGTCGGCCAGCTCTCGGCGCCGGGCCGGTACGATTGCCTGCTCGCTCGATGGCGCAGGGGGAGGGAAGGATGCGAATGGATATGCGGGGCTTTGTTGGTCTTTTTTAGTCTGGGCTCAGCAGGCCTTTGGTGCCCCGTATTCCTTGAAAACCGCGTGGCTGGTCGCGCTTGGGTGACCAGGCAAGTCCTCGGCGGCGGGAGGCCGCGTACCGAACTACGATCAGGGGGGACGGTCAGGCCCGGTTAGTAGTCAGCGACAACAGATCTTCAGCATCTGCATGTGCTTTGACCGCGTCATTGCCTTGCGTGACCGACAGTTCCAAAGCGTGTCCCGCAGCACATCCGGGCTCCGTGTTCTAGAACAACTTGAACAGATAGAGCAAAACAAGGGTAAAAAAACGATGTGATTACCACCACTGGGCATCTCCCGCTGCAACCAGCCTTCCCCCCTCTGTCCAGCAGGTTTATGACGAACGGCCACGGCCTCCGCTGCCGATCATCCAGTCGCCCCCAGGGCGACACCCTGCGCGACTAATCTGAAGAGACAGGGGAAAGGTCCGGGCGAGGGTTCATCATGGTGGACAAGAGCAAGATCATGCTTGCCCTGGGCGAGGAGGTCATCGCCCTGCCGGCCTTGGTGAACACGGCGCTCGCCGCCAATGATCGGCTGAAATACCGATTCGCCCTGTTGCAGGCGGCTCGCTCCCATGCGCGACAACCAGACTTGCCATTTTCCTCAATGCACGTCGAGCGTTTGGCCTGCGGTGTGGATAGCGTAGAGCTGGATACAGTGGTCGGCAGTGCCCTGCAGGAGAATGGCCGCTATCGCATCCCTTATGCAGAGGGACTGGTCTGCGGTATCGTCGAGGACATGCAGGAAATGCTGGTGCCGCTCGGTCTGCAGACAAGCGGCGAAGAGGCGGAATTCACTACGCGACTGGCGCGTCTGTCAGAACGGATCCAGCGCCCTGCCGACGACCTGCTCGACGACCAGGCCCTGGGCCTGCTGACCTCAGGCGACCGCGAAGCCGGTGACAGCTGGCATCTGCTGGTGATGGATGCGCACAAGGCGCTCAACCAGGTGCAAAGCCGGCTTGCCGCGGAGTATCTGGAAGGGGCGGCGGTCTACAACATCGACGAGGCGGATCGGGACGCGGTGCGCGCGTTCATGGCCGGCCTCCACCAGACGGCGCCGCTCAAGTTCAACCATCCGGGCCTTGGCACCACGGTGACCCGTTCGGGCGACACCCTGATCATCCAGAACGACATCGGCACCACCGACGCCCATGTACTGGTGGTGCATGTGCGCGTGGACGAGGTGACCGTCACCTACACCGATGTCCACCTCCAGCGCTTGCAGTTCTTCCAAGGCTTGTTCGATGCCGTCGAAGTCGACTGGGAAGGCGCCCGTTCGCGCGAGGACCCGAGCATGGAGGATGGGCTCTATCGCCTGTGCATCGGTCGCTTCCGCTCCGCCCAGCGCGACAAGCTGCTGCAGTTCCTCGACTTGCTGGGCTCGCGGCTGGTGTTCCTGATCGACTGGAACAAGGCGCGCAAGCAGCTCAAGGCGTTCCTGCCGAACGAGGAGACGATCGCGCTGCTGTCCTGGGCGGCGAAGAACGGCTATGGACACATAGCTTTCCTGCTCTGTGGTGGCCAGCAGTTGCTATACGACACGCTCGAGTCGGCTGGCCACGGCAGCCTGCGCTATGGCGAACAACTCCAACAGATCATCGGCCTGCCGCAGGCGCGCCACCTGCTGCAGTTCGTGCTTGCAGCCTGCAGCAATGCTCTGCTCGCCGGGCGCTCCCAGGCGTTGGTGCGCGACGAGGTGCAAGCCGAGTTCTTCAGCTACTTCCACAGTGCTGAACAGGACTTGTTCGACGCGGTGGTCGAACACGCGGCCTACACCGTCGAGATCGCCGAAAGCCTGCGCGACGCCTGGCTGCAACTGGGCATCGCCGATTTCAACCAGTGCCTGGCGGCCCGTGCCCTGCGCGCCAAGGACTGGGAGCGGCGCGCCGACGACCTGGTGCTGCGCGTGCGCGAGAGGAGCCCACGCGTCGAATGCGGTGAATTCATGCTCCGGCTCGCCAGCCGTGCCGACGACGTCACCGATGAGCTGGAAGAGGCCGCCTTTCACTGCTCGCTGCTGCCGCGCAGCCCGTTGGCACACCCGGCCGCTGCTCCGTTGGCGGCGCTGTTCGCGCTCGCCCTGTCGGCGACTCAGGAATACCTCAAGGCGCTGGTCGCGGCACAGGCGTTGGGGCGGGGAACGGCGCGCGAGGACATGCAGGATTTCCTCCAGGCGGCGCACCGGGTAGTCGATCTGGAGAAGATGGCCGACGACACCCTGCGTCAGGTCCGCCATGCCTTGCTCGCCGAGGAGATCGAGGCGCGCGAGCTCTATGTGCTCGACGCCATCGCCGGCAATCTGGAGCGCGCGACCGATGCCCTGAGGCACACCGTGCAGATGCTGCGGGATCAGACGCTGGCCCGCGCGGCCCTGTGAGGAGTACCTATGAGCGACCTGCCCCTCATTCAGCAGATCTTCCATATCGGTGTCGGCGAGCCGGCACCGGCGGCCGGCGCCGATCGGCTCGGGGTCAAGGCCTGGAACCTCGCGGGCATGGCCGCGGCCGGTCTGCGGGTGCCGCCAGCCTTCGTTCTCACCACCGACTGGTACCGGGCCTGGCATCAGGCAGGAGGCGCGCTGCCGACACTCGGCGGTGCGCTGGTAGATCACATGCGCTGGCTGGAACAGCGCAGCGGCACCAGCTTCGGCGGCCACCGCCGGCCGCTGCTGGTGTCGGTGCGTTCCGGCGCGCCGGTGTCCATGCCGGGCATGCTGGAGACCCTGCTCAATATCGGACTGTGCGACGCCACTACCGCAGGAGTGCTGCGCATCACCGGCAACCCGCGCCTGGTGTGGGACTCCTACCGGCGCCTGGTGAGAAGCTACGCAGAAGTGGTGCATGCCGCACCGGCGAGTCGCTTCGATGATCTGACCGCCCGGCATCTCGCCACCGCGGGGGTCGCCGCTCCGGCAGAGCTCGACTTCCACGCGCTGCGCGCGCTCACCCGGGAGAGCCTCGAGCTGTTCCGCGCGGTAACCGGCCAGGAGTTCCCCCAGAATCCGCAGGACCAGCTGCAGGGCGCGGTACTGGCGATCCTCAGATCCTGGGACTCGGGCAAGGCGGCGACCTTCCGCCGGCTCAACGACATCCCGGAAGGCCTCGGCACTGCGGTCGCGGTGCAGGCGATGGTGTTTGGCAACAGCGGCGGCACCTCGGGCTCGGGGGTCGCCTTCAGCCGCGACCCCGCGACCGGCGAGAAGCACCTGTACGTCGACTTCCAGTTCAACAGTCAGGGCGAGGACCTTGTCTCCGGCCGCCACGCGCTGGGCGACCTGAACCTGTTCGAGCGCTGCATGCCGACGCTGGCGGCCGAGGTGCAGGAGGCCGCCACGGTGCTCGAGGCCGCATTCGGGGACATGCAGGAATTCGAATTCACCATCGAGGAAGGCGTGCTCTACCTGCTGCAGACCCGCTCGGGCAAGCGCACCCCTTGGGCGGCGGTGGTGGTGGCGGTCGAGCAGGTGCGCGAGGGCCGGATCGACCCGGCGCGCGCCCTGGAACGGCTCGCGGGTCTGGATCTGGAGGCTGT